>CAZGOL010000061.1:0-13895 GCA_964527755.1 uncultured Ottowia sp.
ACGATGTCGGCGCCGTGCTCGAACGGCCGGCACAGGTAGGGGCTGGGCACGGTGTTGTCGACGATCAGCGGCACGCCATGCTCATGCGCGATGCGGGCCAGTGCGGCGATGTCGGTGGCGTTGCCCAGCGGGTTGCCGATCGATTCGCAGTAAACCGCCCTGGTGCGGGCATCGATCAGCTTGCCGAACGCGGCCGGGTCACGGTAGTCGGCAAAGCGCACCTCCACGCCCATCTGCGGGAAGGTGTGGGCAAACAGGTTGTAGGTGCCGCCATACAGGGTGGCGGTGGAGACGATGTTGTCGCCCGCCGCGGCGATGGTCTGGATGGCGTAGTGGATCGCCGTCATGCCCGAGGCCAGCGCCAGCGCGCCCACGCCGCCCTCCAGCGCCGCCAGGCGCTGCTCCAGCACGGCGGTGGTCGGGTTCATGATGCGCGTGTAGATGTTGCCCGGCACCTTGAGGTCGAACAAGTCGGCCCCGTGCTGCGTGTCGTCGAAGGCGTAGGACACCGTTTGATAGATGGGCACGGCCACCGACTTGGTGGTCGGATCGGGCGTGTAGCCGGCGTGCACGGACTGGGTTTCGAACTTCCATTGATCGGACATGATGGGCTCCTGCAGATCGGTGATGATTACTATGTTTTTGAGAGCTGATTTGGCAAGATGGACAAGCCTTTCAGCCTGTTTTGATCCAATTTTTCGAAGAAGGCGCAGCCCACGTCCGTGGCCCAGGCGCCCTTGCCATGGAGTCTAGCGAGAGACCGGCTGCCACACGCCGCGGCCTCAGATGGTTTGATGATGTGCTTATGTCGGTTGCGACAGGCGCAGGGCGACGTTGTTGAGCTTGTCCAGCCGCGCCGGCCACTCGCGGTCTCGCGCGCCCTGGCGCAGGATCCGGGCCCACGCGAACCAGGCATCCCACTGCACGCGCTTGTCCCAGGAATTGCCCCAGCTGCTGTAGCACTGCAACGCACTCTCGGCCGCTGCCAGCGCCTCGGCGTGGCGCCCGGCGATCAGGTGCAGCTGCGCCAGCAGCATCTGCGGCTCGCCCACCCACGGGTTCAGGCGCGCCGCATGCTCGAGCGTGGCCACGGCGCCGTCCATCTGCACCAGGGGCTGCGCCTGCGAGATCACCGACCAATAGAGCGACGAAGCGGCGGCCTCGTCGCCCGCAGCCAGCGTGCGCGTGCAGTGATCGAACACCGGCGGCATCGGCAGCAGGCCCTTCAGGGCCGGGTGCTGCAAGGCCGCACCCAACTGGCTGATGTGCGCGTAAATGCGGCTGGGCGGACGCATGGGGCCGGGCCACAGCGCGGCCATCCAGTGCGCGGCCTGCGGCACCTGCGGCACGTCGGGAAAGCCGCTGAAGATGTCGTCTTGCCAGGCAAACCACTGCTCGCAGGTGTCGGCCATGCTCACCACGATGAAGGCGGCCACCACGTCGGGCGCCAGCGTGCGGTCCGCCAGCACCACGCTGCCGTCGGGCTCGATCCGGCCGGCCAGCACCTGACGGATGAATTGCGCGCGCGATGCGGTGCAAAACACATGCACCAGCTCCTCAGCCTGCTCGCCCACGGCCTCGCACAGACGCGCCCGCTCGCGCGCCGGGTCGAACTTGACCAGGTCGACGAACGCATTGCCATACACGCTGTGCAGCAGACCCAGCAGACGCACGTCGCGCGGCTGGCGCCACAAGGCCAGCGTGCGCGCCACGCCCACCAGGTGGTGGCGGAAGGTGCCGGCCTTGTGCCAGTCCTGTCCCACGCCACGCCCAAGCACCAGCGGCAGCACGGGCGCCAGATCGGCATCGCGCGCCAGCCATTCGTCATCGAGCAGGCTCTGGGCGCGCGCAAACAGGTCCGGGTCGAGGTGGTGTGTGGTCGAGGTCGAAGTCATGATGGAGTCGCGCGATCGCGTCGGTTCGCCATGCCGCAGTATCCGTGATTCACCCACCCCGTGGCGGGACGCTCAAGGTTGCTACAGTGCAACCCGCGCCCGATCCGCAAACGCAAACCGAAAATCGCGTCCCGAGGCTCGTCCCGCGCCACGACGGAAAAAGTCAGGAGGCTCCATCGGAGCCGCCCGGCTCGACGCGGGGTGGCGGCGAGCCGGGCGGGCCGAAACGAATGGCGTCCGCCCGAGCCACGACACTTGTCATCCACGATCGCGCGACCATGGCGCCCTCTCCCGACACCCTTTCGCCACCGACGCCGACCGTGCATTGGCGAGCCGACGGCACGCCGGTCAGCCCGCGTTTCGGCGATATCTACCGCAGTGTGGGCGACGCGGCGCACGGCGGTCTTGCACAGGCCCGGCACGTTTTCCTGGGCGGGTGCGACCTGTGGCCGACGAACCATCACCCCGCCGCCTGGGCCGGTGCCGCGCGCTGGGCGGTGCTGGAAACGGGCTTCGGACTCGGGCTCAATTTTCTGGCCACCTGGCACGCCTGGCGGCTGGATGCGCAGCGCCCCGCCCGGTTGCTCTACAGCGCCGTCGAGGCCTTTCCGCCCGATGCATCGGACCTGGTTCGCGGCGCCCGCGAATTTCCCGAGTTGGTGCCGCTCGCGACGGCGCTGGCACGCCAGTGGCATGGGCTGCTGCCGGGCGTGCACCGCCTGTGTTTCGACGATGAACACGTCTTGCTCACGCTGGCGATCGGCGACGCCCAACACGCGCTGGCCGAGCTGAGCGGCGCGCACGATGCGCTCTACCTGGACGGTTTCGGCCACACGCGCAATCCCGACATGTGGAGCGCCGCGACGCTGCAGGAGGCGGCACGGCGGCTGCGGCCGGGTGCCAGCGCGGCCACCTGGTGCGTGGCCAGGGAGGTGCGCGAGCGGCTGGCCGGATGCGGCTTCGAGGTCGAGCGCGTGCCCGGTGTGCCACCCAAGCGCCACGCGTTGCGCGCCCGCTTCGCGCCAGGCCGGCAGGCGTCCTCGACGACGTTTCCTTCCACTGCCGATCGACCCGGCCGCTGCGCCGTCGTGGGGGGCGGGCTGGCCGGGGCGTCGGTCGCGTTCAGCCTGGCGCGGCGCGGCTGGCGGGTCACGGTGCTCGACGGTGCGGGCGAACCCGCCGGTGGCGCCAGCGGCCTGCCCGCCGGCGTCGTCGCACCCCACGTTTCACCCGATGATCGGCCGCTGTCCGTGCTGACCCGAGCCGGGGTTCGTGCGACGCTGGCGCGTGCCGCAAACCTGCTGCACGAGGGCATCGACTTTGCCACTACCGGCGTGCTCGAACGACATGAACCGGGCAAACGCCGCCGGCCGGCGAGTTGGCGGGACGCCGTCGCCAGCACCGCCGGTCGCCCGCAAAGCCTGGACGCGATCGACCCACTGACGCGGCGCCAGGCCGACGCCGCGCGCGCACTGCTGGACGAAGCGCACCCGGCGCTGTGGCACGTGCAGGCGGGCTGGATACGCCCACCCGCACTGGTGCGTGCGATGCTGCGCGCACCCGGTATCGATTGGCGCGGGCAAGCGCGGGTCGGGCACCTCGAAACCAGCCATGGGGAATGGATCCTGCGCGACGAGGCGGGCGAACCACTGGCCACCGCGGACCTGGTAGTGGTGGCCGCCGGCTTCGATTCGCGTGCGTTGCTCGATGATGCGCTGCCGCTGCACGCATTGCGCGGCCAGATCGCTTTCGGCCCCATGCCCACCGGCGACGACGCGAAAAGCCTGCCCCGTTTTCCCGTCAACGGCCATGGCAGCCTGATCGCCCATCTTCCGGGGTCCGGCGGACCCGGTTGGGTCACGGGCTCCACGTTCGAGCGCGAGAACACCCTGGCCACGTGCACGGCGCCGGATCACGCCAGCAACCGCGAGCGCCTGCATGAACTGCTGCCAGCAGCCGCCACGCTGCTGGATGCGCAATGGTTGGACGGGCGTGCCAAGGCGTGGGCGGGGGTGCGTGCCACCCTGCCGGACCGCCTGCCAGCGGTGGGGGCCTTCCAGAATTCCAGGCAGAATCAGCCGCCAGCGCTTGCTGGATACGCCCAAACAGCTATCGATAAAGTAGCATCGATCCGGTTGCCGATCCATCTGTGCACCGGTTTGGGCGCCCGTGGCCTGACCCTGGCCGTGTTGTGCGGCGAGGTGTTGGCGGCCACGCTCCATGACGAGCCGCTGCCGGTGGCGCGCTCGGTTGCGCGCGTCCTGCGCGCCAGCCGCTTCCTCCGATGATGGTCAGCCAGGCGCCCTCCCTCTCGCTGCGCCACTTGCTGCTGGCGCTCGTCGTGGTGGCCATCTGGGGCAGCAATTTCGTCGTCATCAAGGTGGCGCTGGTGCACCTGCCGCCGATCCTGATGGCGGCGCTGCGCTTCGCCCTGGCGGCGGTGCCGCTGGTGCTGCTGGTGCCGCGCCCGGCCGTCTCGTGGCGCAACCTGATCTTCTACGCGCTGACCATCGGGGTTGGCCAGTTCGGCCTGCTGTTTTACGCCATGACGCGCGACATTTCGCCCGGCCTGGCGTCGCTGGTGATGCAGGCGCAGGTGTTCTTCACGATCGCCCTGGCGATGCTGCTGGAAGGCGAGCGACCCCGCCCATTCCAGGCCGTGGCCGGGCTCATCGCGATGGCCGGTATCGCCGTCATCGCCTCCCACACCGACGGTCAGACCAACGTGTTCGGCCTGAGTCTGACCCTCGCCGGCGCGATGTGCTGGGCCATCGGCAACATGGTCGGCCGCAGCGCCGGGCCGG
Source organism: uncultured Ottowia sp. (assembly GCA_964527755.1). Lineage (GTDB taxonomy): Bacteria > Pseudomonadota > Gammaproteobacteria > Burkholderiales > Burkholderiaceae_C > Ottowia. Next base: position 4,700 of record CAZGOL010000061.1, read on the forward strand.
TGAACGCACTGGCATACATGGCATGGACCAGTCTTTTTTCGGTGCCCCCCCTGCTGCTGCTGAGCTGGTTGCTCGAAGGCTGGCCGCGCATCACGAGCGGCGTCGTGCAGGCCGACTGGTTGACCTGGGCTGCGGTGGCCTGGCAGTCGGTGGGCAACACCCTGTTCGGCTTCGGGGTGTGGAACTGGTTGCTGGCACGCTACCCGGCGGCTACCGTCACGCCATTCGCGCTGCTGATTCCGGTGTTCGGCATTGGCAGCTCGGTACTGTTGCTGGGCGAACCGTTGCCGCCGTGGAAATTGGCGGCCGCCGCACTGGTGATCGCCGGTCTGGCGCTCAACCTGCTGTGGCCTCGGCTGCTCGCCCGCTGGGCGATGCACTGAACGAGGCGATGGCAACGCCGGCGGGCTGCTCGACCGACCACCAGGCACAAAAAAACCACCCCGAAGGGTGGTTTTCTGGTTGCCGGTCAGCAATCGATGACGATCACTGGATCGGCGTCTTCTTGCCGCCCGGGTAGGTGGAGATCGTGATGGACGCGTTCTTGACTTCGTGGCTCGGCTCGAACGCGATGGTCGCGGTAATGCCCTTGAAGCTGGACTCGATCAGCTTGGGCAGATAAACCTTCGGATCGGTCGAGTCGGCACGCTTCATGGCGTCGGCCAGCAGCATCGTGGCGTCGTAGGTGTAGGGGCTGTAGACTTGGAACTGGTTGGGATAGGCAGCGTCATAACGCTTCTTCCACTCCACGCCACCGGGCATCTTCTGCAGCGAGGTGCCGCCTTCGGCGCAAGCCGTCTTGGCCAGCGACTTGGCGCCACCCGAGAGCTCCGCCAGTTTCACCGTGCACACGCCATCGCCGCCCATGAATGCCACGTTGCTCATGCCGAGCTGGTCCATCTGGCGCAGCATCGGGCCGGCTTGCGGGTCCATGCCGCCGTAGAAGATCGCGTCGGGCTTCTTGCCCTTGATGGCGGTCAGAATGGCCATGAAATCGGTCGCCTTGTCGGTGGTGAACTGGCGATCGACCACGTTCAGCCCAAGCTGCTTGGCGGTGTTGGCGAAGATATCGGCCAGGCCCTGCCCATAGGCGGTGCGGTCGTCAATGACGGCTACGGTCTTGGCCTTCAGCACGTCCTTGGCGTAGTGCGCCATGCCGGCGCCCAGCGCGTTGTCGTTGGCGATGATGCGGAAGATTTCCTTGTAGCCAGGCTTCATCAGGTCGGGGTTGGTGGCCGCGCCGGTGACCATCGGAATGCCGCAGTCGTGGTAGACCTTGGACGCGGGGATGGTGGTGCCCGAGTTCAGGTGGCCGACCACGCCGTTGACCTTCATGTCGCACAGTTTCTGTGCGACGGCGGTGCCCTGCTTGGGATCGGCGGCGTCGTCCTCGACGGCGGCCTCCCACTTGATCTTCTTGCCCCCGATGGTGATGTTCTGCTTGTTCAGATCCTCGACCGCCATGATCACACCATTGGCATTGTCTTTGCCATAGTGTGCCTGGCCACCCGACATGGGCGCCACGCTACCGATCTTGACCACTTGCTCTTGTGCGCTGGCAAAACCAGCTGCAGTGGCCAGTGCGGCGACCAGGGTCAGTTTGAGCTTGAGCTGCATAAAAAAAAGCCTCCAAAAAAAGTTGAGTGGCACGAAGGTGCATCAACGGGCGCGAACGATAGCGCACTTTGCGCATCCTGAAACATAGGGAACACGCTAAGTTCGGGCATCTGCTGGTTACAGGTTATTACCGCGTCGGTCGTCCGTCGGCCTCGCGCAGTGCCCTGTCCACTGCGTCTCGCACCACGTCGGCGACCGTCTGCTGCACCCGGGCATGCAGGCCCTGCATTTGTTCGTGCAAGGCACGCGACACCGCTTCGGCAATCTGCCGATCGAGCTCGGGCCGCAGCATGGCCAGCACCCGGGCGGCCGCCTCGCCCGCACGATCGGCTGGTTTCGGGGCGGAAACGGAAACGGGCGCGGCCGCTGCCCCGGGCGCCAGCCCCGTCGCGACACCGCGGATGGGGACCACTTCGGTCAAGGTCGGCACGATGCGCGTCGCAAACGGCGGCGAATCTCGATCATCGGTCATTGGCGGTCTCGCGAAACGGCCAGATCGTGGCCTTGGACTGGATAACCTCGATCCGCGTAATGGCGCCAGCGCAGGCGGGCCTGCGCACGGTCATCGGGGTCCTGGCTCACGAGCTCGATCAGGCGCTCGTAGCGCTCGAAACCCGCCGGCACGACTTCGCCCAGATGCACGAGCACGCCCGCGCGTTCGACCCCTCCTGCACAGTCGCTGGCGAGCACGATGGGCGATGCGGTGCGCAGCGTCGGGTGAGCATCTGCGCTGCAGTGGGGAATGAAATCGAGCGCCGAAAAGCTCCAGAGCGCCGCGTCGAGCGACAGCAGCACGGCGTGTGGCGCAACCACCTGCACCGCCTCGCCACGACGGTAGACCTTGCGCAGCAACCGGCACGCGTAGTCCAGCTTGTCGGGCAGGTTGTGGTGAAACTCGACTCGGGTCATGCCGGGGTGCCGCTTTCGAGTCAGCTCGGCCGCCGTTTGGTTGGGCCCGCGCGCGGCTTGCGCGTCGCAGGCACCACCGGCAATTCCTGCCCCAGCAGATAGTGCACCAGCAGGCCCACCGGCCTCCCGGTGGCACCCTTGGCCGGGCCATGCCGCCAGGCGGTTCCGGCGATGTCCAGGTGCGCCCAGTCGAAGGCACCGGCAAAGCGTTGCAGGAACTTCGCTGCCGTGACGGCACCCGCCGGCCGGCCGGCCACGTTGGCAACGTCGGCGAAATTGCTCTTCAGGCCTTCCGCGTACTCGTCGTCCAGCGGCATGCGCCAGCAGAGATCGAGTGCGCGCTCGCCAGCGGCTTGCAACGCCTGCGCCAGGGCGTCGCTGCTGGCGAACAGGCCGCTGCGCACGGCACCCAGCGCGATGACGCACGCTCCGGTGAGCGTGGCGATGTCGACCACGGCGCGTGGCTTCAGGCGCTCGGCGTAGGTGAGCGCGTCGCACAGCACCAGGCGCCCTTCGGCGTCGGTGTTGAGGACTTCGATGGTTTGCCCGCTCATGCTGGTCACCACGTCTCCCGGCTTGACGGCACTGCCGCTGGGCAGGTTCTCGCAGGCCGGGATCAATCCCACGACGTTCAGCGCAGGCCCGAGGTCGGCCAGGGCGCGAAACACGCCCAGCACGCTGGCCGCGCCGCTCATGTCGAACTTCATCTCGTCCATCTCGGCGGCCGGCTTGATCGAGATGCCCCCCGAATCGAAGGTGATGCCCTTGCCCACCAGCACCACCGGCGCCTGGCCGCGTGCGGCGCCGCTGTAGCGCAGCACGATGAAACGCAGCGGCTCGTTCGACCCGCGCGCGACGGCCTGGAATGCTCCCATGCGCAGGCGCTCGACCTCACGCGGGCCCAACACCTCGCACTGGATGCGCGGCAGCTTGGCAAGACCTTGCGCGGCGCGTGCCAGCAGGGTGGGCGTCGCGTGATTGGCCGGTCGGTTGGCCCACTCGCGGGCGAACTCGATGCCCCGTGCAATCGCCACGGCTCGTTCGAACTCGATGCGCACCGCCGCGACGTCGGGCACCGCGATCGTGGCGTGCGTCAGCTTGGGCAGGGTGCGTGCAAAGCCCTTGCCCTTGGTCGCGTGATAGACGTAGCATGCCTCGGCCACCGCCAGCACGGCGACATGGACGGCCGTGGGCGCCTGGGCAAAGCACAGCGTCACGTTCCGTGCCGGACCACGACGCAGCGCGCCGATGGCCGCGGTCACTGCCTTGCGCACGTGCGTTGCACTCGCGTCGCCCACACCGGCCAGCAGCACGCGCTCCGCCACCACGCCTGGCGCGCCATAACTGGACAGCAGCGTGCCCGCCTCGGTCTTGAAGTCGCCACTGGCCAGCGCCTTGCGAATGAGTGTCGACAGCGCGTCTGCACCGGGTTCGAACCCATCGGCCACCAGAACCACCAGCGCCGGCGTGCGCTGGGCGACGGCGCCCGACAGGCGCAATGCGCCGAGTTCGAAGTCCATAATCGACCAGTTCTCCTTTCCGACCGATGTTATTCGATTCCTCTTTGCGCAAGGAGCTGGGCCGCAGCTTCGGCGCCACCCTGGTGGTGCTGATCACCATCGTGATGACGGTGATGCTGATCCGCACGCTCGGCCAGGCGACGGTGGGACGTGTCAATCCCTCCGAAGTGATGCTGGTCATGGGTTACACGGTGCTTGGCCACCTGCCGACCATCCTCACGCTGAGCCTGTTCGTGGCGATCACGGCCACGCTGACGCGCATGTACGCAAACAGCGAGATGGTGGTCTGGTTTTCCTGCGGGCAGGGTCTGTCGAGTTTCGTGCGCCCATTGCTGCGCTTCGCGTGGCCGGTGCTGCTGGTGATCGCGGTGCTGGTGCTGGTCGTGTGGCCCTGGTCGAACGAGAAGATTCTTGAACTGCGCGAACGCTACCAGGCACGCAACGACATCGAACGCGTGGCACCCGGGCGCTTCATCGAGTCGGCCGGCGGGCAGCGCGTGTTCTTCATCGACAAGGACACGATCGATGCGAACACCGGTGCCAACATCTTCATCGCCACCACCGAAGGTGGGACCGATGCGGTGATTTCGGCACTCCGCGGTCGCATCAGGACGGAAGGCGATGAACGATTTCTGGTGCTGGAACAGGGCTTTCGCCTGCAAACCGAGAACGCCACCGGCGCCATGCGGGTGAGCGAGTTCGCCGAATACGACAACCTCATCAACCGGCGCGTCGCGAGCCCCGTCGCCGGCGATTCCCCGCGACTCAAGTCCACACCGAGCCTGCTGAGCGAGCCCAACCCACGCGATCTGGGAGAACTGTCGTGGCGCCTGGGAATGGTGCTCGCGGCCATCAATTGCGTGCTGATCGCGCTGGCGACGACTCGCGTCAATCCGCGCGTGGGCCGCAGTGCGGGCCTGGTGTTCGCCCTGTTCGCTTTTGCCACCTACTACAACTTGCTGAGCGTGGGGCAAAACTGGATCGAGCGCGAGCGAATCGGCACGGCCACGCTCGTGCTGATGTTGCACGGTGGGATCCTGTTCGCGGCCATTGGCTGGATGCGCTGGCGCGAGCGCAATTGGCGTGGCGTCAGAGTACGCCGTCACGCGGGCGAGACCGCACCGTGAGGACGATTCGCCACCTCATCTATTCCGAAGTGCTGCGGGCGGTGGGTTTTGTCACCCTGGCATTCCTGCTGCTCTTCTTCGTGTTCGATCTCGTCGACCAGCTCGGCTTCGTGCAAGGTCCGAACAACCCGTACACGCTGGCGCGCGCGCTGACGTATGTCGTGCTGCAAATGCCCGGTCACCTGTACGAACTGCTGCCGATCACGACGTTGATCGGCACCATCTACGTGATGGCGCGACTGGCCGAAAGTTCCGAATACACCATCCTGCGAACCAGCGGGCTCACGCCGCTCACGGCACTGCGAACGCTGCTGGTGCTCGGTCTCGGATTCGTGGCGCTGACCTTCCTGTTCGGCGACTACGTCGCGCCGGCGGCGAACCGGGCGGCGAGCGCGGTGCAAGGGCGCGCGCGGCTGGACGTCACGATCGGCCGCACCGGCGCGTGGCTGAAGGACCGGGAGGGCGAACGCAGCTACTCGATCAATGTCGGATCGCTCAGCCCCGACGCAAAAATGAGTTTCCTGCGCATTTTCGAGTTCGAGAGCGCCAGCGGGCGCCTGTTGTCGACCACCAAGGCAGCGTCCGGCGCATTCGGCGAGCACGCGTGGATTCTGCAGGACGTGCAACGGCGCGATCTGGCGCACGTGGATGATTCGCAACCGTCGATTCGCGTCGAGCACATGCCGACCTGGTCATGGCCCACCAAGATCTCGCTGGACATGGTGGCGGCCGCGCTGCTGAGCCCCGACCGCATGCAGACGGTCGACCTGTTTCACTACATCAACCATCTGCAAGCCAACGGCCAGAGCGCCCAGCGCTACCAGATCGAGTTCTGGCGCAAGGTCTTCTATCCGCTCAGTTGCCTGGTGATGATGGTGCTGGCGCTGCCCTTTGCCTACCTGCACTTTCGCACCGGCAACATCACCGGCTACGTGTTTCTGGGCGTGCTGGTCGGCATCAGCTTCTTCCTGCTCAACAACGTGTTCGGCTTCATCGGCAACCTTCGCGAGCTCGAACCCTGGCTGGCCGCGGCCGCGCCCGGCTTGCTCTATTCGCTGCTGTCGCTGGCGGCGTTCGGCTGGCTCGTGCTTCGCCAGTGAGAGCCGGCGGTGACGGTGCTTAGATTGTCGATTGCATAATGATGGCGCTTCATATGCGTGCACCATGAATCTCCATCAGTTTCGTTTCGTTCAGGAAGCCGTACGCCGCAACCTGAATCTGACCGAGGCCGCCAAGGCACTGCACACCTCGCAGCCCGGAGTATCGAAAGCGATCATCGAGCTGGAGGACGAGTTGGGGGTCGAGATCTTCGCGCGCCACGGCAAGCGGCTCAAGCGCGTGACCGAACCCGGCGAACAGGTATTGGCCAGTGTGGCGATCATCTTGCGCGAGGTCGGCAACCTCAAGCGCATCGGGGAACAGTACAGCGCGCAGGACAGCGGTACCTTGTCCATCGCCACCACCCACTCGCAGGCGCGCTATGTGCTGCCGACGCCGGTGGCCAAGCTGCGCCAGCGCTATCCCAAAGTCACGATCAGCCTGCACCAAGGCACGCCAGAACAGGTGGCACGCATGGTGATCGACGAGGTGGCCGACATCGGCATCGCCACCGAATCGTTGGCCGAGTATCCCGAACTGGTCACCCTGCCCTGCTACGAATGGCAGCACGTCCTGGTGATGCCACGCGGGCACGCGCTGGCAAAAAAGGAACGCGTGACGCTGGAGGACATCGCGGCCGAACCCCTGGTCACCTACCACCCCTCGTTCACCGGTCGCACGCGCATCGATGCCGCGTTCGCGCAACGCCGCCTGGCGCCGCGCATCGTCCTGGAGGCGATCGATTCGGACGTCATCAAGACCTACGTGCGACTGGGGTTGGGCATCGGCATCGTCGCCGAGATGGCCATGGCGGACGATCAGGAGGCCGACCTCATCGCCCGCCCGCTGGGAGCGCTGTTGGGGCGCAACGTGGCGCGAGTGGCGCTCAAGCGCGGCGCCTGGTTGCGCGACTTCGTCTATCACTTCGCCAGCCTGCTGTCCGACCGGCTGGACAAGGACCTGATTCTCAAGGCCATGAGCGGACACATGAACGACTATGAGCTCTGAACGCACCCCCGTTTTCCCGTCGCGGCTGCCCAACGTCGGCACCACCATCTTCACGGTCATGTCATCCCTGGCCACGCGGCACCAGGCGGTCAACCTGGGTCAGGGGTTTCCGGACTTCAGCTGTGACCCCGGGCTCATCGAAGCCGTCCACGACGCCATGCTGGCTGGCCACAACCAGTACCTGTTCATGGCGGGCGCCGAACCGCTGCGCCAAGCCATCGTCGCCAAGACGCAGGCTCTGTACGGCCGCCACTACGACGTCGGCAGCGAAATCACCGTCACCGCCGGCGCCACCCAGGCGATCCTGACAGCCATCCTGTGTTGCGCGGGGCCGGGCGACGAAGTGGTCGTGCTCGAACCGGCCTACGACAGCTATGTGCCGAACATCGAGCTGACCGGCGCGACCGTGGTTCGCGTCCCCTTGACGCCTGGAACGTTTCGCCCCGACTTCGGAAAGATCGCCGCCGCACTCACACCCCGCACGCGCGCCATCCTGGTCAACAGCCCGCACAACCCCAGCGGCACCGTCTGGACCGCCGCCGACATGCACAAGCTCGATGAATTGCTGGCACCCACCGACGTGCTGCTCATCAGCGACGAGGTGTATGAGCACATGGTGTACGCCCCGCTGCGCCACGAGAGCGCCGCGCGCTACCCCGGTCTGGCCGCGCGCGCCTTCATCATCTCCAGCTTCGGCAAGACCTTTCACGTCACCGGCTGGAAGGTGGGTTACGTGGCGGCTCCGGCTTCCCTGACGGCGGAGTTCCGCAAGGTCCACCAGTTCAACGTGTTCACGGTCAACACCCCCATGCAGTACGGACTGGCGGCTTACCTCAAAGACCCGACGCCTTACCTGGAACTGCCCGCCTTCTACGCGGCCAAGCGCGATCTGTTTCGCGCGGGCCTGGCGCATACGCGCTTTCGTCTGCTGCCCTGCGAAGGTACGTATTTCCAGACCGCCAGCTACGCCGACATGTCCGGCCCCGAGCGCGACCTGGGCGAAGCCGACTTCTGTCAATGGCTCACCCGCGAACACGGTGTCGCAGCCATTCCTCTGTCGGCGTTCTACGGCAGCAAATTCGAGCAAAAGACCATCCGCTTCTGCTTTGCCAAGCGCGATGCAACGCTGCGCACGGCGCTCGAGCGGCTGGCTCGACTCTGATCTTTTCCATTCGCGCGATCGGTCCATGCGCTTTCGCCTGGTCAGTGAGCCGGCCGGCGAAGCCGACCCGATTGCCGCCGATCTCGATCTGCTGCGGCAAGCCGATGTTCCCAGCGCCCGACTGTGGCAGGCACCCACGTCACTGGTCGTGCCGCGCAGTTATCGGAAGTACCCGCGTTTGGACACCGTCGCCGTGCAATTTGCCGCCAACGGCTGCCCGGTGTATGAGCGGCCTTCCGGCGGTGGCCTGGTGCCGCAGGGTCCCGGCATCCTGAACCTGAGCCTGGCCTACGCACTGCCAGGCACGCCCGGGCTGTGGATGGAGTGCGTCTACGTCCACCTGTGCCGACTGATGCAGCACGCCCTGGAGAGCCTGGGCGTCGAGACACATTGGCAAGCCGTCGCCGGATCGTTTTGCGACGGTCGCTTCAACCTCGCCTGCGGTTCGGGCGCCTATGTGCGCAAGATCGCCGGCACCGCCCAATATTGGCGTGCCCTCCCTCGCCATCAAGCAGGCTTCGCCAGCCACACCGTGCTGGCCCACGCCGTGTTGCTGGTCGCACCAGACCTGGACGCGATTCACACCCGGGCCAACGCGTTCGAGCAAGCCATCGGCAGCAACCGCCGCTACGACCCTGGCAAGACCGTCAGCGTCGCGCAAATGCTGGGTGCTCAGGCGCCGGCCGGACTCAATCACAGCGTACGGCAACGGTTGGCCAGCGTCGTACAGAATGCCGGCGTGCCCGAGATGCCGG
>CAZGOL010000062.1:0-13885 GCA_964527755.1 uncultured Ottowia sp.
CCAACCGTTGGCATGAAGGTTGGGGCCGTGTGTGCCGCGGCCGCCGCCATCAGGGCAAGGCCATGAAACCGAGTCTTCTTCCACTGTCGCGCCGCCGTGCGTTGTTGCTGGCCGTGGCCGGCGCCACTGCGGCGGCCATCCCGTGGGCGCGCGCCAGCGACCTGCCGATCGAGTGCGCCCACGCCTGGCGCGTGCTCTCGCGCCTGGGCTACGGGCCCACGCCGGCGCTGCTGGCTCAGGTGCAACAAGCGGGCGGGCCGCTCGCATGGGCGTCGCGCGAGATCGACACGGCGTTCGCTGCCAGCCACCGAGCGGTCCGGCTGGACGGCTTGCCGGGCGACTTCGACGCGCCGCTGCCGACCCTTTTTGAACACGTCGCCCAAGAGCGCGCTGCCCGCCGCGAACGCCGTGACGCGCAAGCCAGCGCCGCCATGACGATGGCGAACGCGGCGTCCAGCGACTCGGACCCGGCCCGCTACAGCGCCCGCATCGTGCGCGAAGCGGCGGTCTGGCGCCTGGCCGCGTGCAGCCGTCCCGAACTCGAAAGCCCGCTGCTGGCACGCATGACCGAGTTCTGGTTCAACCACCTCAACGTCTCGGCCGACAAGGGCACGGTGCGTCCCTTCGCCGGCCACTACGCCGTGCACGCCATCCGCGCCCACGCGCTGGGCCGTTTCGAGGACCTGCTGCTCGCCAGCGCCCGCCACCCCGCCATGCTGTACTACCTGGACCAGGTGCAAAGCGTGGCCGATGGCGCCGTGCAAGGCAACCAGCGCCGCGGGCTGAACGAAAACTACGCGCGCGAACTGATGGAGCTGCACACCCTGGGCGCGGGCAGCGGCTACACCCAGCAGGACGTGCGCGAGCTCGCCCGCGTACTCACCGGCTGGACCGTCGGGCCACGCCAGGACGATGGCTTTCGCTTCGCGCCGCGCGGGCACGACACGGGCGCCAAGACCGTGCTCGGCCGCTCGTTCGGCGGCGCGGGCGAAGCCCAATCGGGCGAGGCCGAGGGCATTGCCGCCATCCGCATGCTGGCCGCACACCCCGCCACCGCGCGGCGCATCGCGCTGCGGATGGCGCAGTGGTTCGTCGCCGACCAGCCGCCACCGGCACTGGTCGAGCAACTGGCCCGTGCCTTCCAGTCCAGCGGCGGCGACACGCGCGCGGTGCTGCGCACGCTGGTGCGCTCGCCAGCGTTCCTGGACCCGGCCAACACCCTGTTCAAGACGCCCTTCGACTACGCGTGCTCCACGCTTGCCGCGTGCGCTGGCCCGCAGGGCGAACGCGAGATCAACCAGGCCCTGGCCCTGCTGCGGGGCGCGGGTCAAGGCGTGCTGCGCTGGCCCACGCCGGACGGCTACAAGGTGGATCGCGCCACATGGCTCGCGCCCGAGGCGCTCACGCGTCGCGCGGACTGGGCGCTGCAACTGGCGCGGCGCGAACCAGTGGTCGATTTTCTGACCGACTTCGCGCAACCGGCCACACGGCGACACATCGACGCGCAGCCGGCTTCGATGCGCGCCGCGCTGCTGCTCGCCAGCCGCGACTTCATGATGAAGTGAAATTTGCCGGCAAAACCTGCTGCAGCGCTTGCCTGTCAAGCCAGAGCAGCTATTCGATCAGGAGCATTCCATGACTTCCCGACTGACGCGACGCCGGCTGCTGGGTACGGTGGCCACCCTCGGTCTGGCACCACGCGGCTTCGCCCAGACCCTGCCCGACGCCCGGGGCGACGGGCGGCTGGTGGTGGTGTTCCTGCGCGGCGCGATCGATGGCTTGTCGCTGTTCGTGCCCTGGTCCGACCCGGACTACGCCCGGCTGCGCTCCAGCATCGCCCTGCCCGTGCCCGACGGCAGCGATCAAGCCGCGCTGAGGCTCGACCAGCACTTCGCCCTGCATCCCGCACTGGCCGACCTGTTGCCGCTGTGGCGCCAGGGCCGACTGGCCGTCATCCCCGCCGCCGGTTCGCCCGATCCGACGCGCTCGCACTTCGACGCGCAGTACCACTGGGAGACCGCCCGCCTGGGTCGCAGCAGCGACACGCCGGGCTGGCTCAATCGGCTGGCGGCCTTCGGCGGCACCGCCGACCGCGTGCATGCACTCGGTGTGGGCGAATCGAACCCGCGCATCCTGGCGGGCGCCGAACGGGTCAAGCTGGTCGCGCGCGGGCGCGCCGCGCAACAAACCGGCGCACTGCAGAACGCGGCGGCACGCGAAGCGTTGCTGGCGCTCTACGACGGCGCAGACGAGCTCTCCCGCGCGTTCCGCCAGGGAGCCGAGAGCCGGCTGCAAACCGCCCAGGATCTGGGCCGCGAAATGCAGGCCGCCGACAACGGTGCCGCGCCACCCGCGCTGCTGGTCCAGGATGCCCGCAACCTGGGCACCCTGATGCGGCAGGAGCGCGCCCTGCGCATCGGGTTCCTGTCGGCCGGGGGCTGGGACACGCACGCCAACCAGGGCGCTGTCACCGGCCAGCTGGCGGGCAGCCTGCGCAACCTGGGCGCGGCGCTGGCCCAGCTGGCGCGCGACTTCGACCGCCCGGGCGACGTGATCGTGATGGCCAGCGAGTTCGGCCGCACCGCCTTCGAAAACGGCACGCGCGGCACCGACCACGGCCACGGCAACGCCATGTGGCTGATCGGCCCGCGCGTGGCGGGCGGACGCTGGCACGGTCAGTGGAGCGGCCTGGCCCCGGCCAATCTGCACGAGCGGCGCGATGTGCCGGTGCACCACGACTTTCGCGCCGTGCTGGCCCAGGTGCTGCGGCCCGCCTTCGACCTCACCGACCGCCAGTTGGACGACTTGCTGCCCGGCGCCAGCTGGGATGCGCAGCTGGACGGCTTGCTGCAGCGCGGCTGAAACCCAGCGCATGCGGCGCGCCTGGCCGCGCCACTCAGGGCTTGGCCTTGCGCGCGAAGTCGATCACCTGCATGACCCAGGGTTCGGCCCAGTGGCTGATCAGCAGCCCGACCAACCCCGCCACCCCGACCGCCACCATCGACAGCGCCAGTGTGCGAATCAACTGCGGGCTGCGCGTGCGCAACACGAACGACAGGCTGAACACCAGGCTGGTGAACGACGCCAGCACCGCGCCCACGCCCGCCGTGATGGGGGCGATGTTGCCCTGCTCGGCCAGCGTCGCGGCGGCGGCCACCGCGCTGGCACTGGACAGCAGGCCGCCCACCACGCTCACGAAGTAAAAGCCCGCATCGCCGAAATGGCGTTGCGTCAGCGCGCCCACCACGTGCAGCACGAGAAAGATGGCGCCGTACTTGAGGGCCTGGGCAAGCGAGAACGGCAGCTCCAGTTCGATCTCGGGCGAGGGTCGGTGGCCGGCTCCGTCGCGGTCGCGGTCGCGCATGCTGCGCACCACCAGCGCCACGTTGGCGAGCGCCATCAGCGCGAACGCCGACAGCGCTCCCGCCAGCGCCTGCGGCGCGAGGATGAGCAGCAAGGTTGCGTTGCGCGCCACCATGGCGGTGGTGGCCAGCAGAATGCCGCGATACGCGGTGGGCACGAATGCCTGGCCCACCTCGCGCACGCGCTCGGACAGCTCGATCACCGTGAAGTTGCTGTTGATCAGGCCGCCGAAGAAGCCCGACAGCTCGGTGCCGCGCGTGCCGTACATCTTCCACAGCACGTAGTTGAAGAAACCGATGCCGGCGATCAGGATCACCGTCACCCACACGAAGCGGGGCTCGATCAGGTTGCCCGGGCCGACGGTTCCGGTGGGCAGCGCCGGATAGATGACGATGGCCAGGATCGCCAGCAGCAGCGCCGAGCGAATCTCGCCCTCCGACAGGCCCATCGAAAAGTCGGTCAACCGCTCCTTCCAGGCCAGCAGCGCGGTGGCGATCACCATGACGGCGGCGGGCGGCAGCGTGTGGCCCTGGCCGCACAGGATGCCCGACATGGCCGTGACCATCATCGCCGCCGACGTGGTCAGCTCGGTGCCCTGGTTGGAACGCAGCGACGAGACGTTGAGCAGCACCGCCACCACCCCGGTGAGCAGCAGCACGGCCAGTCCGTAAGCCGTGCCCAGCGCGCCGCCCATGGCGCCCATCAGGCCGATGAAGCCGAAGGTTCGCACGCCCGCTTCCTTGCCGCGACGCTCGCGCTCCAGCCCGATCAGCAGGCCCAGCGCCAGCCCGAGCGCCAGGCGCATCAGGCTTTGCGAGTAGGGCCAGTCGGCCTGCGGGAGCGAAATGATCTGATCGGGCATGACGGGTGCCGGTGCCGGCGACGCAGCGGGCGGTTCGCCGCAAGTTGCGTCACCGCTTCATCGCGTGTCACCAAAAAGCGAGCAGCGAGTATAGGCGCGCCGCCCGCGGCGGACCACTATCATCCGCGCGCCAACCGCTCCGAAAGCCATTGCATGTCCTGGTTCGACAAGATTTCCCGCTTCCGCCTGTTCCTGCGTCAGGTCTGGCACCTGTCGGCGCCCTACTTCCATTCCGACGAGAAATGGCGAGCGCGCGCGCTGCTGGCCGCGATCGTGGGGCTGAACCTGGGCGCGGTCTACATGCTGGTGCAGCTCAACGAGTGGAACCGCGCGTTCTACGACTCGCTGCAAAACAAGGACGCTGCGGTGTTCTGGACGCAGTTGGGGCGCTTCACCTGGCTGGCGATGGTCTTCATCGTCATCGCCATCTACCGGTTCTACCTCACGCAACTGCTGCAGCTGCGCTGGCGTGCCTGGATGACGCGCGAGCTGATGCACCGCTGGCTGGCCGATCACGCCTTCTACCGCATGGAACTCAACCGCTACGTCGGACCGGCGCAAACCGAGCTGCAGGGCTCGGGCCTGCCACAACCCGGCCAGCGCGTGCCCGACAACCCCGATCAGCGCCTGCAGGAAGACGCAGGCCTGTTCACCGCGCAAACCGTGGGCCTGTCGATGGGCTTGCTCAACGCCGTGGTCACGCTGGTCAGCTTCGTGGGCATCCTGTGGGGCCTGTCGGGCAGCTTCTCGTTCGCGCTGGCGGGCTCGGAGTTCACCATTCCCGGTTTCATGGTGTGGATGGCGGTGCTCTACTGCGCCGTCGGCAGCGTGCTCACGCACTACATCGGACGACCACTGATCGGGTTGAACTTCGAGCAGCAGCGACGCGAGGCCACCTACCGTCACCATCTGGTTCGAGTGCGCGAGTACAGCGAGTCGATCGCGCTGGATCACGGCGAAGCGGTGGAAAACCGCAACCTGGACACGCGCTTCACGGCCGTGCTGGCCAACTACCTCAAGCTCATCAACAAGCAAAAACAGCTGGTGGGCTTCACCAACCTGTTCGGCCAGGCGGCCGTGGTGTTTCCCTTCATCGTCGCCGCACCACGTTTTTTCAGCGGCGCCATCCAGCTGGGCGAACTGATGCAGATCAGCAGCGCCTTCAACCAGGTGCAGGGCTCGCTGTCATGGTTCGTCGACAACTACGACGGCCTGGCCGCCTGGCGCGCGACCACCGAGCGTCTGACCAGCTTCGAAGCGATGCTGGCGCAGCAAGAAGGCGAGCCGCGCGGCGTCGAGGCGACCGCCAGCGCCGGCAACTCCCTCGCGGCTGATGCCCTGACGGTGGCGCTGCCCACCGGTGTCACTCTGCTGCAGGGTGCCGCGCTCTCCGTGACCCCCGGCCAGCACACCCTGCTGCAAGGCCCCTCGGGCAGCGGCAAGAGCACGCTGTTTCGCGCTCTTGCAGGCATCTGGCCCTGGGCGCAAGGGCACGTGGCCCTGCCGGCGGGCACCATGTTCATCCCGCAGCGCCCCTACTTTCCGGACGGCAGCCTGCGCGATGCGCTGGCCTATCCCGAACCGGCCAGCCGCTACAACGACGAGCAGCTCAGGCAGGCCCTCGTCGATGCCCTGCTCCCGGCGCTGGCCGCCCGCCTGGATGAACGCGACAACTGGACGCAAAAGCTCAGCGGCGGCGAGCAGCAACGCCTGGCGATCGCCCGCGTGCTGCTCAAGCAACCCGCCTGGGTGCTGGCCGACGAAGCCACCAGCGCACTCGACGTGCAGGCCGAACAGACGCTGTATCAACGACTGAGGGGGCTGACCGAACACGCTGGCGGTGCGCTGGTGTCGATCGCCCACCGCCCCAGCGTGGCGTCGTTTCACGAACGCACCTGGACCTTCGTGCCGCGTGCCGGCGAGGCGGGCGGAGCGCGGTTCAGCGTGCAGGTGTCGGCCAACGCCTGATCAGGACTTGCCGGCGGCGTAGCCGCCATCGACCAGCAGGTAGGCGCCGGTGACGAAGCTCGCCTCGTCGCTGCCCAGAAACAGCACCGCGTTGGCGACTTCGTCGGCACGGCCCAGGCGACCGATCGGATGCAGGCCGATCAGTGCCTGCCGCATCTCGGGCGGCAGATCCTTGAGCAACGGGGTGTCGATGTAGCCGGGGCCGATCGAGTTGACGCGCACCCCGTGCGGCGCCGCCTCGATCGCCAGCGTGCGCGTCATGTTGACCACGCCGCCCTTGGCCGCCGAATAGGCCACGGTGCCGCTTTGCCCCAGCGTGCCCAGAATCGAGGCGCAGTTGATCAGGCTGCCGCGACCCTGGCGATACATCTGCCGCAGCGCGGCGCGCGCCACGCGGAACACGCCGTTGAGGTTGATGTCGATCACGCGCAGGTAGTCGGCATCGGTCGTGTCCTGCACGGGACCGAGCGCGCCGATGCCCGCGTTGCTGAACACCACGTCGACGCTGCCCAGTTGCGCGGCGGTGTCGGCCACCAGCCGGTCGACCTGCTCGCTGGACGTGACGTCGCACGGCATGAACAGGCAACGCCCCGGCCGGCCGTCGAGTTCACGCGCCCGTGCAGCGCCTTCGCTGCCCGCCATGTCCGACAGCACCACGTTCGCGCCCTCGCTCAGGCAACGCTGGACCGTGGCCAGGCCGATGCCGCTGGCGGCGCCGGTGACGATCATGTTCTTGCCCGCAAGACGCATGGCGATCACTCCTTCTCGTTCAACCCATGACGCGTCGCCCCGCCCTCGCGCGGACCGGCGCGCCTTCAGAACCGGTGGCTGTAACGCAGTTCCAGGAACGTGATGCCCGGATTGGGGCGCTTGATGCGCGCGTTCGACAGGTGCTGCACGCGCAGGCCCAGGCTCGACTGACCCTGCGACCCCCAGATGACGCCCGTGCCGAGCACGTCGGAAAACTGGAATGCGGTGGAAAACCGTCGAAACGGCGCCAGGTCGCGACCCGACATCAGGCGTGCGCCGATTGCCGCCTCCACGTACACCTTGCTGGAGCCACCGACGCCCATGGGACGCTGGAAACGAAACACGGGCGAATAGCCCGCCTCGAACAGATCCTTGCCACGCGGTGCGTTCCATCGGGCCACCTCCACCTCGTGGCGCAGCTTGAGTTGCCACTCGACGCCCTGCCACAGCGGCTCGGCACGCTCCCACGCGGCGATGACGCCCAGCTTGCTCACCCGGTCCTGTCCGACGCCACCGACCAGCGACCAATCGATGCCTTCGGCCTGCGCGCCGGCACCCGTCAGTGCGAGCAACACCCCCAGCAGCAGCGCTGGCCCCGACGCCACGCCACGCCAATGGCGGCGCGCATGCTCAGGATGAGGCTGAGCCGCGCCCAGCGAGGAATCGAGAAACGTTTGCTTTGGCATGATTCGATTTTACGCAGAGCGCGAACAGGCTCCGGCGGTCAGGTCCCGCTCAGCCACCCCCACGCAGGTCCGGTCCATCGGGGTCGGTGCCCACCTCGGCGCGCAGAACGCGCCCCTCGGGATCGAACACGACGTGGAAGGCCTTCTTCGCGGAAGGTGGCTCGAGGAACTTCCAGGTCCACACGGTTTCACGCTTCAATTCGTACGGCACCCGGGCCGCTGGCTTGCCCAGCAGCCGCCGCACGTCCTGCGCGGGCATGCCTGGTTGCACACGCGCGAAGTTGGCGGGCGTCAGCACCTGGCGCAGCACGCTCATGCGTCCGTCGGGCCCGATGGTGATCATGTAGTTGCGCACGCCCTCGGGCTGACGGTTGTATTCCAGCGTGCGCGCGCCGCCCGGCTCGTCCCACACGCGCTCGGGCTGGCCAAAGCGGCGCACCACGTCCGCTTCGGTGGCCACGCCCTCTTCCAGTTCATCGATCGCCTGCTGGTCGCAGCCCGCGAGCGCCGCCAGCACGCCCAGCGGTGCCAGCAGGCACAGGCGGCGCTGCCAATGGGTGAAAGTCTTCATGGATTCGGCGGACCGGTAAAATGGCCGCCATCTTAAGAGCCAGCGGGCGGGCGCGCAGAACGCACCACCCGCGACGCCAGCCGGCCCCACCACCATGTCGCTCGCCAACCTGTTCAACCGCCCGCACTACACCTCCGACGCGACCGACTTCATCGATCGGCTCAAGCAGGAGAACCCGCAGATGGAACAAGGCCAGCGCGACGGCCGCGCACGCCTGTGGGACAAGCGCATCGACCGCGACCTGCAGGCCGAGTTCGGTGCCGCCCGCGTGCCGCAGCAAGCCTACGTCTACTACTACTTCGCCGACGAGGGCGAGTACCCCACAAGGCTCAATTCGTGCTCGTGAACGGCCCTGGCCAGCCGCGGGCCACCCGATTCTGATTCCCGTGCCCATGGGCTCCGCCGACGCTGCCGTGGTGCCGGCGCCCAGCCCCGGGGGGGTGCCGTTGCCCGAGGTGGTCGACCACGTCGCGGTGGCTCGCCTGTATGGCGAACCGCTGTTCGCGCTGCCGCAGGACCTGTACATCCCGCCCGACGCGCTGGAGGTCTTCCTGGAGGCCTTCGAAGGACCGCTGGATCTGCTGCTGTACCTGATCCGCAGGCAGAACTTCAACATCCTCGACATCCCGATGGCCGCGGTCACGCGCCAGTACCTGAGCTACGTCGACGAGATCCGCAGCCGCAACCTGGAGCTGGCGGCCGAATACCTGCTGATGGCGGCGATGCTGATCGAGATCAAGTCGCGCATGCTGCTGCCGCCGCGCAAGAGCGCCGAAGGCCAGGAGCCCGAGGACCCGCGCGCCGAGCTGGTGCGCCGCCTGCTGGAATACGAACAGATCAAGTTGGCGGCCGCGCGCCTGATCGAGGTGCCGCAGTACGGGCGCGACTTTCTGAAGGCGCAGGTTTACGTCGAGCAGGCCTTGCAGCCGCGATTTCCGGACGTGGAGTTGGCCGACATCCGGCAAGCATGGGCCGAGGTGCTGCGGCGCGCCCGGCTGGTCGAGCGCCACCGCATCACGCGCGAGCAGCTCAGCGTGCGCGAGCACATGTCGATCGTGCTGCGCAAGCTGCAGGGGTGCAGCTTTGCGCCCTTCGAGGAGCTGTTCGACCCCGCGCGCGGCGTGCCGGTGCTGGTGGTGACGCTGATCGCCCTGCTGGAGCTGGCCAAGGAGCACCTGATCGACGTGGTGCAGGCCGAAGCCTACGCGCCGATCTACGTGCGGCTGGCCTTCACGCCGGCGCACTGACGCCGTCGTCCCTTCCGCCAAGACGTCACCGTGCGCCTAGTCCAGACCATCACGGAGTTGCGCGAGGCGCTGCACCACAGCGTGCGGCCCGCCTTCGTGCCAACCATGGGCAACCTGCACGCCGGCCATCTGGCGCTGGTGCAGCAGGCACGGTCGCTGGGCGATGTGACGGTGGCCAGCATTTTCGTCAACCGCCTGCAGTTCCTGCCACACGAGGACTACGACAGCTACCCGCGCACCTTCGACGACGACCAGCTTCGGCTGCATGCCGCAGGCTGCGACGTGCTGTTCGCCCCGCACGAGACCGACCTGTATCCCGAGCCGCAGACGTTCAAGGTGCTGCCCGACCCGCAACTGGCCGACTTGCTTGAAGGCGAGTTCCGCCCGGGCTTCTTTACCGGGGTGGCCACGGTGGTGATGAAGCTCTTTACCGCGGTGTTTGCGGGCAAGGCGCACGGCACCGCGGTGTTCGGCAAGAAGGATTACCAGCAACTCATGGTGATCCGCCGCATGGTGCGCCAGTTCGCGCTGCCGATCGACATCGTGGCCGGCGAAACCCGACGCGACCCCGACGGACTGGCACTGTCCTCGCGCAATGCTTATCTGGGCGCCGACGAACGCATCGAAGCGCTGCAACTGGCGCTCGCGCTGCGCGCGCTGGCGCGTGACGCGCTGACGGCCGCCCACGCATTGCCCACGAAACTGCCGGTGCTGGAAGCGGCGGCCCGGCGCGAACTGGCCGCGCGCGGCTGGCAACCCGACTATCTGACGGTACGTCGGCGTGCCGATCTGCTGATGCCGCAGACGGGCGACGGTGCGGGCACGCTGGTGGTGCTGGGCGCGGCGCGGCTCGGCGCGACGCGCCTGATCGACAACCTCGAGATCTGATTTTTACTACGTTATCAATAGCTGGCTTGGCTTGCTATGTAAGAGTTACAAGCCGATTTCGCTAGAGAATTTCGCCCTTGGGATCGCGCCCCATCAGCGCCGCCACTGCTTCCACGGGGCGCAGACGCCCGTCAAGCAATGCAACCACACATTCGGTGATCGGCATCTCGACACCCAGATGGTGCGCGCGCTGCAGCACGGTGCGTGCGCTGTACACGCCCTCGGCCACGTGGCCAAGCGACTGCACCGCTTCCGGCAGGCTCTTGCCCGCCGCGAGCAGCAGACCGACCCGGCGGTTGCGACTGAGATCACCGGTGGCCGTCAGCACCAGGTCGCCCAGACCCGACAGGCCCATGAACGTCTCGGACTGCGCGCCCAGAGCCACGCCCAGGCGGGCGATCTCGGCCAGCCCGCGCGTGATCAGGGCGGCGCGCGCGTTCAGCCCCAGGTTCAGCCCGTCGGCCAACCCGGTGGCGATCGCCAGCACGTTCTTGACCGCCCCGCCCACTTCGACGCCCACCAGGTCGTCGTTGCCATACACGCGCAGCGTGGGGCCGTGAAACGCCGTCACCAGCGCGTCGCACACCTCGGAGTGGCCACTGGCCGCCACCAGCGCCGTGGGCTGGCCGCGCGCCACCTCTTGCGCAAAGCTCGGCCCCGACAGCGCGCCGGCCCGCAACCCAGGCGCCACCTGACGTTGGATTTCATGCGGCAGCAGGCCGAACGGCCGCGCTGCACCCGGATCCTGCGCCGGCTCGAAGCCCTTGCACAGCCAGCCGACCGGCATGCGCACGTCACGCAGCACCTCCAGCATGCCGCGCAGGCCGGCCACCGGGGTGGCCACGATCAGCAAGTCAGCGCGTGCCGCGACGTCCGGCAATTCCCGCGGCTCGCCACTGCCCAGGGCGAGTTCGTGCGGCAGCGGAATGCCCGGCAGGTAGCGCGCGTTTTCGCGCGTGCGCTGCATCGCCTGCGCCTGGGCGGCGTCGCGCGCCCACAGCGCCACCCGATGCCCGGCCGGATTGCGCACCGCGCTGACGGCCAGCGCCGTGCCCCAGGCACCGGCGCCGATCACCACGATGTTCATGACGCTGGGCGCCGAATGCGGGCGCGAACGTGCGGTTCAGCCCGCGATCACTGCGTCACGGCCGGTGCCGCCGCCTGTGCGGCCTGCGCCGCGCGCTGCTGCTCGAACATGGCCTGGAAGTTGATTTCGGTCAGGTGCACCGGTTGGAAGCCGGCGCGCTGCACCAGATCGGCCACATTGCCGCGCAGGTAAGGGTAGACGATCTGTGGGCAGGCCACGCCCAGAATGCCGTTCAGCTGCTCCTCGGGAACGTTGCGTATCTCGAAAATGCCCGCCTGGCGGCATTCGACGAGAAATACGGTGCGATCACCGATCTTGGCGTGGACCGTCGCCATCACGTTGACCTCGAAAGTGCCCTCGCTCACGTTGTCGGCACCCACTCCCAGGTTGATTTCCAGTGCCGGCTGCTGCTGCTCGAGCAGGATGGCGGGTGAATTGGGCTGCTCCAGCGAAGCCTCCTTCAGATAGACGCGCTGGATGTTGAACACGGGATCCTGATTGGCCATGGAAAGTCTCGATTGGGAAGAATGGGAATGCGCCCCGGGCAACGCCTTGGGCGAACGGTGCGACGCGGTGATTATCTCAGTTGGCCAGCAGCGCCTGCAGGCCGCCGCGCTCGTCAAGCGCCATCAGGTCGTCGCACCCTCCCACATGGGTGTCACCGATGAAGATCTGCGGCACGGTGCGCCGGCCCGTACGTTCCATCATGCGGGTGCGCTCGAGCGGATCGAGGTCGATGCGGATCTCGCGGATATCGCTCACGCCCCGCATCTGGAGCAACTGCCTGGCCCGGATGCAGTACGGGCAGGTGGCGGTGGTGTACATGGTCACCGGCGGCATATGGACTGGCTCCGGCCTGCTGTCAGGCCCGATCGATCGGCAGGTTGGCTTCGCGCCAACTCTTCATGCCGCCGGCGAGCAGGTCGGCCTGTTCGTAGCCCAGTTTGCGCGCAATCGCCACGGCGCGACGCGCGCGCACGCCGGAAGCGCACACCATCACCAACGGCGTGGCCTTGTTCTTGACTGCACCGGGCAGCTTGGCCTCGAGTTCGGCCATCGGGATGCTGCGCGCGCCCGCCACGTGGCCGGCGGCGTATTCACTGGCTTCGCACACGTCGATGACCACCGCCTTCTCGCGGTTGATGCGCTGCACGGCCGCGGTCGCCGTCAGACCCGCAGTACCGGCTCCCTGGATCATGGGCCAGGCCAGCATCCCGCCCGAAACCACCGCCAGCAATATCAATGACCAGTTGGCAATCACGAAATCCACGTCGAAGATCCTCTGTTTGCATCACCGGCGCCCATGACCCCGCAATGCGCCGCCGCTACCACGCGATTCTAGAATGTCGGGCCTGCTGCCGCTGGTGCAGCGAAATCCGGCCCCGCCCACCGACCGCCCATCCCGCCATGCACACACTCGTCCTGATTCGCCACGGCGAGTCGACCTGGAACCTCGAAAACCGCTTCACCGGCTGGACCGACGTGGACCTGACGCCCACCGGGATCGAGCAAGCCCGCGAGGCCGGCCGGCTGTTGCGTGAAGCAGGCCTGGAGTTCGACCTGGCCTGTACCAGCGTGCTCAAGCGCGCGATCCGCACCTTGTGGCTGTGCCTGGACGAAATGGACCGGGTGTGGCTGCCCACCGTCAAGCACTGGCGTCTGAACGAGCGCCACTACGGGGCGCTGCAGGGCCTGAACAAGGCCGAGACCGCCCGGCAGTATGGCGAGGCGCAGGTGCTGGCGTGGCGCCGCAGCTACGACACCCCGCCTCCTGCGCTGGAGCCGGGCGATCCGCGATGCGAGCGCGGTGATCCGCGCTATGCCGGCCTCGCCTCGGGGCAGGTTCCGCTCTCCGAATGCCTGAAGGACACCGTCATGCGGGTGCTGCCGTTCTGGAACGAGTCGATGGCGCCCGCCATTCGCGCCGGCCAGCGGCTGGTGGTGGCCGCGCATGGCAATTCGATCCGCGCGCTGGTCAAGTACCTGGACGGCATTTCCGACGCCGACATCATCGACCTGAACATTCCCAACGGCGTCCCGCTGATCTACCAGCTGGACGCCGATCTGCGGCCCATCGGGCGCCAGTACCTGGGCGAAGCCCAGGCAGCCCAGCGGGTCGCCGCGGCCGGCCAGGGTCGCGGCTGAGCACCCGTTGCGTCCCGGATTTCACGGAACTTCCGGGGTACAACACGACCCGAAACCCCCATTGCATGTATATTGCTGAACGACCGTTGCACGAATGCGCCAGACCATGAGCCACAAAACCAGGATTGCCGGATGGATTGCGGTGGGTGCCCTCGCAGGCGCACTCACGACCGTATCGCTGCAGACCGTGGCGCGCGGCACGGTGGCCCCGCTGCCGCTTGAGGAACTGCAGCAACTGGCCGCGGTATTCGGCATGATCAAGTCCGATTACGTCGAGCCGGTCGACGAGAAGAAGCTGATCACCGATGCCATTTCCGG
>CAZGOL010000063.1:0-13819 GCA_964527755.1 uncultured Ottowia sp.
GTCTTGCTGTAGACGTGGGCGATCTTGATCTCGCCGGCGGCCAGCGCCGAGGTGCTGATGAGGGCGGCCGCAGCGGCCAGGGCGATGAGGGAACGGCGTTGCATGAAGGTCTCCTGGGTGAGCGAAACGGGTCTATCGGGAATCTGGGCGCAAGATGCATGCCAGCATGCAGCCGCGTGTTTGCACACTGAACTCGGTCGTATGGATGTAAATTGTCTGAAATTTAATCAAATTATGTCCAAAAATCATTCAATTGTCTGAGTATTGGACTGTATATCCAGCGGACCGGCGCCCACTGCGGCACCGAGTCGGTTGTACAGCGTCGCGCGCGAGATTTCCAGCAGGCGCGCCGCCGCAAGCCGGTTGCCCTGCGTGGCACCCAGCGCGGCGGTGATGGCTCGCTGCTCCAGTGCCCGAACCTGGATGGCCAGAGGACGCAGCAATTCGGCCGGGTCGTCCGGCATCGCGGATGGCACAGATTGCGGCGCGGGTTCGATGCGGGCGATGCCCGACTGCCGCAGCACCGCCGCCATGCCGATTTCGTCCAGGCGCGCGCCTTCGGCGTGCAGGGCGGCCTGCTCCAGGACGTTGCGCAATTCGCGGATGTTGCCGCGCCAGTGCTGCGCTGCCAGCAGGGCCAGGGCAGCCGTAGTCAATTCGGGGGGCGAGGTGCCGCGCTGTGCCATGTCGTCGCCCAGCGCCTCCACCAACGCCGGCAGGTCGGCGCGCCGCTCGCGCAGCGGCGGCACACGGATGGGCAGCACGTTCAACCGGTAGTACAGGTCTTCGCGGAACTGGCCCGCGCGCACCAGCGCCGCCAGGTCGCGACTGGTTGCGGCGATGACACGCGCGTCGAAGGGCACCAGCTGGTTGCTGCCCAGCGGTTCGATCTCGCCCTCCTGCAGCGCGCGCAGCAGCTTGGCCTGCAAGGGCAGCGGCATGTCGCCGATCTCGTCGAGAAACAGCGTGCCGCCGTCGGCCAGCTTGAAGCGCCCCACGCGCCCCTTGCGCTCGGCGCCCGTGTAGGCGCCCGGCGCCACGCCGAAGAACTCGGCCTCCAGCAGGGTGTCGGGCACGGCCGCGATGTTGACACCGACGAAGGGCCCCAGTGCGCGCGCCGAGGTCGAGTGGATGCCGTGCGCCAGCAGTTCCTTGCCGGTGCCCGTTTCGCCCAGCAGGAGCACCGGGCTCGCCGATTGCGCGGCACGCCGTGCCTGGCGCTTGACCTCGCTGGCCGCAGGGCTGGAGCCGACGAAGTTGGCCAGCGTGTACTTGGCCTGGCGCTGGCCGGGAGCCGGCGTGGCCCGGCGCACCGCCAACTCGCGCCTCGCGTCGTCCAGGTCCTGCTGCAGGCGGGCGAATTTGGCGAGCAGCGGCTGCAGGTTGCGCGAAGTCTGGTCGAACAGCACGATGCCCAGCGCGCCGATCACCTCGCCGGCATCGTCGCGCAGTGGAATGCGACTGACGGCGAACGTGCCGGCGCGGTTGGTGAGCAGATCGATCAGCGTGGCCTTGCCCGTGCGCAGGACCTCGTCCATTCGGGTGTTGCCAATGACTTCGGTGGCCGGGCGTCCGATGAAATCGTGTTCGTCCCGAAAGCCCAGCGCCGGCAGGAAGCGCCGGTACTGGTCGTTGATCCACACCACGCGTGCGTCGCGGTCGACCAGCAGCATGCCCTCGCTCGCGCTTTCGAACAGCTCGAACAGAGAGCGCGCGGCCAGTGCCAGGATGCTGGCGGCGTCGCGTGGCAGCGCGGGCACGGGCGGGTTGGCGGACGATGCGGCGGGCACGGGCACATGGTAGCGCGGGCGTTCGCACCGTCCCCTCACCTATACTTTTGCGACTTCGCAAAGTTCTTTTCATGGAGGTGTGGCTATGTACGATCGGATCCTGGTTCCCCTGGATGGCTCGCGGTTCTCCGAGGAGATGATTCCGTATGCGACGGGGCTGGCAGCCGCGCACGGCACGGCGGTCACGCTGATGCGGGTGGTGTCGAAGGAGGCCGAGCAGGGCGAGGCCACGCGCTACGTCGAATCGCTGGCCACGACCCACGGCGCGACGGGCGTTTGCGTCGTCGCCGACGGCGATGTCGCCGAGGCCGTGCTCGCCCAGGCACAGCGCGTGCCGCACACGCTGGTGGCGATGACGTCGCACGGGCGCTCCGGTCTGATGGAGGCCATGCTCGGCAGCGTGGCCTTGCGCGTGGTGCGCAGCGGTGGCGCGCCCGTGCTGGTGTACAGCCCGACCGGCACCGCACGCGCCGACGCGGCGCCCGTCAAGATCCGCAGCGTGGTGTTGCCGCTGGACGGCACCGAGCTGTCGGAGGCGATGGCGCCCCAGGCTGCCGAGTTCGCGCGCTGGGTGGGCGCCGAACTGATGGTGGTGGTGGCGATCGATCCCAAGACCACCGGCGGCTCGGACCGGCCAAACAGCGACATGATGAAGGGCCTCGAGTCGGGCTATGTGCGCTCCAAGGCACGCGAGCTGGCCGCCCGGCACGACGTGCGGGTCAACTGGGACGTGCTGCACGGCGATCCGATTGATGCGATTCCCGGGTATGTGGCCGGTCGCCGCGATGTCATGCTGTCCATGGTGACGCGCGGGCGCCCGGCGCTCGAGTCGGCGCTGCTGGGCAGCGTGACCTCGAGCTGCCTGCGCAAGGCGGGTGTGCCGGTCTTGATGCGCCTGCCCTGAGCCAGGCGCCCTCGCGCCCCTGCGCACAGCGATCTGCAGATCGGGTACGACGGACGCACAATGTCGTTCGATGAGTGAACCGCCGGATCGCCAGCGCATCGACAAGTGGCTGTGGGCCGCGCGCTTTTGCAAGACGCGCGCGCTGGCCGTGCAGGAGATTGAACGCGGGCGCGTGCAGGTGGGCGGCACCGGTGTCAAGCCGGCGCGCGAAGTGCGGCCGGGCGATGTCGTCACGTTGCGCCTGGCGACGGTGACGCGCGAGGTGCGCGTGCTGGCGTTGAGCGCGATGCGGGGCCCGGCGCCGATGGCCCGCCAACTTTACGAGGAAACCCCGCAGAGCCTGGCGTCGCGCGAGCAGGCCGCCGCAGGCCGTCGCCTGGCGCCCGAGCCGGCACGCGCCATCGCCGACGGCCGGCCCACCAAGCGCGATCGTCGTGCGCTGGACGCCGAGCGCCACCGCGGCTGGGGTGAGCGCTGGTCAGCGGGGCTCGATGACTGAGTCCATGCGGGCGGGCAACGCAATCGAAGTGCCCGCGGGGCTGCCGCTGGCGGTGCGCACGCGCCTGGCGCAGGGCGAGCGCCGCGTCACCGGGCCGGCCGGGCAGCGGATCGTCTGGCACCAGTGGCAGTCGGCGGCTGGCGCGCGCGGCGTTGCACCGCCGCTGGTGCTGTTTCACGGGGGCAGCGGCTCGTGGACGCATTGGGTGAAGAACATCCTGCCACTGGTCGATGCCGGGCGGCGTGTGCTGGCGGTCGACCTGCCGGGCTTCGGTGCCTCCGACGGCCTGGCCAGCGGCACCGACGCCGACGCGATGATCGAGCCCCTGGCGGCCAGTCTGCGCGAGCTGCAGGGCGCCAACCCGGTCGATTTGATCGGCTTTTCCTTCGGCGGCATGACCGCCGGCCTGCTGCTGGCCACGCACCCGGCGCTGGCGCGGCGGTTGGTGCTGGTCGGCGCGCCTGCGATGGGGGTGGTGCCCGGGCGGCAGTTCGAACTGCAAGCATGGCGCCATCTGAAGACCCCACGGGAGCAGGCTGAGGCACATCGGCACAACCTGGCGATGCTCATGCTGCACGACCCGGATCTCATCGATGCCCTCGCGCTGGAAATCCACGTCACCAACGTGCAGCGCGATCGCCTGCCGCGCCGTCGGCTGGCGCATACCGACATCCTCGCGCGCAGCCTGCCGCGCGTGCACTGCCCGGTGCACGCCATTTATGGCGCGCACGATGCGATCTACCGGCAGTACGTCCACGCGCTGGCGGATGCCTTTGCTGCCGCCGCGCCGGACTTCCGCAGCCTGCAACTGATCGAGGGCGCGGGCCACTGGGTGCAGTACGAGACACCGGCTGCGTTCGACGCGGCGCTGGCGCGTGCGATAGCGGACTGAATCAGCGATTTTGGCTTGATTGGAAAGCCGAAGGCGCTATTGTTTGTGTAGTATGGGAATGATCGATGACAACGTCCATCAAAATCGATTTCGTGTCCGACGTGGCCTGCCCCTGGTGCGCCGTGGGCCTGGCTTCGCTGCAACAGGCGCTGGCGCGCTGTGGCGACGCGGTACAGGCCGAGCTGCACTTTCAGCCCTTCGAGTTGAACCCCGCCATGGGACCGGAGGGCGAAGACCTGGGCGAGCACCTGGCGCGCAAGTACGGCTCGACCGCCGCCCAGCAAGCCCAGGTGCGCGCCACCATTGCCGAGCGCGGGGCTTCGGTTGGCTTCTCGTTCAACCCCGACGGGCGAGGGCGGGTGGTCAACACCTTCAACGCGCACCGGTTGCTGTACTGGGCGGGCGAATTGGGCGCCGATCGGCAACTGGCGCTCAAGCGTGCGCTGCTCGATGCGTATCACGGGCGTGCCGAGCGGGTGGACCACGATGCCGTCCTGCTCGCCGCGGTGCGCCAGGCGGGTCTGGACGAAGCACGTGCGCGGCAGATTCTCGCGACCGACGAGTTCGCGGCATCGGTGCGAGCGGCCGAATCCCGCTGGCAGCAGGCGGGCATTCACTCGGTGCCGGCGATCGTGATCAACGAGCGGCAGCTGATCAGCGGGGGCCAGCCTCCCGAGGTGTTCGAGCAGGCGCTGCGCCGAATTGCACAAGACGCTTGAACCGGCCCGGTTGCTCCTGAAACAAGAGCTGCTGCGGCTTGTCAATCGGCGTTTTCCGGCTGGTTTTGCTTGAAAAACTCGCGCAACGCCTGGCTCAGTGGTGGAAATTCCCGGGCGAAGCGTTCGGGTTCGACAAAGTGCGCTTCGCAGGCCACGGCAAAAAACTCTTCCGGCGCGCTGGCGGCGTACGGGTCCAGCCAGGGTTCGGGTTCGCCGAAGCGCTCGGCGCGAATCACCTGCTCGCGAAAGTGCTCGTAGGCAGGCGCCCAGGTGGCGGCCCAGCGCGCGGCCGCCTCACGCGCGTTGCGTGCGCCCATGAAGCCGCGTGGCAGCGGCGGCGCGCCATGCGCGCCGCCGGCCTGCATGTCCATCTTGTGCACGAATTCGTGGATCACCACGCTGGTGCCAGTGCCCGTGTCCAGCACCGCCGGCCACGAGAGCATCACCGGGCCGTGTTCCATCGCTTCTCCGGCGAGCACCTCGTCGTAGTGGTGCACCACGCCGGCGTCGTCCATCACCCGCCGCCGCGCCACGGCATCGGCCGGATGCATCACGATGCCGACGAAATCGGCGTACCAGACCAGAGCGGCCTCGGGTGTCCCCACCGGCCCCAGATGCAGCAGCGGCAGACAGGCCTGAGCGGCCACGGCCACCGCCATCGCGTCGGTGACCACCAACCCGTGCGCGCCACTGAACTCCTTGTGCGTGAGAAAGTGCGTTGCCAGCCGGAGCAGTCGGGCCTGCTCGTCCGCCGTGAGTCGCGCGAGAAACGGGTAGTGCGCGAGCGTGGCTTGCCACAACCCGCCTGGAATGGGCCTGGGCGGTCGGACCGTGCGGCGCAGCCAGCGCGCAAGCGTGTGCAGCCGGCTCACGACGCGCGCGCGGCCTGCGGGTCGATGCGCGCAAGCCGCCCGCTTTCCGTGTCCAGGCGCAGCACTTGCGCGCGGCGTGCGGTCGGCTCGATGTGCCAGTCGCTGAGCACCACCTGCGTGAGCGCGCGACCCTCACCATCATTGCCCAGGGGGTGATCGGCCGGTTGATGGGTGTGGCCGTGAATCAGGGTGGTGGCGCCAGCACCGAGCAACCACGCGCGCGCGAGTGCGTGGTCGGCATGGGCGTATTCTCGGGGTGCGCTGTGAGCTTCGTGTCGGGCCTGGCTTTCCGCGCGCATCCGGCGCGCAGCGTCGCGCCGTTCGGCCAGCGGGCGCGCCAGGAACGCGCGTTGCCACGCCGGGGCGCGCACCTGCGCGCGAAACTGCTGGTACGACCGATCGTCCGTGCACAGCAGGTCGCCGTGCGTGAGCACCAGGTGCTGGCCGGCGATGGACAGCACCGTGGGGTCTGGCAACGCGCGCACGCCGCGTGGCGCGAGAAAACCGTCGCCCAGCAGGAAGTCGCGGTTGCCCTGCATGAACGCCACGTCGGCGTGACAGTCCCGAAGGACGTCACCACAGCGTGCCTCGAAACTGCCGGGTGTCGCTCCATCGTCGCCGACCCAGGCCTCGAACAGGTCGCCCAGGATGAACACCGCGTCCGCCCGGGGCGCCGCCATGTAGTGCGCCCAGGCCTCGAAGGTCAGGGGTTCTTCGGGCTTGAGGTGCAAGTCCGAGATGAAGTCGACGGTGCGCCACCACCCGGGGGCTTCGAGCGCACTGAACGGCGGCAGGGTCGTCATGCGCCGCGCGCGCCGCTCAGAGTGCCACGGCCTTCTCGATCACCACGTCCTCGCTCGGCACGTCGTCGTGATGGCCCTTGCGCGCGGTGGGAACGGCCTTGATCGCGTCGACCACCTCCCGGCCCTTGACCACTTGGCCGAACACGGCATAGCCCCAGCCCTGCGCGGTGGGGGCCTTGAAGTCCAGGAAGTCGTTGTCCACCGTGTTGATGAAGAACTGCGCGGTGGCCGAGTGCGGGTCGCTGGTGCGCGCCATGGCCACGGTGTAGCGGGCGTTCTTCAGGCCATTGTCGGCTTCGTTGGTGATGGGCGCCTGCGTGCCTTTTTGCTTCATGCCGGGCTCGAAGCCGCCGCCCTGGATCATGAAGTTTTTGATGACGCGGTGAAACACCGTGTTGTCATAGTGGCCGCTCGCGACGTAGGCGAGGAAGTTGGCTGTGGACTTGGGGGCTTTCGCTGCATCGAGTTCGAGCGTGATGACGCCGTGGCCGGCGATGTGCAGTTCGACCTGGGGATTGCTCATGATGGTACCTCGGTGAAAAGTGGGTTCGAGCGCCGCTTCACGGCAGCAGCGTGGCCGATTCGATCACCACCTGCTTTTGCGGCACGTCGGTGGGGATCGGGCCTCCCCTGCCGGTGGGCAGGTTGCGGATTTTCTCGATCGTGTCCATGCCGCTGACCACCTTGCCGAACACGGTGTAGCCAAACAGGTCCGGGTGGTTGATGACCTCGGCGCGCGGAATGTCCTTGTAGACCTGACCCCGAAATTCGATCGTGACCGGATCCCCGTCAGGGATCAGGATCGGATCGAGCTTTGCGTTGTCCACCACGTTGATGAAGAATTGCGCGGTGGCTGAGTCGGCTCTGACTGTGCGCGCCATGGCGATGGTGCCGGTCACGTTTTTCAGGCCCTTGGCCAGTGCCTCGCGTCCTTCGTGCACCACCGGCGGGCGTGTGGCTTTCTGCTTGTAATCCTTGTCGAAACCTCCGCCCTGCACCATGAAGTCCTTGATCACGCGGTGAAAGATGGTGCCGTCGTAGAACTTGTCCTTGACGTACTGCAGGAAGTTCTCGACCGTCTTGGGAGCCTTGTCGGGATAGAGCTCGACGACGAAATCGCCTTCGGTGGTGACGAACTTGACACGGGGGTCGGCGGCCAGGGCGGGCAGGCTGGTGGCCAGCGCGGCAGCGACGCTCAGCGCGGCAGCCAGTCGACCCAGCGTTCTTCGGGACAGGGACATGAATCGGACTCCGGAGTGAAAAACAAGAACGGGACTTGGTGGCGGACGCCCGGCTACAAGTTCCTGGCGCGAATTCAGGTGCTCAGTTGGCCGGCTTGCCGGCATCGCTCGACAGCTTGCGCAAACTCTCGATCTTGGTGGCCACGCGCGCGTTGCCCGCGTCCACTCGCCGCGCGCCCAGGTAGGCTTGCAGCGCCAGGCGCACCTGCACGTCGCCCAGGTTCTCGAGCGCGGTGGCGTAATCGGGTTGCACGCGCAGGGCGTCGTGCAGTGCATCGCGCGCCTGTTCGAGCTTGCCCTGGCCGGCATACAACACCGCCAGATTGTTCCAGGGTTCGGCCAGCTCGGGGTAGTCGCGCGTCAGCTGGATCAGCAGGGCCTGCGCTTCGTCCGCGTGTCCCGTGCCGCTGAGCAGATTGGCCTTCAGAAAGCGCATCTGCGGGTCGCGCGGGTGCTCGGAAATGTAGCGGTCGACCAGCGCCAGCGCCTCCGCGTTCTGTCCTGCAGCCTGCAGGCGCTGCACCTCGGCGTAGTCGTCGGCATGCGCCGGCCCGCCCAGCACCACCGCGGACAGCAGCAGGGCGGAAACCAGAAACGATCGGAACGGGTGGGCGACGCGGCGCGGGGGCATGAAAGGGCGCGGGAGAGGCGTTGGTCCCGTTTGCCGGGCCGTGGTGGCCGGCGCGCAACGGGGCGCGATCTATACTGCCGGGCATTGTAGCCAAGCGAGTCGACGAGTCGGTAGCGGCGCGTGCCGCGCCGGCCGGCTTCGTCTGCAACCGCACCCCGGGGCGAGCGAGGAGCGCCCGCATGGCACGCCGCCGCCCGGCAAGAACCCATCTTTCCCATGAGCTTGCGCATCCACAACACGCTCTCGCGTGCGCTGGAAGATTTTTCCCCCATCGAGGCGGGCCACGTGCGCATGTACGTGTGCGGGATCACCGTGTACGACCTGTGCCACATCGGGCACGCGCGCTCGGCCGTGGCCTTCGACGTGGTGCAGCGCTGGTTCAAGGCTTCGGGCCTGGCCGTCACCTTCGTGCGCAACATCACCGACATCGAGGACAAGATCATCCGCCGCGCGCTGGACAACGGCGAGACCATCCGCCAGCTCACCGACCGCATGATCGCCGAGATGTACCGCGACTTCGACGCGCTTGGCGTCGAGCGGCCCACGCACGACCCGCGCGCCACCGAGTACGTGCCGCAGATGCTGTCCATCATCGACACGCTGCAAGGCAAGGGGCTGGCGTACCAGGCCGACAGTGGCGATGTGAACTACGCCGTACGCAAATTCCCCGGCTACGGCAAGCTGTCGGGCAAGACGCTCGATGAGCTGCAGGCCGGTGAGCGCGTGGCCGTGGATGACGGCAAGCACGATCCGCTGGACTTCGTGCTGTGGAAGTCGGCCAAGCCCAGCGAACCCGAGGGTGCCAAGTGGGACAGCGCCTACGGCCTGGGACGCCCGGGCTGGCACATCGAATGCTCGGCCATGAGCTGCGCGCTGCTGGGTGACACCTTCGACATCCACGGCGGCGGCGCCGACCTCACGTTCCCACACCACGAAAACGAAATCGCCCAGAGCGAAGGCGCCAACGGCCAGCCGCTGGCGCGGCTGTGGATGCACAACGGTTTCGTCAACATCGACAACGAGAAGATGTCCAAGTCGCTGGGCAACTTCTTCACCATCCGCGAGGTGCTCGGGCGGTTCGATGCCGAAACCATCCGTTTCTTCATCGTGCGCGCGCACTACCGCAGCCCGCTGAACTACAGCGACGTGCATCTGCAAGATGCCCGCGCAGCGCTCAAGCGCCTGTACACCGCGCTGGACGCGGTGCCTGCGATGCCCGCGGCGATCGACTGGTCGAACGCTTTCGCGACCCGCTTCAAGGCGGCGATGGACGAGGACTTCGGCACGCCCGAGGCCGTGGCCGTGCTGTTCGATCTGGCCAGCGAGGTCAACCGCGCGCGTCGACCCGAGGACGCCGGCTTGCTGAAGGCGCTGGGCGGCTGCCTCGGGCTGCTGCAAGGCGATCCGAAGGCCTTTTTGCGAGCGGGCAGCACGCTGGACGAGATGGCGATCGAGGCTCGCATCCAGGCGCGCGCCGCCGCAAAGAAGGCGCGCGACTTCGCCACGGCCGACCGCATCCGTGACGAATTGCTGACCGCCGGCGTCGTGCTGAAGGATTTGCCGACCGGCACCACCTGGGAAGCGCTACGATGACCGCGTTGGAAGGGGAGCTGGTGTTGTCGCGTGTTCGCGAAGGGTGCCATGGCGGCTAGCAGGAACAAGGCGTTGGATGTCGCTGTCCCGGAATACTGGGTGCAGGCCTGCGAGCACCTGGTGCGCCGCGACCGCGTGATGAAGCGCCTCATCCCGCGTTATGGCGACGCATGCCTGCATTCGCGCGGCGATGCCTTCGTGACGCTGGCACGCTCCATTGTCGGGCAGCAGATTTCGGTGCGGGCCGCGCAATCGGTGTGGGACCGGTTTGCCAAGCTCGCGCGGCGCATGAGCCCGCAGGCGGTGTTGCGCCTGAGGGTGGACGACATGCGGGCGGCCGGCCTGTCGGCGCGCAAGATCGAGTACCTGGTCGATCTGGCGCTGCATTTCGACGCCGGTCAGATCCACGTGGGCGACTGGCTCGCCATGGACGACGAAGCGATCATCGCTGAGCTGGTGGCCATTCGCGGCATCGGCCGCTGGACGGCGGAGATGTTCCTGATGTTTCACCTGCTGCGGCCCGACGTGTTGCCGCTGGACGACGTGGGCCTGATCAAGGGCATCAGCATCAACTACTTTTCCGGCGAGCCGGTCAGTCGCATCGAGGCGCGCGAAGTTGCCGAGGGCTGGGCACCGTGGCGCAGCGTGGCCACCTGGTACATGTGGCGCTCGCTCGATCCGCTGCCGGTGGCCTACTGAGCACGCTGGGCGCAGGGCACCGGCAGCTTCCGCTAACATAACGCGAATTGCGCGCACGAGGAGCCGATATTGGCCAAACGGACATTTCTTGATTTCGAGCAGCCGCTCGCCGAGCTCGAAGGCAAGATCGAAGAACTGCGCTATGTGCAAAACGAAAGCGCCGTCGACATTTCCGACGAAATCGATCAGCTGAGCAAGAAGAGCCTCAAGCTGACCAAGGACATCTACAGCGACCTGTCGCCCTGGCAGATCACCAAGATCGCGCGCCATGCCGAGCGCCCCTACACGCTCGACTACATCCGCGAGTGCTTCAGCGACTTCATCGAGCTGCACGGAGACCGGCACTTCGCCGATGACCAGAGCATCGTCGGCGGCCTGGCGCGTTTCAACGGGAGCGCCTGCCTGGTGATTGGCCACCAGAAGGGCCGCGACACCAAGGAGCGCGCGGCGCGCAACTTCGGCATGACGCGTCCGGAAGGCTATCGCAAGGCATTGCGGCTGATGAAGACGGCCGAGAAGTTCAAGCTGCCGGTGTTCACCTTCGTCGATACACCGGGGGCGTTTCCCGGCATCGACGCCGAGGAGCGTGGCCAGTCCGAGGCGATTGGCCGCAACATCTACGAAATGGCCCAACTCGAGGTGCCGATCATCACCACCATCATCGGCGAGGGTGGCTCAGGCGGCGCGCTGGCCATCGCCGTGGCCGATCAGGTGCTGATGCTGCAGTATTCGATCTACTCGGTCATCAGTCCCGAGGGGTGCGCCTCGATCCTGTGGAAGACCAGCGACAAGGCCGAAGAGGCCGCCGCGGCGCTGGGCATCACCGCGCACCGCCTCAAGGCCCTGGGCCTGATCGACAAGATCGTCAACGAGCCGGTGGGTGGCGCGCACCGGGACGCACGCCAGATGGGCGGCTTTCTCAAGCGCGCGTTGACCGATGCCTGGCGCCAGGTGAGCGACCTGAAAGTCAAGGAACTGCTCGACCGCCGCTATGAACGCCTGCAGAGTTACGGGCGCTTCAACGACACCAAGGCCGAGCGCTGACCTTCCCGGCGGGGTCTGCGATCAGGGCACGATCGGCCGCATCCGCGCGCCAGTCTTGGCGCGCAGGGCGGCCAGCACCCCGGGCGGAACGAAGCGGCGCGCCCAATGCAGCAGGAGGAACGCCACGACCCCGTCGTCGAGCCAGCCCAGCACGGGCGCGAAATCGGTCACCAGATCGATCGGACTGAGGACGTAGAACAGCGCCAGCGCGGTCAGCAACTTGGCTACACCTGGCGTGCGCGGGTCGCGCAGGAGATGCCACGCCAGCAGCAATTCCTTGCGCAGACGCATCAAAAGCCATCCAAGTCTCACCATCGAGTGCGCACCTCCCGCGGGGTGGTGTCCGGTCAATTTCCGCCAGCGACGGTTGCCCGCCCCGGTTCTCTTGCAAGCTCCCTTGCGATTACCATGATCGCACACCATGCAGGTTCCGGCCAGAACGACCCCTTTGTCGGATTTCGAGGCCGCGATCGATGCCTTCGCGGCGCTCGCGCCCGCCATGCCGGTGGCCGTCGCCTACAGCGGCGGCGCCGACTCGACGGCTCTGTTGATCGCGTGCGCCGAGCGCTGGCCGGGACAGATCGAGGCCTGGCACGTGCACCACGGCTTGCAGCAAGCGGCCGCCGAGTTCGAACGCCATTGCGCTGCGCGCTGTGTCCGCTTGGGTGTGCCGCTGCGCGTGGCGCGCGTCGATGCGCGGGCGGGGCGGGGCCAAAGCCCCGAGGAGGTCGCGCGACGCCACCGCTATGAGGCTTTTGACGGTCTGGCGCTTGTCAGTCAAGCCCAAGACGCTATCAAATCAATAGTTGTCGCACAACACGCCGACGATCAGGTGGAGACGCTCTTGTTGGCGCTCTCGCGCGGAGCCGGGTTGCCGGGACTCGCGGCGATGCCCCAGCGTTGGCGGCGGCAGGAGATCGATTACTGGCGCCCGCTGCTCGGGGTGCCCGGTGCCGCCATTCGCGCGTGGCTGCGGGCGCGCGGCGAAGACTGGGTCGAAGACCCGACCAACGACGACGAACGCTACACACGCAACCGCATCCGCGCGCGCCTGATGCCGGCGCTTGAAGCGTGCTTCCCGCAGTTTCGGGCAACGTTTGCGCGCAGCGCGGCGCACGCCGCGCAGGCGCAGCAATTGCTCGACGAGTTGGCGGCCGAAGACCTCGGGCGCTGCGGCGTCCCACCCGGTCTTGCAGCCGTTCGCGCGCTCGGCGTGGCCCGGCGCGCGAACGTGTTGCGTCACTGGTTGCGCGTGAGCCATGGCCAGACGCCCAGCAGCGCCCAGTTGACTGCGCTGCTGGCGCAGATCCAGGCTTGCGCCACGCGCGGCCACCGGATCGAGCTGCGCGTGGGCCAGGGGCGCGTGCGCCGCTTGGCCGATGTTCTGGTTTGGGAGCCACTGGCCGCCCATTAAAATGGCAGGTTTGCCGCAGGGCATGGCGTCTGTCGGCGGAACCTTGAAACTGACAAATCATGGCATTGATCGTCCAGAAATACGGCGGTACCTCGATGGGCTCGACCGAGCGCATCGCCAGCGTCGCCAAACGGGTGGCCAAGTGGGCACGCGCCGGCCATCGGGTGGTGGTGGTGCCCAGCGCCATGAGCGGCGAGACCAACCGCCTGCTCGGGCTGGCCAGGGAACTGGCGCCGCGCCATCCCACGAGCGATTACTACCGCGAGCTGGACATGATCGCCGCCACCGGTGAGCAGGTCTCGGTCGGGCTGCTTGCGATCGCGTTGCAGACCGAGGGGGTTGCGGCCGTCAGCTACGCCGGCTGGCAAGTGCCGGTACGCACCGACCGCGGCTACACCAAGGCGCGGATCGAGAGCATCGACGACCGGAAGGTGCGTTCCGACCTGGACGCCGGCAAAGTGGTCATCATCACCGGTTTTCAGGGTATCGACGATGGCGGCAACATCACCACGCTGGGGCGTGGCGGCTCGGACACCTCGGCGGTGGCGGTGGCGGCAGCGCTGAAGGCCGACGAATGCCTGATCTTCACCGACGTGGATGGCATCTACACCACCGACCCGCGGGTGGTACCCGAGGCGCGACGCCTGGGAACCATCAGCTTCGAGGAAATGCTGGAGATGGCCAGCCTGGGCAGCAAGGTGCTGCAGATCCGCTCGGT
>CAZGOL010000064.1:0-13801 GCA_964527755.1 uncultured Ottowia sp.
GCTGATCGCGGCGGGCGTGCGCCGCGTGGTGGTGGCGTTGCAAGACCCGAATCCACGGGTGTCCGGCCAGGGCCTGGAGCGGCTGCGCGCAGCGGGTGTGCAAGTCGAGGTAGGTCCCGGGACGACGGCATCCCGCGAACTGAACCTCGGGTTTTTCTCCCGTATGGAACGTGGCAGGCCTTGGGTGCGCAGCAAACTCGCCTGTTCGCTAGATGGCCGGACGGCGCTGATGAATGGCGCGAGCCAGTGGATCACCTCGGCCCCGGCACGTGAGGACGGTCACGCATGGCGTGCGCGTGCGGGAGCTGTGCTGACCGGAGTCGGCACCTTGCTGCGTGACGATCCTCTGTTGAACGTGCGCTTGCCGCAGACGCCGCGCCAGCCATTGCTGGCAATCATCGACAGCCGGTTGAGAACGCCGCAGCAGGCGCGGCTGTGGGGCGTCACGGGGCGCCCCGTGCTGATCTACACGGCAGCTGCTTCCGGATTGCAGCACTGGATGCGTGAACGCAATGCCGAGGTGGTGACACTGCCCGACGCGAACGGGGGTGTCGATCTGCGGGCAGTGCTGCGCGATCTGGCGGTCCGCGAAATCAACGACGTGCACGTCGAAGCGGGCGCCACGCTCAATGGAGCCCTCTGGCGCGCGGACCTGGTTGACGAATTGTTGCTGTACCTGGCACCGAAACTGCTGGGCAGCGGTGCCGGACTGGTGAATCTGGGTCCGTTGACTGACGTCGCGCAGGCAATCGAGCTGAGGTGGATGAGCGCCGAGCGCGTCGGGCCCGACCTGCGGATACTGGCGCGTCGCACCGACGCCAAACCTTGAAACCAGGGTTTTGTCGATCGGCCGCGCGGCTTACTTGCGCCAGTAGTTGTTGGCCGCAGCAACGGTCTGGAAGTTGAGCGCGATGACTTGCGATGCTGCAGTCAACTCATGGGCGTCGTTGGAGTATTCCGGACGCAGTTTGTGCAGCACTTGCGTGTCCGGTTGCGTGTATTTGACACCACGACGACTCAGCGTGATTGCCAGTTCGAATCCTTCTTGCGGCGTCGCCGTGATCAGCGTGGAAAGCCATGTGTCTGCCATGATGTGGTCCGTTGGTCCGTGATGGAGGCATTGTGCAGCAATGCGGCTGGCGCGTTGGTCGATCGGTGAAGTGGGTTCAGCCGTGAAGGGGTCTTTCGGACGTTGATCGCGAGGGTGGGTGTCCCGTCACGTGGTGGCGATATGGTCGGTGGCGCGCGGCGCGAAAATCGCGTAATTGCCACTGGCGCTCGCGATGCGATCGCCACCTGCGAACACCTGGGAGCGCAAGTTAGCCACCGTCTTGCCCTGATGGACGATTTCCGTCCGACAGACCAGCCGGCACCGGCCAATCGGCTTGAAGTAGCTGATCGCGATGTCGATCGTGGCGCAAATCTGGCCGGCGGTCAGGCACGGGTAGAGGGCCGCGCCCATGCCCGTGTCGGCCAACGCGCAGATGACGGCCCCATGAACGACGCCGTGTGGATTCGTGTGCCTCTCGTCGGCGACCAGGCTGAGGGTGCTGGTGCCTGGACCTTGCGCGTCAATGACGAGGCCGATCAGGTCGGCGAACGGATGAGCCATGCAGTGAAATCGGGCATGCGGTTGTCGCGCGCCCTGCATCAGGTTGAGCGGTCTGGTGCGCGCGCCTGGCCCGCCTCGCTCGGCGCGGGCCGGTGCAGAACCGCCCGTTGCGGGGTGATGCGCATTGATCCTTCGCCCACCGTCGCCTGGCCGTCGACGATCAGCGAGTAGTCTGCCTCGGTTGGGGGCGGCCAGACCAACCCGACCGCCGGATGTGTCCGCGCGTTATCGCTGGTGCGGCGGCCGATTCCGTCGACCACCAACTCCGCCCCCTGCAACTGCACCGAAACCGCCACCGCGTGGGGTGCACCGCTGGTGCTGGTCGTCATCAGATAGGCAAACCGATATCGCGCCAAGGTGGCTGCCAGGTTCGACAGTTCGACCAAGATGCTCATGGATTGTCCCCTCTCGTGCGAGCGCCTGCTCGCACGAGATGGATCACTCGCGTGGGCAGACTGTGGGGGGATTCTCGCATCGTCGCGTTTGGACCAGTCAGATCGGCGCGGGCGTATCCTTGCAGGCCGATCCGACTATTGAAATCGTCACGAAATGCGCACCGTCCAAGATCCCGATGGAAAGCACTGGCAGGCCGCGCTGCTGGAGGCGTCCTATGGCCACATCATGCTGATTTTCAGCCCGCTGGAGGGCGACGCAATCCGCCAGCGGCTGATCGACGCGGATCACCTGGCCGAGGCCGAGATGGAGCTCGCGGCGCTCGATGACGATCAGTTGCGCGTGCTGTTGACCGAAGCGCAACCCTGGGACCAAGCCACGCCAACCCGTTGATGCGGGCCGGGTCGGCCACAGGGTGTGTGGGGTGGAGCCTTCCCGCACCGACCTACCGGCGGATACCGCCTGGCAGCGGTTTCGTCAGATCCGCATGCAGTCAGATCAGCATCGCATGGCTGCCGTGGCGGAATCGCGGATTGCCTGCAATACGGATTCATCCAGGCCAACGTTGTTGTGCTCCAGCACCCGCTCCGCGCGGTAGCTCGATCGCACCAACGGGCCAGACACCGCTTCGAGAAAGCCTTTGGCGAGCGCCATCTCGCGGTAGTGCATGAATTGCTCGGGCGTCACGTAGCGCGCGACGGGCAGGTGGTTCTTGGTCGGGCGCATGTATTGCCCCATCGTGACCACGTCGACGTCCGCGGCGCGAATGTCGTCCAGAGCCTCGTCAATCTCAGCGTCGGTTTCTCCCAGGCCCAGCATCAGACTGGTCTTCGACACCGTTTGGGGCGCGTAGCGCTTCGCGAATTTCAGCACGTCCAGCGTTTGCTCGTAACCGGCGCGAGCATCGCGCACCGGGTGCGTCAGGCGACGCACGGTCTCCAGGTTCTGGGCGTAAGTGGCCAGCCCCGCATCCAGCACCCTCGCGACGCACTCGTGTCGGCCCTGGAAGTCGGGTGTGAGGGCCTCTACTGCAGTGTCGGGCGTGCGCCGATGAATGGCGGTGATGCACGCCGCGTAGTGGCCGGCCCCCAGATCGGGCAGGTCGTCGCGGTCCACTGATGTGAGCACCACGTATTTCAAATCCATCAGCGCCACCGCGTCGGCGACGTTGGCTGGTTCCTTATGGTCAAGCCAGCCGTGCGGATTGCCGGTGTTGACCGAGCAGAACTTGCACGCGCGCGTGCACACCGAGCCCATCAGCATCAGCGTTGCCGTTCCGCGGCCCCAGCACTCGGCGATGTTGGGACACTTGGACTCCGAGCACACGGTGTGCAACTGGTGCGTGCGCACGATGTCCATCACTTCCTGGTACTTGGCGCCGTTGGGCACCCGCACGCGCAACCACGCGGGCTTGCTCCCGACGTCGGGAATTTGCGTCAGCGCGCTCGGCTTGATGCCGTCCATGACAGCCCGTGTCCCCTCGGGCGTCGTGAACTTGCTGCCGGACACGGGACGGGTAGTGTTTTGGCCTGATTCGTTCATGGGGGCTCGATCCTGGGTGCCGACACGCCGGCGTGTGAAGAGTTGGCAGCGGTGATTTTATCGACCGTGGCGACAAGCGCCGTGCCGCGCAGCGAGCCCCCGACACGGCTACAGGGTTCTGCTGGCATTCACCGCATCCGCTCGCTGCCAGCCCCGACAGGGGAATCGTGTCTGTACACGACGTGGACTCGTGAACCAAGCTTGGCCGCAAGAGGGCCGTTTGCATGCGAGTTGCCTTCCAGGCTTCGGTGACCGCGCGGCTGGTGGTTGCCATCATCGGCTCACTGGCGGTGTGGAGCTGACGCTGCTGGCGCTCGAAAGGCGGCAGCCGGCGGGTTCGCTGCCCCGACACCGACAGCCTGACGTCCCGCAGTCAATCTCAGCGCTTGGGTTGCGACTCGCCGGTGCGTGGTGCCAGCAGCACCAGCAGCGCGCCGGCGCCGCCCTCCAGCGGCCGTGCCTGCACGAAAGCCAGAACCTCTTTCTTCTGGATCAACCAGCGTTGGACCTTGTACTTGAGCACTGGCGCGCCGCCGGGGGAGCCCAGGCCCTTGCCATGCACCACGCGGACGCAACGCGCTCCGGCACGCTGTGCCTCGCGCAGGAACGTCACCAGGGCCTCGCGCGCCGCGTCGGTGCGCAGGCCGTGCAGATCGATCTGGGCCTGGACTGCCCATTGGCCGCGTCGCAAGCGTGCGGTCACGTCGGCGTTCAGCCCCGTGCGATGAAAGCTCAGTTCCCCGTCGACGTGCAGCAGGGTGGTGGCGTCGAACTCGTCCGACAGCGATTCTTGCAACACCCGCTCGTCGTCGCGCTGGCGTTGGCGCGCAACCGGCACCGGGCGCATCGGCAACAAAGACGCGCGAGCGGGCGCACGCAGAGGCCGAACCGTGCCGACCGTGCGTTCGAAAAGTGTTTGCTCCGCCCGCCTGAGCCGGTCGGCAGCCGCCTGCGCGGCGGCGTCGTGCGCCGCCCGCGCCCGTTCGTGCTGCAATTGAAGTTGCAGTGGCTCGAGGTCCTTGAGCGATCGTGCTTTCATGTCAAGCCCTGCTCGGCCATCGAGAACGCCCTGCCCGGTGCCACGATGACGTGATCGAGCACCCGCACATCGATCAACGCCAGCGCTGCGTTGAGCGATTGGGTCAGCACTGCGTCGGCTCGACTTGGCGCCGGTGTCCCGCTTGGGTGGTTGTGTGCCAGAACCACCGCCGCCGCATGATGATGCAGCGCGCGCAACACCACCTCGCGCGCGTAGACGCTGGTTTGCGACAGGGTGCCGCGAAACAGCTCTTCCAGCGCGATCAGGCGGTGTTGGCTATCCAGGAACAGGACTGCAAACACCTCGTGCGGTCGCATGGCCAAGTGCAGCTGGAGATACTGCTTGACCGTCTCCGCGTTGTCCAGCAGCGGGCGCTCGCGCAGCCGTTCGGCCAGCGCACGCCGCGCCAGTTCGAGCACTGCCATCAGTTCGGCGCGCTTGGCGGTTCCGCCAAGTCCCTTGAGGCTCTTGAGGTCTTGCGCGTTGGCGTTCAGCAAGCCCGCCAGGCCGCCGAAGCGATCGAGCAACTCGCTTGCCAGTTGGAGCACGCTCTTGCCCGCCAGGCCGGTGCGCAGCAACAGCGCCAGCAGTTCGGTGTCGCTCAGGGCGCCGGGGCCGCGCGCCAGCAGCTTCTCGCGAGGGCGAGCATCCAGGGGCAGGTCCTTGATCGGCATGGGCGTGTGGCGAGTCGACAGCGTGCTGCGCCCGATTATCCGTGTGGACTCCCTCGGCCGGTACCGCAGCCGATGGCTTGCCGGGTGCCTTGCGCGATGCAAATGGCGCTGCGATGCCGTGGCGGCTCGGCGCGGACAGTACCCGCAATCGGCGGCGGAATATCGTCGTTCCCTAGAATCCACGGTTTCGCGCCTTATTCGCCATGACGCAGGTCACACCCGACTCCTTCATTACCCTGCACTATCGCCTCGCGGGGCCACAAGGCGATGTCATCAACACGTTTGGTGGCAGGCCGGCGACGCTATCGCTGGGCTCCGGCGAGTTGTCCGGGGCCGTTGAGCAGCGGCTGTTCGGGCTGCACGAAGGCAGCCGGGCGGTGTTCGAAATTCCCGCCGGCGAAGCGTTCGGCGAACGCAATCCCGATCTGATTCAGTGGTTGGCGCGCCAGGAGTTGGATGAACTGGGCGATCCGGACGAGCACTACGTGGTGGGTGAAGTGGTTCAGTTGCCCACGCCGGATGGACAAGGCCAGATCGCCGCGGTCGTTCGAGCGGTTCGCGAGGACGGTGCGCTGCGCCTGGATTTCAATCACCCGCTGGCGGGCCAGCCGGTGACGTTTGAAGTGCAATTGATTGGTGTGCTATGAGCGATCAGGATGGTTTCGATCCCGCGGAGGTGGTGCTGGCCGAGCCGCGGGGTTTTTGCGCTGGTGTCGATCGCGCCATCGAGATCGTCGAGCGCGCGCTCGCCAAGTTCGGCGCGCCGATCTACGTGCGCCACGAAATCGTGCACAACACCTACGTCGTCAACGATCTGAAGTCCAAGGGGGCGATCTTCATCGAGGATCTGGCCGACGTGCCGCCCGGCGCCACGCTGGTGTTCAGTGCGCATGGGGTGCCCAAGGCGGTCGAGCTCGAAGCGAAGGCGCGCGGCTTCAAGATCTTCGACGCCACCTGCCCGCTGGTGAGCAAGGTGCACGTGGAGGTCGCCAAGCTGGCTCGCGAGGGCTATGAATTCATCATGATCGGCCACAAGGGCCACCCGGAGGTCGAGGGCACGATGGGCCAACTCCAGCGTGGCATTCACCTGGTCGAGACCGCGGCCGACGTGGCCCATATCCAACCGCAGCAGACTGAACTGCTGGCGGTGGTGACGCAGACCACGCTCAGCGTAGATGACGCGGCGGAGGTGATGGCCGCAATCCGGGAGCGATTTCCTGGCATCCGCGAACCCAAGCAGCAGGACATCTGCTACGCCACGCAGAACCGTCAGGATGCCGTCAAACTGCTGGCGCGCCAGGTCGATGTAGTGATCGTGGTCGGCAGCCAGACCAGCAGCAACAGCAACCGGTTGCGCGAGGTGGCGCAGAAGCTCGGCACCCAGACCCACATGATCGACAGCGCGGAAGAATTGCGCGCCGAGTGGTTCGAAGGCAGGCCGCGCATCGGCCTCACCGCCGGTGCGTCGGCGCCCGAGGTACTGGTGCAGCAGGTGATCGATCGACTGCGCGAACTCGGCGTGGTGTCGGTGCGCAAGCTCGACGGCATTCGGGAGACCATGAAATTCCCGCTGCCCAAGGGCCTGAAACTGATTGATCCGGCCGGCGCACCACTGCCCCATCTGCATTGAGTGCACCACCCGACACGGGCCACCTGTACTATCGAATTCGGAGTGTGGTTGGCACGATTGACGGGCGATTCGGCTTGTTTCGTCTGATAGTCGATCTTTTTCCCAGAATGCCTTGCCGCGAGGCGCGGTGGACGGCTTGTGTGCGGGCGACCCATACAATGACACCATGCTTGATCCCGTTTTGCTCCGCAAGGACCTTGGCAGCGTGCTGGCGCGACTGGCCACCCGCAAGAACCCGCAACCCTTTCTCGACGAAGCCGCATTTTTGGCGCTGGAGGCTGAACGCAAGGCGATCCAGACACGAACAGAAGCTCTGCAGGCCGAGCGCAACGCCGC
Organism: uncultured Ottowia sp.; assembly: GCA_964527755.1. Lineage (GTDB taxonomy): Bacteria > Pseudomonadota > Gammaproteobacteria > Burkholderiales > Burkholderiaceae_C > Ottowia. The sequence goes on from CAZGOL010000064.1 coordinate 7,227, forward strand.
CAGCAAGCAGATCGGCCAGCGCAAGGCCAGGGGCGAATCGGCAGAAGACCTCATGGCGCGAGTGGCCGGTATCAAGGATGGTCTGGAGGCGTCTGCACTGCGGCTGGAGAGGTTGCAACACGAGCTGACGACCCTGCTGTTGGCGGTGCCGAACCTGCCTCACGAGAGCGTTCCGGTCGGCGTTGACGAGGGGGCCAATCAGGAGGTCCGCCGATGGGGCCAGCCCCCACGGTTCGACTTCCCGCCGCGCGATCATGTCGAGGTCGGCGAGCGCCTCGGGCTGGACCTGGAGACCGGAGCCAAGCTGGCGGGCACGCGGTTCGCCTTCATGCGTGGCCCGGTGGCGCGCCTGCATCGCGCTCTGGCCCAGTTCATGCTTGATCTGCACACTGGCGAGCATGGCTACGCCGAGTGCTATACGCCGTATATCGTCAACGCCGAGTCGCTGCGCGGCACCGGCCAGCTGCCCAAATTCGAGGCCGACCTGTTTGCCGCCAAGAAGGGCGGTCAGGAGGGCGAGGGCGAGGTGTTTTATCTGATCCCCACGTCCGAGGTGTCGCTCACCAACCTGGTGCGCGATGTGATCCTGACCGAGGCCGAGCTGCCGATCCGGCTGACGGCCCACACACCCTGCTTTCGTTCCGAAGCGGGCAGTGCGGGGCGCGACACGCGCGGCATGATTCGCCAGCACCAGTTCGACAAGGTCGAGATGGTGCAAATCGTCAGTCCGGAGCGCAGCTATGCGGCGCTCGAGCAGATGGTCGGTCACGCCGAGACGGTCCTGCAACGGTTGGAGCTGCCGTACCGCGTCGTTTTGCTGAGCACGGGCGACATGGGCTTCGGCGCCAGCAAGACCTACGATCTGGAGGTGTGGCTGCCCGCGCAGGACACCTACCGCGAGATCAGCTCGGTCAGCAATTGCGAGGCCTTTCAGGCGCGCCGCATGCAGGCGCGCTTCAAGAACGCACAGGGCAAGAACGAGCTGGTTCACACCCTGAACGGTTCCGGTGTTGCCGTGGGACGCGCTCTGGTCGCGGTACTTGAGAACCACCAGCAGGTCGACGGCTCGATTCGCATTCCGGCGGCGCTGCGCCCCTATCTGGGCGGGCTGGAAGTCCTGAACGCATGAACTGCTAGAATTTTCGGCTCGACACGCATTCGCGGAGAGGTGGCAGAGTGGTCGAATGCGCCGGACTCGAAATCCGGTATACGGTTCACCGTATCGAGGGTTCGAATCCCTCCCTCTCCGCCAGAGCAAGGCACCCGCGGCCAGACATCCGAAGCCCCGCATCCAGCGGGGCTTTTCCGTTTCGGTGGTCAAACGCGCTGGTCGGAAGGCGCTGCGTGCCCATCTTCAAGTCAGCCACTGGCGCAGCGCGACCAACTCGTGCACCGTGGCATCAGGTCGAACGGGACAATCGACTGGCCAGGCCACGTGCGTGCGATTGATCCAGACCATCTGCATGCCCGCCTCGAGCGCGCCGATGCCATCCAGGAGCGGGTCGTCACCGACGTGCAGCACATCCCGTGAGGAGAGCCCGATGGCGCTGGCGGCGGCTTCGAAGATGCGCGCGTCGGGCTTGGCGACACCCACGGTGGCGGCCGAGACGGAGGCGCGAAAGTAGCGCCCCAGGCCGATCGACTCGATGTCGGCGCTGCCATTGCTGAGCGCCACCAGTGGGTAGCGCTCGGCCAGCCACTCGAGGGCGGGCAGCGAGTCGTCGAACAACGTGACACGCTGGCGCTCTTCGTGAAACCGCTGGTAGGCGGGTTCCGCCAGTGCCATGTCTTCGCCGGTCTGGCGCAGCAATTCGCGCACCACTTCGCGGCGCACAGTCCCCAGATCGTGGGCGATGTGCGGTTGCACTCGCAGCACCGCCTGGCGGGCGAGCAGGCTGGCCTGAACGTTGACTGCCAACGCCGCGGCGCGTGGCGCGCGAGGCAGCAACCAGGCGCACAGCTGTTCGTTGGCACGGTGGATGGTGGGCCAGACCGGCCACAGGGTGTCGTCCAGGTCGAGCGTGATGGCCCGGATTCGGCGGGGTTCGAGCATGGCTGAGAATAGCGCATGGCCTTTTTTCGATCGGAACCGCCGCCCCCGCCCGCCGGCGGTGAACGCACGGGCATCCTCCTGTGCAACCTTGGAACGCCCGAGGCCGCCACGGCACCCGCGCTGCGCCGTTACCTCGCCGAGTTTCTGAGTGACCCGCGCGTGATCGAGATTCCGCGCGCCGCGTGGTTGCCCATCCTGCACGGCGTCATCCTGCGCACGCGCCCCGCCCGATCGGCCGCCAAATATCAAGGCATCTGGTTGCCCGAGGGTTCGCCCCTGATGGTCTGGAGTCGCAAACAGGCCGTGTTGCTGCGCGGCTACCTGGGAGAGCGCGGGTTGGATGCCAGCGTGCGGCTGGCCATGCGCTACGGCCAGCCGTCGGTGGCCTCGCAGCTGGACGCGCTCAAGGCGCGAGGTTGCACGCGTGTGCTGGTGTTGCCGCTGTATCCGCAGTATTCGGGTACCACGACGGGCAGTGTGATCGATGCGGTCGCGGCTTGGGCGCAGCACGTTCGCCACGTGCCTGAACTGCGCTTTATCAATCGCTTTCATGACGATGACGGCTACATCCGCGCGCTGACCAAACGGGTGCACGGCCACTGGCAATCGCACGGTCGCCCCGACCGGTTGCTGATGAGCTTCCACGGTGTTCCGCAGCGCGTGGTCGACCGGGGCGACCCCTATTACGGTCAGTGCCTGGAGACCGCGCAACTGCTGGCGCAGCGGCTGGCACTGCGCGACGGCGAGTGGCAAGTGACGTTCCAGTCGCGCTTTGGGCGCGCGCGATGGGTGGGACCGGCCACACTGCACGCACTTCAGGAACTGGGGGGTGCGGGCACACGGCGGGTGGATGTGATTTGTCCGGGTTTCGTCAGTGATTGTCTGGAGACATTGGAGGAAATCTCGATAGAAGGGAAAACGGCGTTCGTGGCGGCAGGCGGCGGTGAATTGCACTACCTGACGGCATTGAATGACCATCCAGCCTGGATGAACGCACTTTCCGACCTGGTTCAGACCCATCTGGCGGGGTGGGTATCGGCGGATCCGCCCCTGGGTAAAAACTGATTTCCTTACTTCCAATATCGATATTTAATGCTGCGTCCAGTTCGACTAGGTAGCATGCATGAGTGACGAGGCACCCAAGGAGACGGTCGATGATTGAGCGTCTGGCACGCGCAATCACGCGCGGGTTCGAGGTCCTGATCGTCGCGTGCCTTGCGGTGATGGGCATTCTGGTGTTCGGCAACGTCGTGCTTCGTTACGCGTTCAATTCGGGCATCGCCGTTTCGGAAGAGCTCTCGCGCCTTCTATTCGTCTGGCTGATCTTCCTGGGTGCCGTGCTGGCGTCCGCGCAGCGTATCCACATCGGCTTCGATACCTTGCAGCGCCGGGTAGGGCCACGCACGCGTCGTGCCCTGGTGGTCTTTACGGGGGTGTTGATTCTGATCGGCTGCGGCATCTTCATCGTGGGGGGCTGGAAGCAGACGGTGATCAACTCCGGCAACCTGTATCCGGTCTTGGGCATCTCCTACGCGTGGTTGTACGGGGTGGGTCTGGTGTTCGGCATTGCCTTGATCTTTCCGGTATGCAACAACATCCTGCGAGCACTGCGCGGTGATGATGAGGCGTTGACCCGTGATCTGGGCGATCGCATCGAAGCCGAAGCCGAGCGCATCCAGAAAGAAGCGGGCGGTCAGGCGCCGTCGGAGCGCGCGCCATGACTGCAACGGTGTTCCTGGTATCGCTGCTGGGCCTGATCGCACTCGGGCTGCCGATCGCCTTTGCGCTGATGTTCGCCGGCGTCGCGCTGATGCTGCTGACCGGCCAGTTTGACGCGCAGATCGTGGTGCAGAACGCCATCGCCGGGGCTGACAACTTCGTGTTGATGGCCGTGCCGTTCTTTATCCTGGCGGGTGAGCTCATGAACTCGGGTGGTCTGTCCAGGCGCATCGTGGACATGGCCAGCGCCTTCGTCGGACACTTGCGCGGCGGGCTGGGTTACGTGGCCATCGGCGCGGGTATCCTGCTGGCCAGCCTGTCGGGCTCGGCGGTGGCCGACACGGCGGCACTGGCGGCCATTCTGGTGCCGATGATGCGCCAGGCCGGCTACGACCCGGCCCGCGCCTGCGGGCTGATGGCGGCCAGCGGCATCATCGCGCCGGTTATCCCGCCGTCGATCGGCTTCCTGATCTTCGGCGTGGTGGCCAACGTCTCGATCACGCGGCTGTTTCTGGCCGGCATCGTGCCGGGCGTGATGATGGGCCTGGTGCTGGTGGTCGCGTGGTGGTTCGTGGCGCGCGGCCAGCGGGCCGCCATCACCGCGCGCGTGCCCTGGGGGCGGCGCCTGCGTCTGCTGGGGCAAGGGGGCTGGGCGCTGATGATGCCGGTGATCATCATCGGGGGCCTGCGCTTCGGCATCTTCACGCCCACCGAATCCGCCGTGGTGGCGGCGGCCTATGCCCTGTTTGTCGGTTTGATCGTTTATCGCGAGCTGAACTGGCACAACATCTATGAAAGCCTGCTTTCCACCGCACGGACGACGTCGGTCGTGCTGCTGCTGGCCGCGTTGGCGATGGTGGCGTCGTACATGATCACCATCACGGACATTTCGGGGCAAGTGGGTGGCTGGCTGGAGGGTCTGGTTTCTTCTCCGATGCTCCTGATGGCCGCCATGATGCTGGTGGTCTTCTTCGCGGGCATGGTGCTGGACTTCATTCCGATCGTGCTGATCTTCACGCCGGTGTTCCTGCCGATCGTCAAGGCGGCGGATATTGACCCGGTGTATTTCGGTGTCGTGTTCATCATGAACTGCTCGATCGGCATGATCACGCCTCCGGTGGGCGTGGTGCTCAACGTCGTCAGTTCGGTCGGCAAGGTCACGATGGATCAGGCGGTGCGCGGCATCCTGCCGTTCTTGCTGGCGCTGGTGGTGTTGCTGGTGCTCTTGATCTTGTTTCCCGCCCTGGTGATCGTGCCGGCGGAGTGGTGGCGCTGACCGGCGCCGTGGTTTTTTCATCCAAGGAGACTGTCATGAAGATTCACAATGCCTTGTTGGTGGGGGTGCTCGCCACTGCGCTGTCAGGTTCCGGTTGGGCGGCCGTGACGGGCAAGTTCGCCGTGACGCTGCCCGAGAAATCGCACCAGGGCCAGGGCGTGGCCAAGTTCGTCGAACTGGTCAAGGCCAAGAGCAAGGGAGAGATCGATATCAAGCCCTACTACGCCGGCGCGCTGGGCGACGACGTCAAGGTGACCGCTGCTCTGCAGGGCGGGACGATCGAGTTCACCGTCCCGCAGACCACCACGCTCACGGGCATGGTCAAGGCCTACGAGATCCTGGATTTTCCGTTCCTGTTCAGCAACTCGGCCGAGGCCGAGAAGGTGCTCGATGGCCCGATCGGCCAGAAGCTGATGGACACGCTGCCGGCGCAGGGGTTGGTGGGCCTTGCATATTGGGAGAACGGCTTTTTCAACGCCACCAACAGCAAGCATCCGATTGCCAAGGTCGAAGATTTCAACGGCCTGAAATTCCGTTCGATCCAGGCCAAGATCACCCAGGAAACCATCAAGGCGCTGGGGGCCAACCCCGTGCCGCTGGCGGTGCCCGAGCTTTACACGGCGCTGGAAACGCGCACCATCGACGGTCAGGGCACGCCCAATGCGGTGATTGCGGCGCTCAAGCTGTATGAAGTGCAGAAATACCTGTCGACCACGCAGCACACCTACGGCGCGTTCATCCCGCTCGTGTCCAAGAAGTTCTGGGACACGCTGACGGCGGAGCAGCAGAAAATCCTGAAGGACGCCGCCGTGGAGGCGCGCAGCTTCCAGCGCCAAGTGGCGCGCGAGCAGGCGGCTGGCGCGCAGAAGATGATGGTCAGCAAGGGCATGCAGGTGAACGAGGTGACCGATGCCGAACGTGCGCGCATGCGCAAGGCGGTGCAACCGGTTTGGGATACCTTCACGCCGGATGTGGGCGCCGATCTGGTCAAGCAGATCGAGGCCGAACTGAAGAAGTGATGCCCCAGTGAAAAGCCCCGGTCGAGCCGGGGCCTGTGGCCAGGAGCGCCGGCGGTTGCCGGCGTTTTTCATTCCTTCCAGGAGTCGATGTAGTTGGGCACCTTGACGGCGTCCACGTTGTCGAGTTGCAGCGGGTAGCGCGAGTCGATCATCACCGCCACCTCATCGGTGTACTTGCGCTCGCCCTTGTTGTTGGCCGCCGCCGCCGCAAAGGCCTTGGGGTGCGGGCCATGGTGAAAGCCCGAGGGGTGCAGCGTGAACATGCCCGGCTTGATGTTGTCGCGCGAGAAGAAGTTGCCCTGGTGGTAGAAGATCGACTCGTCGAATTCATCGTTGTTGTGGAAGAACGGCACCTTCAGCGCGCCTGGATCACTCTCGATGGGGCGCGGCGCGAAGGTGCAGACGATGATGGTGTTCGACAGGAAGGTCGCGTGCACCGTCGGCGGCAGATGGTAGCGGTCCGAGAGCAGCTCGCGGATGTCGCGCCAGTTGAGCTTGACCGGCACGC
>CAZGOL010000065.1:0-6170 GCA_964527755.1 uncultured Ottowia sp.
ACGGCGCCCATCAGCGGGCGCATTGGGCGCTCGCAGGTGACCGAGGGCGCGCTGGTCAGTGCGCAGGAAGGCACGCAACTGGCCACCATTCAGCAGATCAACCCGCTGTACATCAACATCACGCAATCGTCGACCGCCGTGCTGCGGCTGCGCGAGGCGCTGCAGGCCGGCCAGCTGGCTCGCGCCGGTGGCGCGGAGGCGGCGCGCGTGCAGGTGCTGCTGGAAACCGGCCAGCCCTATGGCGAGGCGGGCCGCCTGCTGTTCACCGATCTCACGGTGGACCCGGCCACCGGCCAGGTCAACCTGCGCGCCGAGGTGCCCAACCCGCGTAGCCTGCTGCTGCCCGGCTTGTATGTGCGGGCGCGGCTGGAGCAGGCTCAGGTCGAGGGCGCGATCCTGCTGCCGCAACAGGCGGTCACGCGCGGCACGCGCGGCGACAGCGTGCTGGTGGTGGGCGAAGGCGGGCAAGTGATGCCACGCCCGGTCAAGATCGAGGGTGCCAAGGGCGATCAGTGGATCGTCACCGACGGGCTCAAACCGGGTGAACAGGTGATGGTCGAGGGCGCCATGAAACTGATGCTCGGCGCGAAGGTGGTCAAGCCCGTGCCTTGGACTCCAAAACAGGCTGTAACGCCCGCCAGACAAGCCAAAGACGCTTCTGAATCAGGAGCAAACAAGACACCTGCCGTTGCGGCTTCGGCGCCTGCGGCCGCGGCCTCGCGCTGATCGGGGGGTCCGCTTCCCATGGCCAAGTTCTTCATCGACCGACCCATCTTCGCGTGGGTCATCGCCCTGTTCATCATGGTGCTGGGCACCGTGTCCATCACCCAGCTGCCGGTGGCGCAATACCCGCCGGTGGCGCCTCCCACCATCGTGCTGTCGGCAGTCTATCCGGGCGCCTCGGCGCAGACGCTGGAAGACGCTGTGCTCTCGGTGATCGAGCGCGAGATGAACGGCTCGCCCGGCCTGGCCTACATGGAGTCGGTGGCGCAGGCCAACGGCAGCGGCACGCTCACGCTCAGCTACGAGCCGGGAACCAACCCCGACCTGGCGCAGGTGGACGTGCAAAACCGGCTCTCGCGCGCCAGCCCGCGCCTGCCGACCGCGGTGGTGCAGCAGGGCGTGCGGGTGGACAAGTCTCGCTCCAACTTCCTGCTGTTCGTGATGCTGTCCTCCAGCGATCCGAACACCGACGTCAACGCCATTTCGGACTACGCCTCGCGCAACGTGCTGCCCGAACTGCAGCGCGTGCCGGGCATCGGCCAGGTGCAGCTGTTCGGCGCCGAGCGCGCCATGCGCATCTGGATCGATCCGGCCCGGTTGCAGAGCCTGAACCTGTCGACTGCCGATGTCTCCAGCGCCATCGCGCAGCAGAACGCGCAGGTGGCGGCCGGCTCGATCGGCGATTTGCCGCTGGTGTCCGGCCAGAGCACCAGCGCCACCGTGGTGGTGCCGGGGCAACTGGGCACCGTCGAGCAGTTCGGCAACATCGTGCTGCGTGCCACCCCCGGCGGCGCGACGGTGCGGCTGAAGGACGTGGCGCGCATCGAGCTGGGGGCACAGAGCTACGCCACCGCCGCGCGCCTGAACGGCGAGCCGGGCGCGGGCATGGGCGTGCAGTTGGCGCCCTCGGGCAACGCGCTGGAGTCGGCGCGGCTGGTGCGCGAGCGCATGACCGAACTGCAGAAGTTCTTCCCCGCCGGCATGAGCTGGACCATCCCCTACGACACCGCCGACTTCGTGCGCATCTCGATCGGCTCGGTGGTCACGACCCTGTTCGAGGCGGTGGCGCTGGTGTTCCTGGTGATGTTCCTGTTCCTGCAGAACTGGCGCTACACCATCATCCCGACCATCGTGGTGCCGATCGCGCTGCTGGGCACCTTCGGCGCACTGCTGGCCTTCGGCATGTCGATCAACGTGCTGACCATGTTCGGCATGGTGCTGGTGATCGGCATCGTGGTGGACGACGCGATCGTGGTGGTCGAGAACATAGAGCGCATCATGAGCGAGGAAGGGTTGCCGCCGCTGCAGGCCGCGCGCAAGGGCATGGGCCAGATCTCGGGCGCCATCATCGGCGTCACCGTGGTGCTGATCTCGGTGTTCGTGCCGCTGGCCTTCTTCAAGGGCTCCACCGGCAACATCTACCGGCAGTTCGCTGCGGTGATGGGGGTGTCGATCTTCTTCTCGGCCTTCATGGCGCTGTCGCTCACGCCGGCGCTGTGCGCCACGCTGCTCAAGCCGGTGGGGGCCGGTCACCAGCAGGCCAAGGGGGGCTTCTTCGGCTGGTTCAATCGCCGCTTCGCACGCACCACCAAGCGCTACGAGAGCTTCCTCGGACGCCTGCTCGGGCGCGCCGGCCGGTTGATGATCGTCTACCTGGCGCTGGGCGCGGTCGTGGCCTGGATGTACCAGCGACTGCCCACCTCGTTCCTGCCGCAGGAAGACCAGGGCACCATCCTGGTCAACATGCAGCTGCCGCCCGGCGCCACGCTGGAGCGCACGCAGGCGGTGGTCGAGCAGGTCGAGGCCTACCTGCTCAAGCAGCCCGAAGTGGCCAACCTGACGGCGGTGATGGGTTTTTCGTTTTCCGGCCAGGGACAGAACGCGGCGCTCGCGTTCGTGACGCTCAAACCGTGGGACGATCGCAAGGGCCCACAACATGCGGCCGACGCGGTGGCTGGCCGTGCCATGGGGGCACTGTCGGTCATCAAGGACGCCTTCATCTTCCCGCTCAACCCGCCACCGATTCCCGAGCTGGGGGTCAGCTCGGGCTTCACCTTCCGCCTGCAAGACCGCGCCGGCAAAGGCCACGACGCGCTGCTGGCCGCGCGCAACCAGATGCTCGGCATGGCGATGCAGAGCAAGGTGCTCACGCAGGTGCGCCCCGACGGGCTGGAGGATGCGCCCCAATTGCAGGTCGAGATCGACCGCGACAAGGCCGCCGCGCAGGGCGTGGGCTTTGGCGCCATCAACAACGCCATCTCGAGCGCGCTGGGATCGGCCTATGTCAACGACTTTCCCAACCAGGGCCGTCTGCAGCGCGTGGTGGTGCAGGCTGACGCGCCGGCGCGCATGCAGCCCGAGGACATCCTGAAGTTGAACGCGCTCAACGCCCAGGGCCAGCCGGTGCCGTTTGCCACCTTCGCCAGCACGCGCTGGATCACCGGCGCCATGCAGACGATCCGCTACAACGGGTACTCGGCGATGCGCATCACCGGCAACGCCGCCCCCGGCTTCAGCACGGGCGACGCCATGCGCGAAATGGAGCAACTGGCGGCCAAGTTGCCCGAGGGCTTCGGCTACGAGTGGACCGGCCAGTCGCGCGAGGAAAAGCTGGCCGGCAACCAGGCCATGATCCTGTACGGCTTTGCCATCCTGGCGGTGGTGCTGGCGTTGGCGGCCTTGTATGAGAGCTGGTCGATCCCGCTGGCCGTCATCCTGGTCGTACCGCTGGGCGTGCTGGGGGTGCTGCTGGCCATCACCGGACGCGGCCTGGCCAACGACGTGTACTTCCAGGTCGGACTGATCACCATCATCGGCCTGTCGGCCAAGAACGCCATCCTGATCATCGAGTTCGCCAAGGACTTGCAGGCGCAGGGCGCCAGCGCGATCCAGTCGGCGCTGGCCGCGGCGCACCTGCGCTTTCGCCCGATCATCATGACCTCGCTGGCGTTCACGCTGGGCGTGCTGCCGCTGGCCATTGCCAGCGGTGCCGGCGCGGCCAGCCAGCGCGCCATCGGCACCGGCGTGATGGGCGGCATCGTGGTGGGCACGATGCTGGCGGTGTTCTTCGTGCCGATGTTCTTTGTCGTCGTGCGTCGCTTCTTCAAGGGTTCGGCGCGCCAGCGCGAGCGCTACGCCGCGCACGCGGCCGAGGCCGGAATGACCCAGGAGATGGCGGAGCACTATGTGCACGAAAGCGGTCAGGCCCCTTCCGCCGACGATGGCACCGCGCCCGGCCCGAACGCAAAGGATCGCTGATGTCGCACGCCCTCTTTCCCCGCATTCGGCGCCTGAGCGCGCTGGCACTCGCTGCCACGCTGGCGGCCGGCTGCTCGTTCATCCCGACCTACGAACGCCCGCCCGCTCCGGTGGCGAGCACCTGGCCGGACAGCGCCGGCACCTTGCCCGCCGCAGGCACGAGCGCGACCGAGCTGCCCTGGCAGGACTTCGTGCGCGACGACGCGCTGCGCCAGTTGGTGACGCTCGCGCTGGAGAACAACCGCGACCTGCGCATTGCGGTGCAAAACATCGAGCAGACGCGCGCGCAATACCAGATTCGCCGCGCCGACCAGTTGCCGACGGTGGGCGCCGCGCTGAACGGCCAGCGCTCGCAGCCCAATGCGAGCGCGGGCAACGACGGGCCCAGCGTCTCTTCGGTGTACACGGTGGGCATCGGGGTGTCGGCTTGGGAGCTGGACTTTTTCGGACGCGTGGCCGCGCTGCGGGAGGCTGCGCTGGCCAATTACCTGGCGACCGAGGAAGCGCGCAAGTCGGCGCAGATCAGCCTGGTGGCCAGCGTGATCAGCACCTGGCTGCAGCTGCGCACCGACACCGAGTTGCTCGGGTTGGCCGAGCGCACCCTCGCCACCCGGCAGACGTCGCTGCAACTGATCCAGCTGCGCTTCGACCACGGCGCCTCCTCGGCACTGGACCTGCGGCTGGCACAGTCGCTGATCGCCAATGCACAGGCCATCCGTGCCCAGCAGCAACGTCTGCGCGCGCAGGACACCAACCTGCTCGCGCTGCTGGTGGGCCAGCCGATCCCCGCCGGGCTGCTCCCCCCCGCCCCCGACCAAGAGGCATCCCAGGCAGCGGTCGCCCTGGACCCGCCAGGTTCCGTCGCAGCGCCGGTAGCTGCGCTGCCCGGTTTTGCGCCGGTTCCGGCTGGCCTGCCGTCCGAGCTGCTGCTGAATCGCCCCGACATTCGCGCCGCAGAGCAGCAGCTGATCGCCGCCAACGCCAACATCGGCGCGGCGCGTGCCAACTTCTTCCCGCGCATCACGCTCACCGCCAGCCTGGGGCGCGCCAGCACCTCGCTGGAGGGCCTGCTGAGTTCGGCCGGCGTGGGCGCCTGGTCGTTCGCACCCGCGATCAGCCTGCCGATCTTCGACAGCGGCCGCAACCAGGCGACCCTGGAATCCGCGCAGGCCGCGCGCGCGATCGCCGTCGCGCAGTACGAGAAGGCGATCCAGGTGGCTTTCCGCGAAGTGGCAGACGCACTGGCCGCGCGCACCACCCTGGCCGACCAGCTGGCCGCCACCCACGCCCAGGCAACGGCCGAGCGCGACCGCTACCGCCTGACCGTCCTGCGCTACCACAACGGCGTTGCCAGCCACCTGGACCTGCTCGACGCCCAGCGCTCGCTGTTCGCGATCGAGCAGGCTCTGGCACAGGTCCAACTGGCCCAGCGCGCGAGCGAGGTGCAACTCTACAAGGCACTTGGTGGCGGCTGGACCGAGCCGGCTTCCACCGCGGGCGGCGCGGCTGGCACGGCGGGCGGTTGAGCGCGCGGCCACCGCCGCGCGGGCGGCCCCTATAATCGTTGCACTCGCCTGCCCGCATGCAGCGGATGCCGATCCACCAAGGCATCCCGCACGCACAGTGCCTGAACAATATTCACGATCGAGTCCCGAGGACGCCATGAGCGAGAGCACGCACGAGGAACCACACACCGGCCCCATCAAGACCCCCAAGCAACTGTTCTGGGCGTCCGCTGCGGGATTCGCGATGCCCATCTTCATCATCATCGCCCTGGTGCAGTGGGTCAACTCCGGCCACGAGCCATCCGCCGGCGAGACCAATGCGGAACAAAAGGTGGCCGCGCGCCTGCAAAAGGTGGGCACGGTCGAGATCGCCGAACCAACGGCATCGGCCAGCGCCCCGAGCGCCGAAGCCGCCGCCCCTGCCGCCCCGGCACCGGCACCGGCTCCCGCGGCGCCCGCACCAACCACCACGGCAGCGGCGACCCCGGTACCGGCAGCGGCCCCTGCGGCCGACCCGGCGGCGGGCAAGGCGCTGTACGACAAGACCTGCGCCGCCTGTCACACGGCCGGCATTGCCGGCGCGCCCAAGCTCGGCGACAAGGCCGCCTGGGCTCCACGCATCGCCGAGGGCATGGATGCGATCATGAAGATCGCCACCAACGGCAAGGGCGCCATGCCGCCGCG
>CAZGOL010000065.1:6270-8824 GCA_964527755.1 uncultured Ottowia sp.
CCACCGGCTTCGGCACCCAGGCGCCGCGCTCGACGGCGGCAGCGGCCAGTTCCATGTCCTGGCTGTGAACGAGACCCAGGCCCAGATCGGTCGCCAGAAAGAGGCGCCCCACCTCATCGAGCAGGACTTCGCGCACCTGCGCCGCATGGCCGGTGTGCGACACGATCGCGCCATCGGGTTGCACGCGCCAGATCCACGGCGCCGCTTCGAGCTCGGCGTAGACGCGCTGCGGCCCGTTCTGGAAATACCAGCAGCCCTGGCCGTCCGCCTGGTAGTTGCGTCCGATGAAGTCGATCAGGCGCTCATGCTCCAGGCGCGTGCCACGCGCGCCCGGCGCCCCGCTGGCAAAAGCCCCCCGGGCCTGCGCCGCCGCATCGCGCAGCCACCAGTGGCCGCGCCCGTCCAGCCCCAGCCAGCCATGGCAGTGCGGCACGTGGGGCCACTTGGCAAGCGCTTGCCTGACGAGGTCGTCCATGCGGCAGTCATCCGATCGTCGTCATGGTCGAGCCCAGCACCCTTTCGCTCAGTGCAGCAACTGTCCCGGCATCGTGTTCTCGACCGGCCCGTTGCGCCCGGCCGTGGCGTGATGCGCCACCATGCGCCAGCCCTCCGCGATCTTGATGTACACGTTGGTCGCCACGATCCAGACTTCCTGAATGCCGTCCGGCGTCATGACCGTGACCTGCTCGACCACGCTGTGAACCGCCAAACCAAAGGAACTGACGCGGCGCACACGGCTTGGCTTGGCTGAAATCGTTCCCTGGATGAACATGTTCTCGAAGCTGGCGCGAATGGCGGCGGCTCCCACCAGGCGGGGACCGCCGCTCGGGTGGACGCAGACGATCTCCTCCTCGTCCGCCCAGCACGCCATCAATTGATCGAGGTTGCCGGTCTGCAGCGCCTCGTAGAAGGCAGCCTCCACATCGTCGGCTGAACCACCCGGGATGGTGGCGCGGTGGCGAGGTTTGGACATTGATGACCGGCGCGGAAGGTTGCACGAACTGCTCCCGGCATTGTGCATGGTTTCGGCCACCCAGCGGCCGGCGCGCTGCCCGGTCAGGATACCGACGCCAAACTGCGGCAAAATGGCGGCCCTGCGAAATGCAGGGCAAGGACGCGGAGGAAATCGTTCATGACCCATTGGTTCATCCGGCTTGGCGGGACGCTGGTGCTGGCACTCGCGCTCACGGGTTGCGGCTATAACGACTTTCAGCGCCTGGACGAGGCCACCAAGTCCGCCTGGAGCGAAGTTGTCAATCAGTACCAGCGGCGTGCCGACCTGATCGACAACCTGGTCAACACCGTCAAGGGGGAAACCAGCTTCGAGCAGGACACGTTGACCAAGGTGATCGAGGCCCGAGCCAAGGCCACGAGCATCCAGGTCACGCCCGAAACGCTGAACAATCCGCAAGCCTTCCAGCAGTTCCAGGCCGCCCAGGGCGAACTGTCCAGCGCGCTCAGCCGCCTGATGGTGACGGTGGAGCGCTACCCCGATCTGAAAGCGAACAAGGCATTCGCCGATCTGCGCGTGGCGCTCGAAGGCACAGAAAACCGCATCGCAGTGGCACGCGGTCGCTACATCGAAGCGGTCAAGGAATACAACGTCCTCGCGCGCCAGTTCCCGAGCAATCTGACAGCAATGGTGTTCGGCTACACACCCAAGGAAAACTTCAGCGTCACCAACGAAGCCGTGATCGCCAGTCCGCCCAAGGTCCAGTTCGGCCCTGCGCCGGGCGCCTCGCGTTGAAGGACGCGGCCATCGGTCGGGCGCAAGCATGTCACCGGCGCTGGCTCCCGGAGCACGGTCGGCTGGCGGCTTGATCCGTCAAGTCACCATTCGGACTCGAGGCGGGCCGATGGCAAGCTCTCGATGCGAATCGCGGCGTCGAGACGGCGTGCTGGTTCAGTTCGCGGACGCTCAGCGATGACACACCGATTCGCCCGGTTCGCGTGGGCCTGGGTTGCGCTTGTACTGACTGGCGCACTGGTGTTCGGGGCTCGAGCCCAAGAGGCAGCCGGCCTGCAACCGGTGCCGCCCCTGACCGCCCGAGTGATCGACCGGACGGGCACGCTCGGCGCGCCCGAATTGGCCGCGCTGGAAGACAAGCTGGCCGCGCTGGAACGCGACAAGGGCTCGCAGATGGTGGTGCTTCTTGTGCCGACCACGGCACCGGAAGACATCGCCGCCTATGCCAACCGCGTGGGCAACGCCTGGAAGATCGGCCGCAGGGACGTCGGCGATGGCCTGATCGTGCTGGTGGCCAAGAACGACCGGCACATGCGCATCGAAGTGGCCAAGGCGCTGGAGGGTGCGGTGCCCGACATCGCGGCCAAGCACGTCATCGACGAGGTGATGATGCCGGCGTTTCGGCGCGGCGACTTCGCCGGCGGCCTGGATGCGGCGGTGGACCAGCTGGCCGCGCGCATCCGCGGCGAAGAACTGCCCGCGGTGGCCGCGCCCCCGGATTCGCTCGATCTCACGCTGGCGGGTGGCAACTTCGAGTTGATCCTGATGGCGCTTTTCGCGGTGCCTGCCGTCGCCATGATGCTGCGC
>CAZGOL010000065.1:8924-13303 GCA_964527755.1 uncultured Ottowia sp.
CTGTGGCGTCATCGCTGGCTGGACGTGCACGACACGCGTCGCGCACTGCCGCGCGATGCGGCCGAGCGACTGCGCCGCTGCGTGGCCGAAAGCGAGACTCGACACAGCGGCCAGGTGCGGATCTGCGTGGAAGCCGGCCTGCCCACCAGCTACCTGTGGCGGCACTTGCGCCGGCGCGTGCCAATCCGCCACATCGTGCGCGAACGCGCGTTGATGATGTTCTCCAAGCTCGGCGTGTGGGACACCGAGCACAACAACGGCGTGCTGATCTACCTGTTGCTGGCCGAACGCTCGATCGAACTGGTGGCCGACCGCGGCGTGGCGCGCAGCGTGTCCGCGCAAGCCTGGCGCGCGGCGGTGGATCGTCTGGGTGACGCCCTGCGCGCGAACCGTTTCGAAGAAGGCCTCATGCAGGCCGTGGGGGAAGTGTCAGCCCTGCTGGTGGAGCGGTTTGCGCGCGATGCCACGGCCGAGAGCGCACCGACCGGCAACGAATTGCCGGACGAGCCGGTGTTGCTCTGACAGCCGTCGTGCGGTCGATGTGCCCTCTGGCTGGTTAGGCCGGCGTCTTGACGCCCTGCGCGCCGGGTCTTTCGAGCAGACGTCGGTTGATGGCGTGCGTGGCATCGAGTTCCTGCTGCATCGCACGGCTCACACGCGCCATGGTGAGCAGTTTTCGGTTGGTTTCGCGCAGATGATCGGCGATGTTCTTGCACATGATCATCAACAACCGTGCGGCGACCGCTGGCTGCTCCTCGATCATGCGGGTGAGGCCCTTGCGGGTCAGGACGGCCAGAACGACATCGGTGGTGGCCGTGCACGTGGCCGAGCGCGCCCCCTGGTCGATCAAACCCATCTCACCGATCAGGCCACCCGAGCCGAGAACCGAAACGACCAGATCGTCGGTCGGGGTGACGCTCTCGACGGTCACCTCCCCGGCAATGATGAGCGCCATGGAATCGCTGCGATCCTTGTCGCCCTCACGCATCAGCACGGTACCGGCGGCCACCTGCTCCGGATGCATGTAGTTGACCACCTTGCGCGCGTCGGTCTGCTTGAGCTCCACCAACGCGTGCTTCATCGCGAGCAGCGCCGCCGCCCGGTCGAACATGGCCTCGCTGCGTGAGGATCGCCGCTCAAACATGCTGCGATTCTAGGGCTGCCGCCCGACCGGTGGGCGCCTCGCCGACCCATGAAAAAACCTGCCAACCGGCAGGTTTTCACGAAACCGCGGAACCTCGGGCTTCAGTGGCGCTCGCGGTACTTGCGCAGCGCCGCGATCTGGGCTGCCAGAACCGCCAGCTCGGAGGTGGCGCGCGCCATGTCGATCTCGCTCTTGGCGTCCTTCAGTGCTTCCTCGGCCTGCTTGCGCGCATCCGTGGCCTTGGCCTCGTCCAGATCCTTGCCACGGATGGCGGTATCGGACAGCACGGTAACCACATGTGGCTGCACCTCAAGGATACCGCCGGCGACGAACACGAACTCCTCGCCGCCATCGGCTTTTCGGATGCGCACCGAACCAGGCTTGATGCGCGTGATCAGCGGGGTGTGATGCGGATAGATGCCGAGCTCACCCATTTCGCCAGGCAACGCGACGAAGGTGGCCTCGCCCGAGAAAATCGACTCTTCGGCGCTGACCACGTCGACGTGAATGGTGTTGGCCATGGTTTCTCCTGGTAGCAGCGTCGGGCGTGGACCAAAGTTGGTGGCCATCGCCCCGTTCGCTGGACGTTCAATCCATTGCCGGCGGTCAGACCTTCTTGGCCTTTTCCATGGCTTCCTCGATGGGACCGACCATGTAGAAGGCCTGCTCGGGCAGGTGGTCACACTCCCCATTGACGATCATCTTGAAGCCGGCAATGGTGTCCTTGAGCGACACGTACTTGCCCGGCGTTCCGGTGAACACTTCGGCCACGTGGAAGGGCTGCGACAGGAAACGCTGGATCTTGCGTGCGCGCGCCACGGCCAGCTTGTCCTCGGGCGACAGTTCGTCCATGCCCAGAATCGCAATGATGTCGCGCAGTTCCTTGTAGCGCTGCAGCGTGCCCTGCACGGCGCGAGCCACCGTGTAGTGCTCTTCGCCAACCACGTGCGGGTCGAGCTGGCGGCTGGTGGAATCCAGCGGGTCAACGGCGGGGTAAATCCCCAGCGCGGCGATGTCGCGCGAGAGCACCACGGTGGAGTCGAGGTGGGCGAAGGTGGTGGCGGGCGACGGGTCGGTCAGGTCGTCGGCCGGCACGTACACGGCCTGGATGGATGTGATCGAACCCACCTTGGTGGACGTAATGCGCTCCTGCAAGCGGCCCATTTCCTCGGCCAACGTCGGCTGGTAGCCGACCGCCGAAGGCATGCGGCCGAGCAGAGCGGACACTTCGGTACCGGCCAGGGTGTAGCGGTAGATGTTGTCCACGAAGAACAGGACGTCTCTGCCTTCGTCACGGAAGGACTCGGCGATGGTCAGGCCCGTGAGTGCCACGCGCAGGCGGTTGCCCGGCGGCTCGTTCATCTGGCCGTAGACCATCGACACCTTGGACTCGCCCAGGTTCTCCTGAACGACCACCTTGGAATCCGACATCTCGTGGTAGAAGTCATTGCCCTCGCGGGTTCGTTCACCCACGCCCGCGAACACCGACAGACCAGAGTGCGCCTTCGCGATGTTGTTGATGAGCTCCATCATGTTCACGGTCTTGCCGACGCCGGCGCCACCGAACAGGCCCACCTTGCCGCCCTTCGCGAACGGGCAGATCAGATCAATCACCTTGATGCCCGTCTCCAGCAGTTCCTGCGATGGCGACAGCTCGTCGTACGCCGGGGCCTTGCGGTGAATGGGGGCGGTCTGCGTCTGGTCGACCGGGCCGCGTTCATCGATGGGGTTGCCCAGCACGTCCATGATGCGACCCAGCGTGGCCTTGCCGACCGGCACCGTGATCGGACGGTGGGTGTTGATGACCATCATCCCGCGACGCAACCCGTCGCTGGATCCCAGCGCGATGGTGCGCACGATGCCATCGCCCAGTTGCTGCTGCACCTCCAGTGTCAACGTCGTGCCATCCATCTTGAGTGCGTCATACACCTTGGGCATATGGTCCCGGGGGAATTCGACGTCCACCACGGCGCCGATGCATTGAACGATTTTTCCCTGAACGCCTGCGTTCTTCGTGAGGTTCGCTTGAGCCATAGTCTTGCTCCAATGATTTGATTCGGGTGTGGGCGATGCAACGGGCATCGTCAGACGGCGGCGGCGCCGGCGACGATCTCGGACAGTTCCTTGGTGATCGCCGCCTGGCGCGTCTTGTTATAGACCAGCCTGAGCTCGTTGATCAGGTTGCCGGCGCTGTCGGTCGCGGCTTTCATGGCGACCATGCGAGCAGCCTGCTCGGAGGCCATGTTCTCGGCCACCGCCTGGTAGACCAGCGCTTCGACATAACGCTTGAGCAGTTCGTCGATCACCGTGGCCGCATCGGGTTCGTAGATGTAGTCCCAGGCGTGCCCGGCACCACTGTCGCGCGTCTGCTGCTGCATGGCCTCGGTCGACAAGGGCAGCAGAGTTTCGACCATCGACTCCTGCTTCATCGTGTTGATGAAGCGCGTGTAGGCGATATAGACCGCGCTGAGCTTGCCCTGGGCGTACTCGTCCAGCAAGGTCTTGACCGGGCCGATCAACTTGTCCAGATGCGGCGTGTCGCCCAATTGCACGCTTTGCGCCACCACGCGGGCGCCGATGCGGGTGAGAAAACCCAGGCCCTTGTTGCCGATAGCGACGGCGTCGGTGGCAAAGCCGCCTTCCTGCAACTCACGCAATCTGGTTGTCACCGCGCGCAGCACGTTGGTGTTCAGCCCGCCACACAAACCCTTGTCGGTGGTCACGACGATGAAGCCGACGCGCTTGACGTCGTTGACCTTCATGTAGGCGTGCGTGTATTCGGGGTTGGCCTCGCCCAGGTGAGTGGCGATGTTGCGCACCTTCTCCGCGTAGGGGCGTGCCGAGCGCATGCGCTCCTGCGCCTTGCGCATCTTCGAAACCGAGATCATCTCCATTGCCTTGGTGATTTTCTTGGTGCTTTCGAAGTTCTTGATCTTGCCGCGGATTTCCTTGCCGGTCGCCATGGTTGACTCCTTCGCTGCTCAGGTCGCGATCAGGAGAACGTCTTCTTGAACGCCTCGATGGCTGCGGTCAACTCGCTCTCGGCTTCCTTGTCCTTGTCCAGCGCCTTGCCACCTTCCATGCGTTGCAACAGCGCGGCGTGCTTGTCCTTCAGGTGGGCGTGCAGACCCGACTCAAAGGGCAGCACCTGCTTGACCTCGAGATCGTCCATGTAGCCCTTGTTGACGGCAAACAGCGAGGCGGCCATCAGGCTGATGGGCAGCGGGCTGTACTG
>CAZGOL010000066.1:0-13224 GCA_964527755.1 uncultured Ottowia sp.
CGTGTCGGGCTCGGGCAAATCCACCCTGGCGCGCGACGTGCTGCTGGCCAACGTGCAGCGCTTCGTGCGCCCCGATTCCAAATCAAAATCGGCCTCCAGCGCCCAGCCATCAAGCGCAAACGGCTATCAAATCAATAGTCACGGCCTGATCGGCTGCACCGGCATCGAAGGCTTTGGCGCCATCGACCGCGTGCTCGAGGTCGACCAAACCCCCATCGGCAAAACCCCGCGCTCCTGCCCCGCCACCTACATCGGCTTCTGGGACGCCATCCGCAAGCTCTACGCCGAAACGCTGGAGGCCAGGGCGCGCGGCTACCTGCCGGGGCGCTTCAGTTTCAACACCGGCGCCGGCCGCTGCCCCAGCTGTGAAGGCCAGGGCATGCGCACCATCGCCATGAGCTTTCTGCCCGACGTCAAGGTGCCCTGCGAGGCCTGCCACGGCGCGCGCTTCAACCCCGAAACGCTCGCCGTCAGCTGGCGCGGCAAAAGCATCGGCGACGTGCTGCGCATGGAGGTGGACGAGGCCGTCGACTTCTTCGCCAGCATGCCCGCCATTGCCCACCCGCTGCAGCTGCTGCAGGACGTGGGCCTGGGCTACCTCACCCTGGGCCAGCCCAGCCCCACCCTCAGCGGCGGCGAGGCGCAGCGCATCAAGCTCGTCACCGAACTCAGCAAGGTGCGCGACGACATCGCCAGGCGCGGCCAAAAAGCGCCCCACACCTTGTACGTGCTCGACGAGCCCACGGTGGGCCTGCACATGCAGGACGTCGAAAAGCTCATCCGCGTGCTGCACCGCCTGGTCGACGGCGGCCACAGCGTGCTGGTCATCGAGCACGACCTCGACCTGATCGCCGAGGCCGACTGGATCATCGACCTGGGCCCTGAAGGCGGCGCGGGCGGCGGGCGCATCGTCGCCGCCGGCACCCCGGAAAATCTGGTGCGCGCTGGCACGCACACTGGCATCGCGCTGGCGCCGGTGCTGGCGCGCACCTGATCCGGCCGTCGACCGCGCCATTGAACCCGGCACCCGGACCCCTGCCGGATGGGGCGGTGTGCCGCTCCTGCGTTCAGGCATCCAATACCAAAGCGGCGCACGGGGTCAACCGACGGAGTCCCGATGGGCGTGGACCGAGCGTCGTACGCTGGCTTTCGCAGCGCCTCGATGCGAGGTCTGTCAAGGAGAACGCACATGAAGTTCGAAGCCGCTTCCGATCGCCGTCGCTTTTTCCAGCTCGCGACCACGGCACTGGTGCTGCTGGGTTCGCTGCCGCGCCGCGCCTGGGCAGCGCTGCCACACCTGAGCCTGGACAAGAGCCCCACGGCCAAGGCGCTGAACTATGTGGAAGACGCCGCCAAGGCCGTCGCGCCGCACCAGCCCGGCCAGGACTGTGCGAGCTGCGTGCATTACCAGGGCAAGGCCGGCGAGGCCTATGGGGCGTGCGCGCTTTTCCCCGGCTTCGACGTCAACGCCAAGGGCTGGTGCGCGGGGTTCGGCCCCAGGAAATAGGCGAAGGCGCAACCTCGGCATCGCGGCGCAGGTCGCGTGGTGATGCCGAATCCGGACGACGCGTCTCCGCGCGCGTCAAGCGGTAACCCTGATCGAAGTGCAAGTTTGGACCCGGGTGGCGCGACAGCGTGCCGCACCTCGGGCATAAAGCAGGGTTTTGCGTGGTCGGGCGCGACGCACCGCGCCCCATCGATGCCCATCCAACCGCCGCCGTCCAATCGATTGGGTCCGGCGCGCGACCCCGAATCCGCAATTTGTCAGCCGAGCGCACGATGCAAACCAAGAGGACCCCACCATGGAACCAGCGGTAATCAGCCTGTTGTCGGCCTTCATCCTTTCGCTGCTCGGGCTGGTGGCCTTCATGTGGTCGATGCGCAAGGGCCTGTTCGTCGAGAACCCCAAGGCCGCCGGCGTCATCTTCGCGCCGGGCGAGGTCAACCGCGCCGACGATCCGGCGCTCGGCCAGCACGATGAGGCGCGCTTGCAGCAGGCCATCACGGAGACGCTGGACAAGGGGCGCGAGCAGGCCCAGTCGGAAGACCCGGAGGAAGTCCAGGATCGCATCGCGGCCGATCGCTCGTCGGCGTTCCCGGTCTTCATGTTCATCGCGTTCTCGGTCATGTGGCTGGTGCTGGGTTCGCTGGCCGGGCTCACGGCGTCGCTCAAGCTGCACTGGCCCGACTGGCTGGTCTCCGAGGCGTGGGAGACCTTCGGTCGCATGCGCACCATCCACCTCACGGCGGTGCTCTACGGCTGGATCACCAACGCCGAGCTGGGCATCATCGTGTGGCTGATGCCGCGCCTGATGCGCACGCCGCTGCGCGGGCCGCTGTGGGTGATGATGGGCGGCGCGCTGATCAACGTGGGCATCGCCAGCGCCATCGGCGGCATCGGCGCGGGCTGGACGGCGGGGCTCGAATACCTGGAGATCCCCTGGCAGATCGGCGTGTTCATCGTCGCGGGCTTTGTCTGCATCATCGTCCCGGTGCTCTCGACGGTGGCGCACCGCAAGGCGCACGAGCTCTACGTCAGCGCCTGGTATCACGTGGGCGGCCTGCTGTGGATCGCGCTGCTGTTCATCGTGGCCAAGTTCCCGGGCCTGCATTTCGGCGTGCAGCAGGCGACCATGAACTGGTGGTACGGCCACAACGTGCTGGGCCTGTGGTTCACCCCGGCGGCGCTGGGCGCGATCTACTACTTCCTGCCCAAGGTGATCGGGCGCCGCGTGAGTTCGTACAACCTCTCGATCCTCGGCTTCTGGACGCTGGCGTTCTTCTATGCGCAGGCCGGTGGCCACCACCTGGTGGGCGGCCCCGTGCCCGAGTGGCTGGTCACGCTGTCGATCGTGCAGAGCATGATGATGATCGTGCCGGTGGTGGCGTTCTCGATCAACATGGCCGGCACCATGTGGGGTCGCATGAAGCTGGCGCTGTTCTCGCCCACGCTGCGCTTCATGATGTTCGGCGGCCTGATGTACATGGCGTCGTCGCTGCAGGGGTCGTTCGAGGCGCTGCGCGGCGTCAACCAGGTGGCGCACTTCACGCACTACACGGTCGCGCACGCGCACCTGGGCGCCTACGGCTTCGTCACCATGGTGCTGTTCGGCGCCATCTACTTCATGCTGCCGCGCGTGCTGCACTGGGAATGGCCGTACCCGCGCCTGATCTCGGCGCATTTCTGGCTGGCGGCCGTCGGCATCCTGATCTACTTCGGGCCGCTCACCTACGGTGGGTGGCTGCAGGGTCTGGCCATGCTCGATGCGTCGCGTCCCTTCATGGACTCGGTGACGCTCACCATCCCCTACCTGTACTGGCGCAGCGTGGGTGGCTCGCTGATGCTGCTCAGCCACCTGATCTTCGCCGCCCACGTGTTCGTGATGGTGCTGCGCTTCGGTCCGACGCGCGCCGGAGCCGCGCTGTTCACGCACGAAGGCCGGCCGCTGGAGGTTGTCCATGGAAAATGAAGTCAAGCTCGTCACCGGCGCGATGGTGACCTTCGCCTTCGCCGCCGCGGTGCTGGTGGTGATCCCGTATTTCCAGGTGCGTGACGTCCCCGCGCCCGAGGGTCTCAAGCCCTACACCAGCGCCGAGTTGCGCGGGCGCGAGGTCTACATTGCCAACGGCTGCATGTACTGCCATTCGCAGCAGCCGCGCGACGCCAGCTTCGGGCCCGACGCCAAGCGCGGCTGGGGCCGCGCCTCGGTCGCGGGCGACTACGTGTACGACCGCCCGCACCTGCTGGGCAGCATGCGCACCGGCCCCGACCTGTTCAACATCGGCGTGCGCCAGCCCAGCGCCGACTGGAACCTGGGGCACCTGTACCAGCCGCGCGCCTACGTGCCCGGCTCGATCATGCCGTCCTACCCCTATCTGTTTGAGGTCAAGGACAAGCCCGACGCCGACGAGGTCGAGGTCAAGCTGCCGCCCGACTTCCAGCCCAAGGGCAAGGTCGTGGTGGCCAGGCCCGAGGCGATCGACCTGGTCAAGTACCTGCAGTCGCTCAAGCGCAACTACCCGGTGCTGCCGCCGGAGCCCAAATGAGCGCGCCCCCGCGTGACCGGCATCCGCGCCCGGCCGCCCGCCCCGAATCCGTGAGGTACTTTCATGCCCGATAACCAAGACGCCGATCGCGCCCAGCAGCGCGAGAAACTCGACCCCGAGGAGCGCATCCGCCCGATGCCGCTGCTGCCGGCGCTGATCGCGGTGGGCATGGTGCTGTTCGGCGTGGTCTACATCCTCACCTCCGGTCCCTACACCCGCCCGGCGCTGGGCGATCACCGCACGCTGGCTGACCTGTCGGGGCCGCAGCCGGGGGCGGCAGGCGCCGCCGTCGATGGCAAGGCGCTGTTCGCCGCCCAGTGCGCCGCCTGCCATCAGGCCACCGGCAAGGGGCTGCCCGGGGTTTTCCCGCCGCTCGACGGCTCCGAATGGGTGCATGGCGAGCCGCGCATCCTGGCCAACATCCTGCTGCATGGCGTCACCGGCGAGATCGAGGTGGAGGGGCAGAAATACCAGGGCCAGATGCCCGCCTTCGCACAGTTGAGCGATGCCGAACTGGCCGGCGTCGCCAGTTACATCCGCAGCGCCTGGGGCAACAAAGCCGAGGCCGTCCAGGCCAGCCTGTTCGAGACCGAGCGCAAGGCCGGTGCCGCGCGCACCACCCCGTTCGAGGGTGGCGCGGCGCTCAAGGCGCTGGCCACGGGCGGTTGAACGCCGGGTTCGCTCCATGCTGCGCACCGCGCTGCTCGCCGCCCTGTGGGTGCTGGGCGGCCTGTGGGCGGCCAGCGGCCTGACGCACGGCTTTCAGGTCTGGACCGACGAGGACGCGCGGCGCCTGGAAGTGGCCTTGCGTCCGGTGCCCGCGCCATCGGTTCCGGTGCAGGGGCCGGACGTGAGCGCCGCCGACCTGCCGGCGCTGCTCGCGCAGGACGGTGGCGCCACCATCGTCGACTTCGTCTACACCCGTTGCCAGACCGTGTGTCTCGCGCTGGGCTCGAGCTTGCAGCAGTTGCAGGCGGACCTGCGCGAGACAGCGGCTTCGGGTGCGGCGCCCGTGCGGCTGCTGTCGATCAGTTTCGACGGCGCGCGCGACGACCCGTCCGCGCTGCGCGCCTACGCCGGGCAACTGAAGGCCGATCCGGCGCTGTGGCGCTTCGTGCGCGTGCCCGATGCACAGGCCGAACAGGCGCTGCTGCGCCGCCTGGGCGTGGTGGTGGTGCCCGACGGGCGCGGCGACTTCGAGCACAACGCCGCGCTGCTGGTGTTCGACGCGCGTGGCCGCCTGCTGCGCGTGTTCGACCTGCGCGAGCGGCAACTGGCGCTCGACTACGCGCGCCACGTCGCGCGGCGGCAGCCGGCCGCGCCACCCGCATGAGCGCGCACGGCTGGCGCTGGCAGGCGGGAGCGGGCGCGCTGCTGCTGGTGCTGCTGGCGCTGCCGGGCTCGCGCCACCTGCTGGAGGCGAGCATGTGGCGCCACATGGTGCTGCAGTTTCCGCTGGGCCTGCTGGCGGGCGCGTTGCTGACCGCGGCCGTGCCGCCGGCGTGGCGCGCCCGGCTGGCGCGCTGGAACGTCTATGGCGCCAGCGGACTGGTCGCGGTCATCGTGGTGCTGGCGGTGCTGATGGTGCCGCGGGTGCTCGATCTGGCGCTGGTGCGTCCGGACGTCGAGTTCTCCAAGCTGGCGGCGCTGCTGGCGGCCGGCGCCGCGCTGCGCCTGTCTTGGCGGGCGGCGGGGCTGGTGCTGCAGTTCTTTTTCCTGGGCAACGTGCTGCCGATGATGGCCGTGGTCGGCATGCTCTACATCGACTCGCCGCTGCGCCTGTGCAACGCCTACCTGCTGGACGACCAGGTGCGCCTGGGCCGCTGGCTGGTCGCCCTGGCGGCGGCGCTGGCGTTGCTCTGGCTGGCGTGGACCGGCTGGCTGCTGGTGCGTCGCGACGCGGCGGTGCAGGCGCCCGTGACGTCCGAACCGCTGCACTGACGCCAGGGAACCCGTCGCACCCTCGTTGGTCGATATGGTTTTGATAGCTGCTTTGGCAGCATGGACAAGCCTTCAGGCCGAATTGAACATCAAAACATCGACTGGCCGCAAACGCGTCGGTATCCGCCTCGTCACGCCATCGTCCATCACGGCGTCCCCAGCACCCGAACCAGCCAAAGCACCCCGTGCCCGACCGGGTGCAGCACCAGCAGCCCAAACGGCGCGAGCCAGAGCAGCAGCACCAGCAGGCGGGCGCCGACGGCTGGGGTGGCCTGATCCAAGCGGCTGCGCAGTGCGATCGCGCGCTCGAGGTGCTGCATCAGCCCGGCGTCCGGCGCCTCGCGGGCGCACAGGGCGAGGAGTTGCGCGTCGCGCACCGGCTCAGGTGGCGCAGCGCGAAACTGGCGCACCAGCCTAGCTTGGCGCCAAGCCGGCAGCCACACCGACACCTGCAAGGCTGCGATCAGCAAGCTCAGCCAGGGGTTGAAGCGCCACGCATAGACAAGCACCACGGCCAGTCCCGCGCCCACCACCGCAAGGACCAGCCACGGGCGCGTGGCCGGGAGCAAGGCTTGCGCCAGCTCGCCGCCTGCCAGGGACCGCAGCGGCAACAAGAGCGCGTAATTGAAAACCAGCAGCACCGACACGCCGATCAGCCAGGCGACCGTGCCGTCCTGTGCGGCTGCCGCCATGCGCAGCACCACGCCGTCGAACGTGGAGGCGCCGAACCAGGCCAGCAAGCCCACCCAGCCGAGGATGATGCCGGGCAGGGTGGCGGCCAGGGCCACCAGCGCCTGGTGCACGCCCGACGGCGCGGGATCGATGCCGACGGTGCCGCGGCTGAACACGGCCAGCAACGGCAGGCGGACGCCGCGATAGCCCAGCGCCCGCATGGCAAGGTAGCGCCCACCCTCGTGCAGGATGAGCGTCAGCGCGATCCAGGGCGCCAGCCAGGGGCCGGCCCAGCCGTCGCCAACAAACCGGCTCAGGCACAGCGCGAAGGCCGTGGTGATCACGACCATCAGGGCCCATTGCAGGCCGGCAGTGGGCGTGTTGGACAGCTCGCGCTGGTACCGGGCCAACAACGCCAGCTGGCGCGCCATGGGCACTTCGTCCCGCGGGGCGGCGCTCGGCGTCCTCGCCAGCGCGTGAAAGAACGGCAGATAACGTCGCAGGCAAAGGCGCAGCGAACCATCGGCGCCGCGGCGCAGCCACCGGCGCGCGACCAGATCGTCCATGAAGCGGCTCCAGCGGGCATCGAACCACCGGACCAGGGCAGGCCAGTCGGGCACATCGACGATCGCCGGGGCACCCAACTGCGCGCACGCCTTCCCGTGCGCCGCCAGCAAGGCCTCGAGGCTTTCCACCGCATGGCTGCGCCGGATCTCCACGGGCCCGGAGAAACAGGCTTCCAGCGGGAAATTGCGCACGCTGGTCAGCGTTCGGGCATCGGCAAACCGGGTGACCAGGGAGATGGAGAGCTCGTTGGGCCGTTGCGCCAGCGAGATGGGGTGCAAGACCGCCAGCGTGGCGCCGGCACGGCGCACCAGCACACGCGCCACCGTGGAGGGCTCGCGCCCATCGGGATCGTCCATGCTGCACCAGCCCAGCGGCTCGAAGCCGAGCTCGGACAGCGCCTGGCCGTCGCGCTCGAAGAGGTCGGCATGCGCGAGCGATGCCTGCTGCGCCGTCGCCGTGCGAAAGCGCCGGCGCGACCAGCGCAGCATGGAAAGCTGGCTCGCGACGGACGCAAGCCAGAGCCCGATCAGCACGGCGATGAGCGCGGCGCTCGTCAGAAGCATGTCATGGTGGTGCAAGTGATGGCGGCCGCATTTTGTCCCACAGCCTCTGTCACGCCATCGTCATCAACTGCGCGTTGCCTCCCGCCGCCGCGGTATTGGTGCTGATCGACTGCTCGTGCACCAGCGCGGTCTGGTCGTAGCCGCGGCCGGCAAGCAGTTCGTCGCTGGCCCGGCTTTGCACGCGCACGATGGGGCCAGGCCGATCCGCGAGCCGGGCGGCCACGCGCTGCAGCGCATCGCCGTCACCCTCGAAGAGCAGCGCGGCGATCGGCGCCTGCGCGTCGTCGAGGCCGGTGGCCTGGGCCAGGTGCAGCCACTCTCCGCCGGCCTCGCCAGCGACATCGACCAGGGCCTGCCACAGCGTCGTGCAGTCTGCGTCCTGCTCGGGCAGCATCACGTGGCAGGGGTTGCCGCTGGCCAGTGCCGCCGCCACCTGCGCCAGCAGCCCCGGCGCGGTGCGCGGCAGCGCCCACACCGGGCCGCGCGGCAGCAGCCGGTAGCGGTTGGATTCGCCGGTGGGGCCGGGCAGCCACTGACTGGCACCCACGCGCGCGGCGCCCACGGCGGCGGCGATCAGCGAGTGCGCGAGCGTCGCGTCGACCCGTGGCAGCGCGGCTTCGCCCAGGCGCGTCAGCAGCGCCGTCGCGCCGGACGGCGGCTCGCGCGCGGCGTCGGCGGGGATGGCCTCGAATGCGGCGTTGGGGGCGCCGTGCACCAGCCGATGCAGGTACAGCGGACCACCGGCCTTGGGCCCGGTTCCCGACAGGCCCATTCCGCCGAAGGGCTGCACGCCGACGACCGCACCGATGACGTTGCGGTTGACGTAGACGTTGCCGGCCTGCACGAGATCGGTGAGGTGGTCGATCGTCTCGTCGATGCGGCTGTGCACGCCGAACGTGAGTCCGTAGCCGCTGGCGTTGATTTCGGCGATCAGCGTGTCCAGCCCGTCGCGCGGGTAGCGCACCACGTGCAGGACCGGGCCGAACACCTCCCGGGTCAGGCGCGAGCAGCGGTCGATCTCGATGATCGCCGGAGCGACGTAGTGCCCGTTCAGCGCGGGCGGCAGCGCCAGCCGGGTGACGGTTTGCCCCGCCGCGGCCATGGCGCCGATGTGCGCCTCGATCTGCGCGCGCGCCGCGTCGTCGATCACGGGGCCGACGTCCGTCGAGAGGCGGTCGGGGTTGCCGACGCGCCACTCCAGCAGCGCATCCTTCAGCATGGCGAGCTGGCGCTCGGCGATGTCTTCCTGCAGGCACAGCAGGCGCAGCGCCGAGCAGCGCTGGCCCGCCGAATCGAACGCCGAAGCCAGCACGTCGATCACCACCTGCTCGGCGAGCGCCGATGAATCGACCACCATCGCGTTCTGCCCGCCGGTTTCGGCGATCAGCGGGATGAGTTGCCCGCCGGGCGACAGGCGGGCGGCGAGCTGGCGGTTGATGAGGCGCGCCACTTCGGTCGAGCCGGTGAACATCACGCCCGCCACCAGCGGGTGCGCGACGAGCTGCGCGCCCACCGTTTCCCCCGGGCCGGGCAGCAGTTGCAGCGCATCGGGCGGCACGCCCGCCTCGTGCAGGAGCGCGACCATCGCGGCGGCGGTGAGCGGCGTCTGCTCGGCGGGCTTGGCCAGAACCGTGTTGCCGGCGGCCAGCGCGGCCGCGACCTGGCCGGTGAAGATGGCCAGCGGAAAATTCCAGGGACTGATCGCCAGCACCACGCCCAGCGGGCGCTGGGCGGCGTTGTCGAAGCGCGCGGCCACCTGCGCGCCGTAGTAGCGCAGGAAGTCGGCCGCCTCGCGGATCTCGCCCAGCGCATTGGCCAGCGTCTTGCCCGCTTCGCGCATGATCAGACCCATCAGGGGCTGGCTGCGCTGCTCCAGCAGGTCGGCGGCGCGTGCCAGCACGTCGGCGCGCGCGGCGGGCGGCATGCCGGCCCAGATCGGCAACGCCAGGCGGGCGCGCTCGACCGCGGCCTGCGCCTCCTCGGACGTGGCCTCGCGCACCCAGCCGACGGGGTCGGCGAGTTCGGCCGGGTTGGGCCGTGGCTGCCAGCCGTCGCCCGGCGCGGGCGTGCCCGGCCGCTCGACCCCCGGCGGCGCCGCCCACGCCGACTGGCTGGCGCTGGCGAGCAGGGCGGCGGCCAGTGAAGCCAGCTGCTGCTCGTGCGCGAGGTTGATGCCCTGCGAATTGGCGCGCGCCAGCTTGCCGAGCCCCGCGAACAAGTCGGCGGGCAGCGCGATGCGCGGGTGCGGCGCGCCCAGCCGGCCCTCATCGCGGGCGATCCGCAGCGCCTCGTCCACCGGGTCGACCACCAGTTCGGCCACCGGCACATTCACGTCCCCGATGCGGTTGACGAACGAGGTGTTGGCGCCGTTTTCCAGCAGGCGGCGCACCAGGTACGCCAGCAGCGTCTCGTGGTTGCCCACCGGCGCGTAGATTCGGCACGGGCGCGCCAGCTTGCCCTCGGCCGTGGGGCCGACCACCTGCGCGTACAGCGGCTCGCCCATGCCATGCAGGCATTGGAACTCGTACTGTCCGCTGTAGTAGTTGCCGCCCACGGCCAGTGCGAGCTGATGGATGCTGGCCAGCGTCTGGGCGTTGTGCGTGGCGAACTGCGGGTAGATGGCGTCGGGCGCCTCCAGCAGCTTGCGGGCGCAGGCCAGGTAGCTCACGTCGGTGTAGGCCTTGCGCGTGTAGACCGGATAGCCGGCCAGACCGTCCAGTTGCGCGCGCTTGATCTCGCTGTCCCAGTACGCGCCCTTGACCAGGCGCACCATCAGGCGACGGCGGGTGCGCCGGGCCAGGTCCACCAGGTGGTCGATCACCTGCGGACAACGCTTCTGGTAGGCCTGCACGACGAAGCCGATGCCGTTCCAGCCCCTGAGCGAGGGCGCGGCGCACAGCGCTTCGAGCAGGTCCAGCGAGATCTCCAGCCGCTCGGCTTCCTCGGCATCGATGTTCATGCCGATGTCGTAGCGCCGGGCGAGCTCGGCCAGGTTCCGCACGCGCGGCAGGAGTTCGTCCATCACGCGCTCGTGCTGCGCGCGGCCGTAGCGCGGGTGCAGCGCCGACAGCTTGATCGAGATGCCCGGTCCCTCGAAGATCCCGCGCCCGTTCGAGGCCGCGCCGATGGCGTGGATGGCCTGCTCGTAGGCGGCCAGGTAGCGTTCGGCGTCGCGCGCGGTGGTCGCGGCCTCGCCCAGCATGTCGTAGCTGTAGCGAAAGCCCTGGCTCTCGTGCGCGCGGCTGTTGGCCAGCGCCTCGGCAATGTTCTGGCCGGTGACGAACTGCTCGCCCATCAGTTTCATCGCGCGGTGCACGCCCTGGCGGATCAGCGGCTCGCCGCCCTTGCCGATCACGCGCGTCAGCGCCGCCGACAGGCTCTTCTCGCTGCTGGTGGCGGTCAGCTTGCCGGTCAGCACCAGGCCCCAGGCGGCAGCGTTGACGAACAGGGACGGCGAGCGCCCGACGTGCGCGCGCCAGTCGCCGCGGCTGATCTTGTCGCGGATCAGCGCGTCGCGCGTGGCGCGGTCGGGGATGCGCAGCAGCGCCTCGGCCAGGCACATCAGCGCCACGCCCTCCTGGCTGGACAGCGAAAACTCCTGCACCAGCGCGGCGACGCCGCCGACCACCGGTGCGTCGCGCAGGCCCTGTACCAGGCGGGTCGCCAGTCGTGCCACCTGGCCGCTGTCGGCGGCGCGCGCCAGGGGCAGCAACGCAGGCAGGCACTCGGGCTCGGGCCGGTGCCAGGCGGCGGTGATGGCGGCGCGCAGCGGGGTTTGTGGTTGCACCGATTGGGCGAAGGCCAAAAACGGTTGCACCTCATGCCGATTGTCCGGTTGCTCCTCGTCGGAGGCCGACGCGGAATGGGCGTCGCCGGGGGGCGCAAGGCGGATCGTCGTCGCCCCCCGTTCAATGGCGTCGACATACAGCAGAGCAGCCTGTTTCAGCAACCAGTGCGGCGTGCGCCCGACCTGGTCGGCCGCGGCGCGAATGCGTTCGCGCAGGGTTTCATCGACCTTGATGCCAATGGTGGTGGACATGATGAACGGATGGGGAGGGGGATAGGGCGTGTCGGCCCGGAGGTATTGCGGGCGCTGGCCAGCGCGCGAATCATCGCACCCCGACTCCATCCAAACTATAGGGTTAACCCTATGAACAACCAAAATCGCGCCGGTACTTTCATCACGGTGCAGTCGCGCGTCGGGGGGTTGCTATACTCCGAGGTACCGACCACGGCGCGCGTCAGCGTGGTGGGTTCGCCAGCAGGTGGCACGCCAGTTCGGCAAAGCCCGCGCCCCGCTCGCCCGGCGTCACGTAGCGCGGCCGATGGCGCAACTGCGGCACGAAGCGTGCGATGTTGGCCACGCCCACGCTGTGCGGAAAGTGCCGGAACATGAGTTCGTCGTTGGTCGAGTCGCCCACGTAGACCCACCGGTCGAGTTCCCCGTTCAGCTCCCGCCCGAACAACTGGCGCACGATCCAGCGCGCGCCTTCCCATTTGTCGTGCGCTCCGTACCAGCCGTTGATGTGGATGCTGCTGACGGTGGCGTTCATCCCCGCCTCGCGCATGATCCGCAGACACTCGTCGATCGCTGCCTGTGGCAGTCGCGTGTATTCACTGTGGTCGATGGCGATGTCCGTCTCGCGGCCGGCCGAGTCGCGCGCGCGCCGCGCGCCGGGCACGCTGGCCTCGAGCCGTGTCAGCACCTCGTGCATGCGCGCGAAATTGGCAGCCCGGACATCCGCCGTCTGTTGATATATTTTTGATAGCTGCCGTGGCGTGTCAGATGGGGCTTGAAACCCGATTTGATCTGAAGTTTCGTGCACCAGCGCGACGGCCCCGTTCTCGGCCACGATGGCATCCACCGGCCAGGCAGCAGCCAAGGGCTCGCTCCAGCCCACGGGCCGCCCGGTGATGGGAATCACGTGCAGTCCGCCAGCGTGCAGCGCGCCGAGCGCCTGCAGCGCGTCGGACGTGATGGCGCCTTGCGTCGTCAGCGTGTCGTCGATGTCGGTCAGCACGCCGGCCATGCCGGCGGGCACTCGCCACTCGCGCAGCGGTTTCATGGCACCGGGGTGCCGCGCTCAGTCGGCATGGCCCAGGCTCAGTCCCGCATGCTCGCGCAGCGGGTGGAAGTGGATCTTGGGGAAGCGCTCCTGCGCCAGGCGCACGTCGTAGGGGCTGGTGCACAGGTAGGCCAGGGCGTCGGCGGCGTCGTGGGCCATGCGCAGCGGGTAGGCGCTTTCGAACGCGCTCAGCTCGGCGGGCGTGTCGGCCGTGATCCAGCGCGCGCCGGTGTAGGGGCAGCCTTCCAGGCGGATGTCGCAGTCGTACTCGGTCTTCAGGCGGTGCTGCACCACTTCGAACTGCAGCTGGCCGACGGCGCCCAGCAGCATGTTGCCGCCGGCGTCGGGCTTGAAGACCTGGATCGCGC
>CAZGOL010000067.1:0-3333 GCA_964527755.1 uncultured Ottowia sp.
CTCGCATGCCGGAATCAAAATCCGGTGCCTTAACCAACTTGGCTACTCCCCTGCACGGGAGCGCGACAGACAGGGCCTGCCGCGCGCCGATCAATCTTCGCTGGCCGCCCAGCCGCAAAGCGGATGAGCCTCCAGACTGTTGCAAAGCCGAACCTGCCAACCCGGCGGAACCACCGGCGCCGTCGATTGCGCCGACGCCGGCGCAAACACCGCGCTGCCCGAGCCGGTCATCCTGCCTGCCAGGCCGTGCTGCGCAAGCAGCGCCACCGCTTGGGCGACCTGCGGACAAAGCCGCTCGGCAACCGGCTGCAGGTCGTTTCGGCCAAACCGGTACGGGTCTGCAACAAAGCCTGAAATTATAGCTGGTGTCGAGTCGCGTTTCAGGTCGGCGGCGCCAAAAATGGCAGCAGTTTCGAGTCCGGCGGGTGGCTTGATGACCACAAATCGGGTCGCCGGCAGGCTGAGCGGCTCGATGCGCTCGCCGATTCCCTCGACCCATGCGTTGCGCCCGTGCACGAAAAACGGCACGTCTGCTCCCAGCGCCAGGCCGATCGCGGCCAACTGCGTCCGCGTCAGGCCCAAACCCCACAGACGATTGAGCGCCAGCAGCGTGGTTGCGGCATCAGACGATCCGCCCCCCAACCCGGCCTGCGCGGGAATGCGCTTGTGCACCACCACGTGCGCGCCTGCCCCGCAGCCCGTGGCCTGCCGCAGTGCGCGCGCCGCGCGCAGCACCAGGTCGTCGGCGGGAAGGGGCATGCCCAGATCCTCGCGCGTCAGGTCGCCGCCCCGGCGCACTTCAAAGTGCAGCGTGTCGCACCAGTCGATCAGCACGAAGGCCGATTGCAGCAGGTGGTAGCCGTCGTCGCGTCGGCCCGTCACCTGCAGGAACAGGTTCAGCTTGGCCGGTGCCGGCACGTCAAGCAGGGCGTGCATGGCTCGTTCAGTCGCGATCGAGGATCACGCGCAACTCGGCGGCGGGCGGCGGTGCGTCGCGGCGCGCGGTCACTCGGCCCTGTTGCAACTGGCTCAGGTCGGCCTGCCAGCCCGCGACGCGCTCGGGCGTGCCGTGCAACCAGGCAAAGAGCGCGCGTACCGGCACGTCGGTGCCGGTGGCCGCTGTGGCCAGCGCGCCCAGCGAGTCGTAGTGGAGCACCTGGTCGTTGTGGCGCAGCAGTGCCTGGCCGGGCGCCCATTGCAGCACCGCCAGCGTGCTGCCCAGCGGCGAGGTGAGATCGAGCTGGCCGACCTGGGGGGTACCGGCCAGGTCGAAGCCGGCGTGAAATTGCTGCGGCGGGTCGCTTGCTACCAGCACCGCGAGGCGGCCGCTCCACCGCTCGGGGTGCGCGCCGGCCGGCCCGCTCGCGCGAGGCGGGTTGGCGCATGAGGCGAGCAGGCAGCCGACCAGCAGCAGCGCGACGAGGACCGGGCCGCGCGCGCGTCCGGCGCGGCGCCGTGGCCTCACGGTTTCACCTGAAAGCGCTGCAACGTCTTGCGCAGCGCCTCGTCATTCGCGTCCAGCTGCAAGCCGGCGCGCCAGGTGTCGCGCGCGGCGTCCTGCTCACCCAGGGTCCACAGCACTTCGCCCAGGTGCGCCGCGATTTCGGCGTTGGGGCGCTTGCGATAGGCCTCCTGCAGCAGACGGCGCGCTTCGGCGACGTTCCCGAGCCGGAATTCGACCCATCCCAGGCTGTCCTGGATGTAGGCGTCATCGGGCGACAACTGCACGGCCTTTTCGATCAGCGACTTGGCTTCCGGCAGGCGCACGCCGCGATCGGCGAGTGCGTAGCCCAGCGCGTTGTACGCGTGAGCGTTCTCGGGTTTGAGCTCGATCACACGGCGCAGCATCCGCTCCGTGTCGTCCAGGCGCCCGATCGCCTCGGCGATCATCGCGGCGTCGTACAGCAGGCCATCATCGTCTGGATACTGCTTGAGCCCGTTGGCGAGCAGGTCGAATGCCTGCTTGGCCTGACCGTGTTCGCGCAGCAGTTGCGCTTCCGCCTGGAGCTTGAGCCGGAAATCGTCCACGTTGCGCTCCGGTGCGGACTGGATCATCTGGCGGGCCTCATCCAGCTTGCCTTCGCGTGCAAGCAGTCTTGCTCGGCGGACCTGAACGGTCAGCCGCTGGTCGGGCGAATCGACTTCGGACAGCCATTTCTCGGCTTGCGCGACGTCCCCCTTGCGTTCGGCGATGCGCGCCAGGATCAGCCGGGCCTGGTTGCGTCCGACACCCCGGTCGACGCCCCGTTCATCGGAGTTCCTGGCAGCGAGGTCAAGATAGTGCAGCAGGGCTTGTTCAGCTCTTGCTTCGGCCTGATCGTCGGCGTACAGCATGCCCTGGATCAACCAACCATCGGGATAGTCAGGTGCCCGTTTGGCGAGCGCGTCGAGTTGCTGATGAGCGTCGGTGCTGCGATTCCTCTCGACCAACGCGCGCACGTAGGCGATCTGGATCTCCGGCTTGGCTTTGGGCGTCTCCAGGTAGCGCAGGATGACTGGTTCGGCTTCGGCTTCGCCGTTGCCGGCAAATAGTTGCAAGGCCAGCAATGCGGGCCATTCTGAGTTTGTTTCAGCGTTCTGGCCGAGTCGCGCGGCCGACAGCGCCCCGCTCTGGTCGCCCGCCTGCAGGCGCATGCGTCCGATTGTGGTCCAGGCTGCTGCGGCCAACTCGGGTGTTTCGATTGCACGAGTCAGTGCCCGCTCGACGGCCTGCGCCGCACCACTCTTGTCGGCTACGCGCTGATAGAGCGCTGGCAGGGCGGTGACGAAAGCGATCTTTTCGTTCGGTGCCACCTCGTCGAGCACGGCCAGCAACGGGGTCTCGGTCTCGGCCACGCGACCCATCACGATCAGCACCTGCAATTCATACCGGTTGGCTTCTACCGAGTGCGGGAAGGCTTCGCGCCATGCGCGCACCGCCTGCAGCGCTGCGGGCCCGGAGCGTGACTGCACCGCCATCTCGGTCGCACGCCGAAACAGCGCTTCTTCGCCACTGCGGCGGGCAGCGTCCAGCATGTAGGCCGATGCGCCTTGGGGGTTGCCCTCGCCCAGCGTGAGTTCGCCGAGCAGCAATTCGTACATCAGGCCGGCGCTGAGGCTGGAGGCGTGCGGCATTTGCGCCGCGCTCGCCGCCGAAGCGGCTGCTTGAGGCGGGTCCTGGGCTAGACCGGACGCAGCAGCCGACAGCAACGTCAGCGCGGTCAGAACGCGTGTGAAACGGGGCATCAAACCATAATAATCGAACCTCACACTGTTGCCTTGAACAACGCCCATGCCGGAACTCCCCGAAGTCGAAGTCACGCGGCGCAGCCTGGTCGATCGCATCCGTGGCGC
>CAZGOL010000067.1:3433-13111 GCA_964527755.1 uncultured Ottowia sp.
AACTCCCCGAAGTCGAAGTCACGCGGCGCAGCCTGGTCGATCGCATCCGTGGCGCCCGCATCGTTGCGACCCGGTGGGGTCGGCCGTTGCGCTGGCCACTTGGTGTTTCTGCCCAGAAGCTGGTTGGGCGAACGATCGTGAACGTCGGGCGACGCGGCAAATACCTGGTGTTGGAACTCGATGAGGGCATCGTGCTTGTCCATCTGGGAATGTCGGGGCGCCTGACCCTCCAGCTTGCGCCGCCGCCACCCGGTGCACACGACCACGTCGACCTGGAGACCAGTCGCGGCGTGCTGCGCCTGCACGATCCGCGGCGCTTCGGTGCTGTCGTGTGGGCCTCGGATCTGGATGCCGAGCCTGCGCGCAAGCTGCTGTCGTCGCTGGGTGTCGAGCCGCTGGGCGACGGTTTCGATACGACTGCATTCCACGGGGCGCTGCGGCGGCGGCGCTCGCCGATCAAGCAGGTGCTGCTGGCGGGTGACGTCGTGGTCGGTGTCGGCAACATCTATGCATCGGAAGCGTTGTTCGTGGCCGGCATTCGCCCAACCGTGCGGGCGTGCACGCTTTCCAGGGCTCGCGCCATGCGGTTGCATGCAGCGATTCGAACGGTCTTGGGGAGGGCAGTCGAGCGCGGGGGCACCACCTTGCGCGACTTTGCCAACGCGCTTGGAGAAGCCGGGCATTTTCAGGCCGACGTGGCCGTGTATGGACGGTCCGGCCTGCCCTGTGTGGTGTGCGGGACACCGATTCGGATGTTGCGGCAAGGCCAACGAGCGACATATTTCTGCCCAACGTGCCAGCATTCGTGATCCAATGTCGATTTCTTGTAACCAAACGTTGTGCAGATGTAATATGTGCGCATTACGAATCGGAGCGCGACCGTGAAGGGTTTCAGCGAACAACTCGACAGGCATGATGTTTGGCGGCGTGAGACTGCGCGGCGCCTGAAAGCCTTCGGCGAGTGGCTCGTCGCCCAGCAACTGCTCGACGGCGGTGCCGATGAGGGTGTGCAACGCATGGTCGAGCACCTGCGGTCGGACAAGTTGATGGTCGCGTTCGTGGCCGAATACTCGCGCGGCAAATCCGAACTGATCAACGCCGTTTTTTTTGCCGGTTATGGCCGACGCATCATGCCGGCCAGTGCCGGGCGGACCACGATGTGTCCCACCGAGTTGGCGTATGACGCCGGTTTGCAGCCGTGCCTGCGCCTGCTGCCGATCGAATCCCGCTTGAAACCCCAGGCACTGGTCGAATGGCGGATGGCGCCCGAAAAGTGGACGCGCGTAGACCTTGACGTCAACGACCCGGGCCAGCTGGCCAGTGCGATGGAAAAGGTTGCCGAGACGAACCGCGTCACGGTTGCAGAAGCGCGGGCGCTGGGTTTTTGGGATGACGAGAACACGCAGGACAATCCACCGACCGACGTCGATGGACGGGTGGAGGTTCCACGTTGGCGTCACGCGCTGATCAACATGGCGCACCCCTTGCTCAAGCAGGGGTTGGTGGTGCTCGATACGCCCGGTCTGAATGCGATTGGTGCGGAGCCCGAGCTGACCGTGAACCTCATTCCGCAGGCGCAGGCCGTGGTGTTCGTGCTGGGTGCGGATACGGGTGTGACACGCTCGGATCTGGAGATCTGGCGCGAACACCTGGCGCCGACCGGCGCCGGCGTGGGAACGCGGCTGGTGGTACTCAACAAGATCGACACGCTCTGGGACGAGTTGCGCACTGGAAGCCAGATCGAAACCGAGATCACGCGCCAGCGGGGTGAAACCGCACGCACGCTGGAGCTTCCGCCCGACCGCGTGATCGCTGTCTCGGCGCAGAAGGGATTGCTTGCGAAGGTGCGCGACGACCCGGTTCTGCTGCGCGCGAGCGGATTGCCGGTTTTCGAGGCGTTGCTGGGCAAGGAGATGCTGGGTGAACGCCAACGCGTTCTCGAGTCCACGGTGCGCTCGGGTGTTGCCAGGTTGCAGGTCGATGCGCAGCGGGTGATCGGCGTGCGGCGTCGTGAGCTGGTCGAGCAGATCGAGGAGCTCAGGGGATTGCGTGGCAAGAACAACGCCATGGTTCGCCACATGCGAAAGCGCATCGAGCAGGAGAAGCGAACGTTCGATCACAGTGCCGCGAGCGTTCTGGCCGTGCGATCGGTGCACGTGCGCCTGCTGCGCGAGGTGTTCGGCCTGCTGGGTTCGAGCTCGATCCGCAACGAGCTGTCCGAATTCAGGGCTGAACTCCATCACTCCGGGTTGAAACTGAAGATTCGTCAGGTCTACGGGCACGCGTTCGATAACCTGCGCCAGTTGATGCAGCGTGTGAGTGCGTTGGTGGCAGAAATCCACGAGATGCTGAGCGGCTCGTTCAGAAAGCTCAACACCGAACATGGCTTTTCGCTGCAGGTCCCCGATGCTCCGGATCTGATGCGGCTTCGGGCTGACCTGGATGCGGTCGAGCGAAGCCACTTGCAGTATCTGGGGGTACGCAACCTCATCCAGCTGACGCGTTCGCAGTTCACCGACAAGTTGACGCGGGCACTGATGAGCCGTGTGCGGGCCATCTTTGAAACCGCCTTGGGCGAGATCGAGCTCTGGAACAAATCCACCTCGAGCCAACTCGACACTGAATTGCGCGAGCGTCGCCGCGCATTCACGCGCCGGATCGAGGCGATTCAGCGGGTGCAGGATGCTGCCGGCGGGCTCGATGCAAGGTTGGACGAACTTCACCAGCAGGAGTCGGCATTGCAGCTCGTGGAGATCCGACTGACGCGCCAGGTGCGCGACTTGCAGCTGTCGACGGCGTTCGCGGCGCCAGCCGAGGCGCTCGAGACCGCGACCGCGTGAGCTGGCGCCCGGGCGAGTTTGCTGCGCGCGTCGTTGACTGGCAGCGCCGCTGCGGCCGCCATGACCTGCCGTGGCAGCGCACGCGCGATCCGTACCGCGTGTGGCTTTCGGAGGTCATGCTGCAACAGACGCAGGTGACGACTGCACGGGACTACTACGCGCGCTTCCTGCAGCACTTTCCGGATGTGCAGGCGCTGGCAGATGCTTCGCTGGACGCGGTCCTGGCCTTGTGGAGCGGCTTGGGCTACTACACGCGGGCGCGCAACCTGTACCGCTGTGCACGGGAGGTCGTAGCGAACCACAGTGGGCGGTTTCCATCCAGCGCGGCTGAACTCGAACTTCTGCCCGGAATCGGCCGTTCCACCGCCGGCGCCATTGCCGCATTCTGCTTCGATGAGCGGGTGCCGATTCTCGATGGCAACGTCAAGCGCATGCTGGCGCGTGTCTTTGCGATTGACGATGATCTGAGCGCGGCGGTGGTGCAGCGCGACCTCTGGCGACGCGCACAGGCTCTGTTGCCTGGTGTGCAAGCATCGGAATCCATGCCGGCTTACACCCAGGGACTGATGGATCTGGGGGCCACCGTCTGCCGAGTGCGCAAGCCGCGATGCCAGGATTGCCCTTTGGTGGATGGTTGTCTTGCGTTCCGAAAGGGAGACGTCGAACGCTACCCTGTCCGGCGAAGCAAACCTGCGCGGCAGCGTGTGCTCGTCTGGTTGTTGCTTGCCGTTGACCTCGATCGGCGAGTGTGGCTCGTCCGCCGCCCGGGCCGCGGCATCTGGGCTGGGCTGCATTGCCTGCCCGCTTTCGATACGCGAGCCGATCTTCTGTCGTGTGTGCCGCTGCATGCCCGGGCGCAGGTGAAGGACCATTCCGCATTCACGCACGTGCTGACACACCGTGAGCTTGTGATCCGCGTCGTTTCGTGGAACCCCGAGCCGCAGGCACCGATCGACATGGCGGGCAACTGGTTTGCGGCTGACGGGTGGTCGGCTTTGGGCGTACCGTCACCCGTGCGGCGGTTATTGCGTACGTTGGCGGACCAACAGGTCGCCTCGACGCTCATGGAGGCGCCAGTTCACGATGACGCGTCAGCGCACGCCAGCGATCGCTGAAGAGCGTGGCGAGCTGTTCGACCAGATACACCGAGCGATGCTGGCCACCGGTGCACCCGATGGCGACCGTGACGTAGCTGCGATGGTCGTCCTCGAGTGCGGGCAGCCATGCGTGCAGAAAACCGGCAATCTGCTGCAGCATGCGATCGACCTCCGGCTGTTGCCGCAGAAACGCCACGACCGGTTCGTCGCGTCCGGTGAGCGGGCGCAGCGCCGGTTCGTAGTGGGGATTTGGAAGCATGCGCACGTCGAACACGTAGTCGGCATCGAGGGTGATGCCGTTCTTGAACGCGAATGACTCCAATACCAGCGTCAGCCGCGACGCAGGTGCCGCGACCAGCTTCTTGACGTGGTCCTGCAACTGGGCTGGTCGCAACTGGCTGGTGTCGATTGCGTGTGAGCGTTCTCGCAGGTCGCTCAGGAGTTCCCGTTCGCGCCGGATCGCCTCGATCAGGCTTTGCTGGAGATTGCCATCGTCGGGGTGCGACAAGGGGTGGCGGCGACGGGTTTCCGAGAATCGCCGAACGAGGGTCTGGTCGCTTGCATCGAGAAACACCATTCGCAGGCTGATGTGGCTGTCTGCAAGACTGTGCAGAAGCAGCGGCAACTGCGGCAGCGCATGGCTGCTGCGTACGTCGACCGCAATTGCCAGAAGGCCGGTGTGGAAGCGGTCCTTCAGCGCCACGAAGGGTTTGAGCAACTCGGGGGGCAGGTTGTCCACGCAGTAGTAGCCCGCGTCTTCGAGAGCGTGCAGCGCCACGGATTTGCCCCCGCCGGACATCCCCGTGATGACCACCAGTTCCGTGCTCACGAGCGAACCTTGACCCGTTTGGCGCGCCCAGGTGGATGCTTGACCGGGTCGTCCGAGATGCCGGCGAGCAACTCCCTGGCGTGTGCCAGTGTTGCGGCTGATATTTGCTCTCCGGCGAGCATGCGGGCAATTTCGTTTGTGCGGACTTCACCAGCCACGGGTACCACCGTGCTGAGTGCCAAGCCCTGCGCGTCGCGATCCTTGCTCACGTGGAGGTGGTGGTCAGCGCAGGCAGCTACCTGTGCCAAATGCGTGACACACAACACCTGGCGAGTTCGCCCGAGATCGTGCAGCAGGCGGCCGACCGTTGCGGCGACGGCGCCGCCGATGCCAACGTCGACCTCGTCGAAGACCAGCGTGGCGGCCTGGCCCAGGCTGCTGGTGGTGACCGCAATGGCCAGGGCAAGCCGCGAGAGTTCACCGCCCGAAGCGACGCGATCGATCGTGCGCGGCGTAGCGCCTGGATGTCCTGCGATCAGAAACTGGACGAAGTCGAGTCCGTGCGCAGATGGGTCGCGC
This sequence comes from uncultured Ottowia sp., assembly GCA_964527755.1. Taxonomy (GTDB): domain Bacteria; phylum Pseudomonadota; class Gammaproteobacteria; order Burkholderiales; family Burkholderiaceae_C; genus Ottowia. Next base: position 8,719 of record CAZGOL010000067.1, read on the forward strand.
AGCGGTTCGATGTGGACTTCGAACACGCCGCCCGCCATGCCGAGTCCCTGCATGGCGGTGGTGATCGATGCGGCCAATTTCGGTGCGGCAGCCGTACGCTGGCCAGAAACTTCCCGCGCCAGCACGAGCCACGAGGCGTGCGTGCGGTTCACGAGCTCTTGGTGATGATCCAGGTCGGTTGCTTCCGCGAGTCGTGCCAACTCGCCTTGCCAGCGCGCCCGCAGCGCGGGCAGGTCTGGTGGTGGAACCCGGAACCGGCGCGCCAGGTTGACCCATTGGGAGATCCGTTCATCGAGTGCAGCGAGTTGCACAGGATCGGGTTCGCCCCGGCGAACATACGCGTTCAGGCTGCGCGCGAGATCCTGCAATTGAGCTTGTCCCGCCAACAGAACGTCCAGCAGCGCGGCGAACTCCGGTTCGATCTCGCGGTGTGATTGCAGTGCCTGCTGCGCGCATGCGATTGCTGCGAGTGCACCCGAATCCCGATCCGTGTCCTGCAACGCCATGCTGGCTGTCTGCGCGGCGTCGATCAGGAGCTGGGCGTTCGACAGACGCTTGTGACGCTGTTCGAGTGTGTCCCACTCTCCGTCCTGTGGCGCAAGCCGCTCGAGTTCACTCAATTGCCATTGCAGGCGGTCGCGTTCGCTGGCGAGGCTGTTCTGCATGGCCTGGGCTGTCTTCAGGTTCGAGAGCGCTTGCTGCCAAGCCTGCCAATGTGTCGACAGACGGGCGTGATCCACGTGAGCAAAGCCATCCAGCAGCTCGCGTGCGCCGTTGGTGCGGGTCAGGTTTTGCCAGGCGTGCTGGCCGTGAATTTCAACCAGTCCGGTGCCGAGTTCGCGCAATTGAGCGAGCGTGACTGGTGAACCGTTGATCCAGGCGCGGCTCTTGCCAGTTGCATCGATGCTGCGTCGGATCAGCAGGGCGTCACCTGGCGCGTCCAGTGCGTTTTCGGCCAACCAAGGCATGACAAATGTCGGCGTGTCAAACTCGGCGGCGATCTCGCACCGCGCGTGGCCTTCCTGCACCCACAGCGCGTCGCCTCGGCCACCCAGGATCAGTTGCAGGGCGTCTACGAGAATCGATTTGCCGGCCCCCGTCTCTCCCGTCAACACCGAAAAACCCAGACCGAGGTCGAGTTCCAGTTCCGACACGATGACGAAGTTGCGCAGACTCAGGTGACGCAAGGCCATGGCGGTCAGGTGCTACCCCGGTTCCAGTGGAGTTTTTCCCTCAGGGTATCGAAATAGTTCCACCCCCAGGGGTGCAGGAAGCGCACGCGATGCTCCGAGCGGCGCACGATGATCCGGTCGCCGTGATGCAACGCGGTCAGCGACTGCATGTCGAAGCTCGCATTTGCTTCGCGACCCGCGACGATCTCGATGGCGATTTCCACCGGATCGGCCAGCACGATGGGTCTGTTGGAGAGGGTGTGCGGGGAAATCGGCACCAACGACCAACCCAATACCTGCGGATGCAGCAGGGGACCTCCGGCTGACAGCGAATAGGCCGTGGAGCCCGTTGGGGTTGCCACGATGATGCCATCGGCGCGGTAATTGGCCACGAAGTGGCCGTCCACCTCGATGCGCAACTCGACCATGCCGGAGGTGCCACCGCGATTGACAACCACATCGTTCATCGCCAGCGCTTCGAAAACACAATGACCACCGCGCATCACCAGTGCTTGCATCAGCGTTCGTTGGTCTTCCTCGAAGCTGCCACCGAGCATGGCGGGAATCACCAGCCGGTAATCGTCCAGCGGAATATCGGTGATGAAGCCGAGCCGCCCCTGGTTGATGCCGATCAGCGGCGTGCCGTGCGGTGCCAACTGCCGTCCCACGCCAAGCATTGTCCCGTCTCCACCGACCACGATGCACAGGTCGCATGTGGTTCCGATGCGCGGGACATCCAGGGTTGGAAAGTTGCCCAGATTCGTGGTGTGCGCAGTGCGCGATTCCACGCTCACCTGACAGCCCTGTTGCTGCAGAAAATCGGCGATCTCTCCAAGCAGTTGGCGTGCCGATTCGACGGTCGTGCCGATCACCGATTCCTGGTATTTCCCGACCAAGGCGACGCGCTGGAACTTCAGGGCCATTGTGAATTACATCATAATGATTCGGCCCGCTCGCCATGGTTGTGAGCGGGTTGAAATGGTGTCCTCCTCCGCCTCCATGCTCGACGACCGATCCAGGCACTTGCTCAAGACGTTGATCGAGCGTTATATCGCCGATGGCCAGCCGGTGGGCTCCCGCACGCTGTCACGTACATCGGGGCTCGACTTGTCGCCAGCCACGATCCGCAACGTGATGTCCGACCTGGAGCAGTTCGGCTTGATCGCCTCGCCGCACACCTCAGCCGGTCGGATCCCCACGGCACGCGGCTACCGCCTGTTCGTAGACACCATGCTCACGGCCCGCCGAACCGAGTTGCAGACGCCCGAATTTCCGGCAGAGCAACCCCAGAAGGTCATTACCCAGGCGGCGCAACTGCTGTCGAACCTGTCGCAGTTTGTCGGCGTGGTGGTTGCGCCACGTCGATCCTCGGTGTTTCGACACATCGAATTTCTGCGTCTTTCGGAGCGGCGCCTGCTGCTCATCATTGTGGCCCCCGATGGCGATGTACAGAACCGCGTGCTGTTCACCGAAGTGGACTACTCGGTTTCAGAACTGGTCGAGGCTTCCAACTACCTGAATTCGAATTTTTCCGGCATGGCGATCGAGCAGGTGCGCGCGCGCCTGGGGCAGGAGGTTGATCGCCTGCGCAGTGAAATCGGTGTGCTGATGCAAGTGGCAGTGCAGGCAGGCTCGGAGGCGATCAATCAGGCACGCGACGAAGTCGTGATTTCCGGTGAACGCAACCTGCTGGCGATCACCGATTTTTCCAGTGACATGAATCAGATCCGCAGGGCGTTCGACTTGTTCGAGCAAAAGGCTCAGCTTATCCGTCTGTTGGACGTGTCGATGCGAGCGGAAGGCGTGCGAATCTTCATTGGCGGTGAGAGTCAGACAGTACCGATGGAAGAACTATCGATCGTCAGCGCGCCCTATGAGGTCGATGGCGAGGTGGTTGGTACCCTGGGTGTCGTTGGACCCACGCGCATGCCCTACGACCGCATGATCCAGATTGTCGACATCACGTCCCGACTGGTCAGCAACGCGCTCAGCCAGGGTCGTCCATGACGCGACCCCTAGAATGCACGGCTCCAGGGCCGTTAGCTCAGTTGGTTAGAGCAGGGGACTCATAATCCCTTGGTCGCAGGTTCAAGTCCTGCACGGCCTACCAATACAGATAGGAAAACCATGCTATTTAAACGGTAGCGTGGTTTTTCATTTTCCGGGACGTGTAGCCACTGTGTAGCCACCAGTACAGGGTTTTTGCACCAAAAGGCGCTATTCCCCCGACGCACCCAAGCGCATGGGTGCATCGGCAAGTTGGCTCAGCGCGTGGTGAATCTCATCAGTCAGCAGCTCGTGCACCTTGGTCGGGCTGGTTTCGCTGGCGAATGTTTGCGCCTGCCGGGCAGGCAGTTGCATCAGCCGGTCGCGGGTGGTGGCAAAGACCACGGCCATCCCGGGTTTGACCACGTTGGTGCGAATCAGTTCGCCCTTGAGCTCGGCCAGCCGCAGTTCTTCCACGTCCGCCTGGACTCGCACCAGCCGGGCGCGTTCGGCGCTCAGTTCTGGCGCATCGGTGCGGCCAGCAGCCACGGCGCGCAGGTTCTCGCAGTGCGCAGCCACTTGCTCGGCCAGCGGCGCGCCTTGGGGAATGGTGCCAGCGAAAACCAGTTGCGAGACGCGGCCGGGCGTTATGCCAAGCATGGCGGCCAGTTTCTTTTGGGTGGTGCTCATGTTTAGCCTTTCAAAAAAAACGACCCACTGGCGCAAAGCCGGGGCCCGAATTACCCGAGTTTTAAAAACTGCCGAAGGACCCGTGCGCCCGGCGTGGCGTCCATTTCGGTGCCCTTGTCCAGGCTGGTGTCGGTGATGCGCTCCAGATCATCGCCAAGGGCATCGGCGCGGGCGAGGTGCTGGTTGATGGCCTGCTTGGTCATGCCGGCGGCGGCGGTTGATGCGGCGAAGCCCTTCGGCATTTCATGCCCTTCTGCGCATTGACCGCCTTCTGACCGTGTGGAAAGAGTTTTTCCACACGGCGCTTCATCCGGTCGTATCAATGTGTGTTCCACGCTTTCCATGCCCGTGGAGAAAGGGCACACGATCTCCTGGTCGCAGGGTCAAATCCTGCGCGGTTGACCAGCGCATCACGTTGACGCGTCAGATTTCCTGCCACTGGGCCGGGGCCGGGAATCCTGCGGCGTGGACCAGCTCTTCCAGCAGGTCTTTCCATTGGCTGCCGATCGTGATCGAATCGATCTGGGCCTGATCGATGAATCCGG
>CAZGOL010000068.1:0-8007 GCA_964527755.1 uncultured Ottowia sp.
TGAAGACCAAGATCGTCGCCGGCGTGGCCGCCGGCCTGCTGGCGCTGGGGGGCGCCGCGCTGGCGCAGAAAGCGCAGTTCATCAACGTGCTCACCGGCGGCCAGAGCGGGGTGTATTACCCGCTGGGCGTGTCGCTGGCGCAGATTCTGGGCAAGGCGATTCCCGACGCGCGCGCCACGGCGCAGGTCACCAAGGCTTCGGCCGAAAACCTCAACCTGCTGCAGGCCGGGCGTGGCGAGCTGGCGTTTGCTCTGGGCGACGCGGTGGCCGACGCCTGGGCCGGCGACGCCGAGGCGGGCTTCAAGGAGCCGCTGAAGAACCTGCGCGGCTTTTCGGCCACCTACAACAACTACATCCAGATCGTCGCGGCCGAGGACTCGGGCATCAAGACGCTGGCCGACCTGAAGGGCAAGCGGGTGTCGGTGGGCGCCGCCAAGTCGGGCACCGAGCTGAATGCGCGCGCCGTGTTCAAGGCCGCGGGCATCAGCTACAAGGACCTGGCGCGGGTCGAATACCTGCCCTTCGGCGAATCGGTCGAGCTGATCAAGAACCGCCAGCTCGACGCCACGCTGCAGTCGGCCGGCCTGGGCGTGGCCTCGATCCGCGACCTGGCCAGCTCGGTCAAGATCGTGATCGTGCCGGTGCCCAGGGACGTGGTGGCGAAAATCGGCAGCCCGGCCTACATCCCGGCCATCATCCCGGCCAATACCTACAGCGGGCAGACGGCGGACGTGGAAACCACGGCCATCCCCAATTTCCTGGTCACGCAGTCCAAGGTGTCCGACGAGCTGGCCTACCAGATGGTCAAGGCCATGTACGACAACCTCGACACCCTGTACGCGGCGCACAACGCGGCCAAGGCGATCAAGCGCGAGAACGCCATCACCGGCATGCCGATTCCGCTGCATCCGGGCGTCGAGCGCTACTATCGTGAAGTGGGCGTGATCAAGTAAGCCATCCAGACTCGATGCGCAACACAGTGAAACCGGTGCCTCGCGCCGGTTTTTTTGATGGGGACAGCCCCACCCGGAGCCCACGATGAGCGAGACCCTCGCCCCCAGCCAGGCCACCAGCGCCACGCCGCATCTGGCGGATACCGTGCCGCAGCCGACGCACGACAAGCTGGCCTGGCACACGCCGGTGTTCTGGGTGGCGCTGGCGTTCACCAGCTTTCAGGTCATCACGGCCGCCTTCAGTCCCTTGCCCAGCCAGGTGGTGCGCGCCATGCACGTGGGCTTCGTGCTGCTGATGATCTTCCTCATCCACCCCGGCTTCGGCAGGCATCACGAGGGCGCCTGGATGCGGCCGCTGGCCTGGGTGCTGGGCCTCATGGGCCTGGCCACCGGCATCTACCAGTGGGTGTTCGAGGCGGACCTCACGCACCGCGCCGGCGAACTGACCCAGTCCGACTGGGTGGCGGGCATCGTGCTGCTGGTGCTGGTGTTCGAGGCCGCGCGCCGCACCATGGGCTGGGCGCTATTCATCGTCTGCGGGGCATTCCTCGCCTACGGCCTGTGGGGCGACCTGCTGCCCGGCTCGCTGCAGCACCGCGGCTACGGGCTGGACCAGATCGTCAGCACGCTGTCGTTTGGCACCGAGGGCATCTACGGCACGCCGACCTACGTGTCGTCGAGCTACATCTTCCTGTTCATCCTGTTTGGCGCCTTCCTGGAGCAGGCCGGCATGATCCGCCTGTTCACCGACTTCGCGATGGGCACGGTCGGTCACTCGCGCGGCGGACCGGCCAAGGTGGCGGTGATCGCCTCGGGGCTGATGGGCACCATCAACGGCTCGGGTGTGGCCAACGTAGTGACGACCGGCCAGTTCACCATTCCCATGATGAAGCGCTTCGGTTACGGCAGCGCCTTTGCCGGCGGGGTGGAGGCCACCTCCAGCATGGGCGGGCAGATCATGCCGCCGGTGATGGGCGCGGTGGCCTTCATCATGGCCGAGACGCTGAACATCCCCTACGTGGAGGTGTGCAAGGCGGCGGCGATCCCGGCCATCCTGTACTTCGCCACCGCCTTCTGGGTGGTGCACCTGGAGGCCGGGCGCAAGAGCCTGCTGGGCCTGCCCAGGGAGGAATGCCCCAACCCCTGGACGGCGGTCAAGCGCCAGTGGTTCCTGCTGATCCCGCTGATCGGACTGGTGGTGCTGCTGTTTTCGGGCTATACGCCACTGTTTTCGGGCACCGTCGGCCTGGGTCTGACGGCGATCCTGATCTTTGCCGCCGCCTGCATGCAGGGCGTTCGCGGCGCCCCGCTGCGCATCATCTTCTGGGTGCTGCTGGGACTGGCCACGGCGGGCTTCTTCGAGTTCGGCGTCGGCACCTTCTTCGTGCTGATCGCCCTGCTCGTTGCGCTCACCTATGCGCTGCGCACGGGCGCCGATGCGCGTCGGCTGGCGGTGCAGTCGATGGTCGACGGCGCCCAGCTGGCGCTGTCGGTGGCCATTGCCTGCGCGCTGGTGGGCGTGATCATCGGCGTCATCAACCTCACCGGCGTGGCGGCGGAGATGGGTGGCCAGATCATCGCGCTGGGCAAGGACAACCTGCTGGTGGCGCTGGTGCTCACCATGATCATCTGCCTGGTGCTGGGCATGGGCATCCCGACCATCCCCAACTACATCATCACCAGCTCGCTGGCCGCGCCCATCCTGCTCAAGCTGGGCGTGCCGCTGCTGGTGTCGCACATGTTCGTGTTTTATTTCGGCATCATGGCCGACCTGACGCCGCCGGTGGCGCTGGCCGCCTTTGCGGCGGCGCCGATCGCGCGCGAATCGCCCATGAAGATCGGCTTCAACGCCGTGCGCATCGCCGTTGCCGGTTTCATCCTGCCCTACATGTGGGTGTACTCGCCCGCGCTGATGCTGCTGGGCGACGGCTGGAGCGCCACCATCTACGTGGTCATCAAGGCGATCATCGCCATCGGCCTGTGGGGCGCGGCCGCCATCGGCTACCTGTGGTCGCCGCTCAACTGGGCCGAGCGCCTGTGGGCGCTGCTGGCCGCCTGTTTCCTGGTGGTGGCCTGGCCCTGGACCGACGAGATCGGCTTTGCCGCCACCGCGCTGCTGGCGATCTGGCACGCGTGGCGCACGCACCGGGTGCGCGCGGCGGCGCCGGCCTGAAGGCGCTCCGGTGGGTGCGGCCCTGGCGCTCGGCGCGTGCCTGGCGCTGGCGGCGGGCCTGCCGCCCGCTGCACCGCTGCCGCCGCCGGGTGACGCGCGCGTGCAGTTCGTGCCGGCCACGCGTTTCACCCTGGCCTGGACGCATTCCATCGAAAAGACCCGTTGGGAAGAGGACTACCGCGTGCGCCGCGCTGCCGCCGGTCAGCCGCAATTGGTGCTGTCCAGGGCGCGCATCCGCGGCAGCGGCGCCGGGATGGAGCCACCGGCGGGCGCCGTGCTGCGCCGCGGCTGGTACGAATACGCGCCGGCCGCGCAGCCGCAGGGGCCATTGCGGCTCACGCGCTCGCCCTGGACGGCCGATTACGACTGGTGCACCGACGGCCGCTGCCGGCCGCTCAACGCGCTGCTGCCCACAGACGGCGGCGTGACCCTGCTGTGGGCATGCGCCGCAAGAACCCGCAAACGACTATTAATCCGATAGCGACCGCGGCATGACAGACGGGCGTGACGTGCCGTTTGGCCTGTCCATTCGCTCACTTTGAAGGCGTGGCGACACGTTGCGTGGGCGCCGCGCCGGGCTTGAGCAGGGCCGCCAGCAACACCGCGCCAAAGGTGGCGGTGCCGATGCCGCCCAGCGCGAAGTCGCCGAACTTGAGCGTGAAGTCGCCCGTGCCCAGAATCAGCGTGAGCGCGGCGATCAGCAGATTGGCGGGGTTGGAAAAGTCCACCTTGTTGTCCACCCAGATGCGCGCGCCGGCGATGGTGATCAGGCCGAACACCACGATCGACACGCCACCCATCACCGGTAGCGGAATGGCCAGGATCAGCGCGCCGAACTTGGGCGAAAAGCCCAGGCACAGCGCCACGATGGCGGCGACGATGAACACCGCGGTGGAGTAGATGCGCGTGGCGGCCATCACGCCGATGTTCTCGGCATAGGTCGTGACGCCGGTGCCGCCCAGCGAGCCGCTCACCATGGTGGCCAGGCCGTCGGCGGTGAAGGCGCGGCCGATGTATGGGTCCAGATCGCGTCCGGTCATGGCGCTCACGGCCTTGATATGGCCCAGGTTCTCGGCCACCAGGATCAGCGCCACCGGGGCGATCAGCACGGCGGCGGCGGTGTCGAACACGGGGGCCTGGAACTTCGGCCAGCCGAGCCAGGCAGCGTTGGCGATGCCCGAGAAATCCATGGGCTTGCCCAGCCCCATGCCGTTGGCCAGCACCAGGTAGATCACGGTGGCGATCGCCAGCCCGACCAGGATCAGCAGGCGCTGCACCATGCCGCGCGTGAACACCGCCACCAGCGCCACGCAGGTGAAGGTGACGGCCTGCATCCAGCTGTCGAAGCTGCTGGCGGCCATGTTCTTGATCGGCACCGACGCCAGGTTCAGGCCGATCACCGCCACCACTGCGCCCGTCACCACCGGCGGCATCAGGCGCTCGATCCAGCGCGTGCCCATGCCGTGCACGATGGCGCCGATCAGCGCGTAGACCAGCCCGCACACCACGATGGCGCCCAATGCCACCGGGATGTTGGCGTTCAGCCCCTGGCCGTTGTAGCCGGTGGCGGCGATCACCACGCCGATGAAGGCGAACGACGATCCCAGGTAGCTGGGCACCTTGCCGCCGGTGACGAAATAGAAGATGAGCGTGCCGACGCCGCTCATGAAGATCGCCAGGTTGGGGTCGAACCCCATCAGGATCGGCGCCAGCACGGTGGAGCCGAACATCGCCACCACGTGCTGCACGCCCATGGCGGTGGTCTGTGGCCAGGGCAGGCGCTCGTCGGGCGCGATCACGCCCTCGTTGGCCAGCGCCGTGACCGGTTTTTTCTGCCAGTTCAACAGGTTCATCGTCTCCACTCCTTTGTTGTCGCGGTCGGTCGACCGGGCGCAATGGTAGTGGACGAACGGTGGCCTCAGTGTCGCCCGTGCGGGCCGTCGATGTGCTGGCGCGGCGGCGCCACGAGGGCGACTGGCGCGTCGGCTTGCGCCAGGCCCACCAGGATGCCGCAGTGCGCGGTGTCGCTGGCCTCCCGGCAGCGCGCGCGCAGCGCCTTGAGCTGACGCTCGAGCGCGCGCAACTCGCGAACGCGCGTGGCGATGTGCTGGATGTGCTCGTCCACCAGCGCGTTCACCGCGCCGCAGTCGGCGCCCGGCTCGGCCTGCCAGCGCAGCAGCACGCGGATCTCGTCGAGCGACATGTCCAGCCCGCGCGCCTGGCGGATGAAGGCCAGGCGCCCGACGTGCTCGCTCCCGTACATGCGGTAGTTGTTGGCGCCGCGGGCGGGCGTGGGCAGCAGGCCTTCGCGTTCGTAGTAGCGGATGGTGTCGGCGGGCGTATCGGTGGCGGCAGCCAGTTCGCTGATCTTCATGGCTGCATCTTAGTTATCCGTGGTGCCGCACGCCGCCCGCAGGCCATGAAACCCAAAGAGCCCGAAGGCCGCGGAGCAGGCCAGGCCAGCGATCGCCGTGGCCGGGATCTCCCCGGTCACTGGAGAGCCTTGCAGGCCGCGCCGGGCCAGTGGCCCGGCCCCTCGCCAGCCAACAAAAGGCCCACCGGACCTTTTGTGCGCAGGCTCGGCCCCCTGCAAGGGGGTGGACGAAACATCGCGCAGCGAGTGAAGACTGGGGGTGTTTCATCTCATCCGCTTGACCCTGGAGTTGCTCCGGAGTTTCCAATTGGGTCATGGACACGACCGCCACCATCGATCAGCGGACCTACCGCATCCCGAACATGGACTGCGCGGCCGAAGAGGCCGAGATCCGCCACGCGCTGGGCGGCATCGACGGCCTGCGGGGGTTGCGCTTTCGCCTGGGCGCGCGCGAGCTGCACGTGGAGGCCCTGCCCGGCACCCTGCCCGAGATCGAAGCCAGCCTGCGCGCGGCCGGCTTTGCCCCCTCCGGCGGCGCGGGTGCCGCCGCGCGGCATGACCACGACCACGACCATGGCCACGACCATGGCCATGGCGAAGATCATGGTCATCCGCACGAGAGCGTCGCCGCTTCGGTTGTCTGGCGCGACGCACTGCTCGCGCCCGGCCCGGCACGCCTGGGCTGGGCGCTGGCGTTGGCGCTGGCCGCCGAACTGACGCACGCCTTCGCACCGCCCGCGTGGGCACCGGCGGGCCTGCTGCTGGCGGTGGCGGCGGTGGTGCTGGCGGGCCTGGCCACCTACTGGAAGGGCCTGCTGGCGCTGCGCCGGGGGCGCCTGAACATCAGCGCGCTGATGACCGTGGCCGTCACCGGCGCGCTGCTGATCGGCCAGTGGCCCGAGGCGGCCATGGTGATGGCGCTGTACGCGCTGGCCGAATACCTGGAGGCGCGCGCGGTCGATCGCGCGCGCGGCGCCATCGGCGACTTGCTGCGCATGGCGCCGGACGAGGTCGAGCAGCAGGGCGCCGACGGCCAGTGGCGCGCCGTATCGGCCCTGCAGGTGCCGGTGGGCGCGGTGGTGCGCGCCAAACCCGGCGCGCGGCTGGCGCTGGACGGCGTCGTGCTTGACGGCCGCAGCGCCATCGACGAGGCCCCGGTCACCGGCGAAAGCCTGCCGGTGGACAAGGGCGTGGGCGATGCGGTGTACGCCGGCACGCTCAACCAGACGGGCCTCTTGGTGCTGCGCGTGACGGCCGCCGCGCGCGACACCCAGCTGGCGCGCGTCATCCACGCGGTGGAGCAGGCCCAGGCCAGCCGCGCGCCCACGCAGGCCTTTGTCGACCGCTTCGCCAGGGTGTACACGCCGGTGGTGTTCGTGCTGGCGTTCGCCGTCGCGCTGCTGGGGCCGTGGCTCATGGGCTGGGCCTGGCATGTCGCGCTGTACAAGGCGCTGGTGCTGCTGGTGATTGCCTGCCCCTGCGCCCTGGTCATTGCCACGCCCGTCAGCCTGGTCAGCGCCCTGGCGCAGGGCGCGCGGCGCGGCCTGCTGATCAAGGGTGGCGTGCACCTGGAGCAGGCGCGGCGCGTGCGCGCCATCGCCTTCGACAAGACCGGCACGCTGACCGAGGGCAAGCCGTCCCTGGTCGCCACTGAAGCCCTGAGCGACGCAGTGCCCGCCGAGACCTGGCAGCGCTGGGCCGCCACGCTGGCCGGCGCGTCCGACCACCCGGTGTCGCGCGCCATCGCCGCCGGCCTGGCGGCGCAGGGCGTGCAGTCCGGCCCCTTGACTGATTTTTCCGACCGCCCGGGTGACGGCATCGAGGCGCGCATCGATGGCAACACGGTGCGCCTGATCGGCTGGCGCGCCGCGCAGGCGCAGGGCCTGGGTGATGCGGCGCTGGTCGCGCGCTTGGCGCCGCATCAGGCGCAGGGCCGCAGCGTGTCGCTGCTGGTGCGTGGCGATCAGGTGCTGGCCCTGCTGGCCGTGGCCGACACCGTCAAGCCGCATGCGCCCGCCGCGCTGGCCGAACTCAAGACCCTGGGCGTCACCACCGTCATGCTCTCGGGCGACAGCCCCGCCGCCGCGCAGGCCGTGGGCCGCGCCGTGGGCGTGAGCCAGGCCGAGGGCGGCCTGCTGCCGCAAGACAAGCTGGCGCGCATTGCCGCGCTGCGTGCGCGTCACGGCATGACAGCCATGGTGGGGGACGGCATCAACGACGCGCCCGCGCTGGCCAGCGCCGACCTGGGCGTGGCCATGGGCGGCGCCGGCACCGACATCGCCATGGAGGCGGCAGACGTGGTGGTGATGAACGACGATTTGCGCCGCCTGCCCGAACTGATCGGCCTGTCGCGCCGCGTGCATCGGGTGCTGTGGCAGAACATCGCGCTGGCGCTGGGCATCAAGGTGATCTTTCTGGTTCTGGCCGTCGCCGGCCTGGCGACCATGTGGATGGCGGTATTCGCCGACATGGGCGCCAGCCTGATGGTGGTGGCCAACGGCCTGCGC
>CAZGOL010000068.1:8107-13075 GCA_964527755.1 uncultured Ottowia sp.
ATGAATCGGGAAACGCTGCAACTGGCCTCGGCCTACATGAGCGTGATCATCGGTGGCGGCTTTGCCTCCGGGCAGGAAGTGCTGCAGTTCTTTGTCGGTTTCGGGCTCTGGGGGATCGCCGGCACCGTGCTCGCGGGGTTCCTGTTTGCCTTCCTTGGCCAGCAGATCGCGCGCATCGGAATGCAGTTGCGGGTGCACTCGCACAAGGCGGTGCTGGAGGCGATCTTCGGCCGACGGCTCGGTGCTGCCGTCGACTGGATGCTGATCTTCTTTCTCTTCGGCGTCGGCGTGGCCATGCTCGCAGGCACGGGCTCACTGTTTCGAGAGCACCTGGGAATGCCGGTGCTGGCCGGAGGGCTGCTCATGGCGGTGCTGGTGGTGCTGACGCTGAGCTTGAACGTGGGGCGCATCGTCGATCTGATCAGTTCGGTGACGCCGCTCCTGCTGGCGCTGGTCGTCGTGCTTTGCATCCACTCGCTGCTGACAGCCGACGCCGACCTGTCGACGCTCGAGGCACTGGCGGCCAGACAGGTGCGGGCGGCGCCCAACTGGTTCATGGGCGGGGTGCTTTACGCGTCGTTCAACATCGCCGTCGGTTTTCCGCTGCTGGCCGTTCTGTCGGGCAGCGGCACGAGCGAGCGCAACACCACGCGCGGCGGCGTGCTGGGGGGCATTGGCCTGGGGGTGCTGATCTTCCTGCTCGCCGTGGGGCTGTTGGCCAACCTGGACCGGGTGCACAACGTCGAGATGCCCACCATCCAGCTGGCCAATGGGGTCGCGCGCTGGGTCGGCTGGCTGATGATGCTGTCGGTCTTCTGCATGATCTACAGCACGGCCGTCGGCATGTTCTTCGCCTTCAGCGCCCGCTTTGCCGACCCGGGCACGCGGCGTTTTCGCCAGATCGCCCTGCTCGCCTGTTTCGTCGGTCTCGGCCTCAGCCTTGCCGGCTTCACCCGGCTCGTCGGCACCGTCTATCCGCTGCTCGGATACCTGGGCATCGCGCTGATCGCCGCCGTCATGGTGTACTGGCTGCGGCGGCGATCTTGAGGCGGCACGACGCACCGAGACGTCACGGGCGCCCGAAGGCCCAGCCGCTCCGGGGTTCGATGTCCTCGATGCGGTCGATCAGCCTGAGCAGCGGCGTCAGCTCGCGGTAGCGCCCCGCCGTGTGGCGGATGTAGCCAATGAATCGCGGCGCGTCGGCCAGATACCTGGGTTTGCCGTCGCGCAGCGTCAGGCGGGCAAAGATGCCGGCCACCTTCAGGTGGCGTTGCAGGCCCATCAACTCGACGGCGCGCCAGAAGCTACCGAAGTCGTTGTGCCAGTCCTCGAAATCCATCAGGCCCAGCCGGCGGGCACGTTCCCAGTAGCGGATGGTCACATCGAGCACGAACTCCTCATCCCAACTCAGGAAGGCGTCGCGCATCAGGCTGGCGATGTCGTAGGTGATGGGACCGTGCACGGCGTCCTGGAAGTCCAGCACGCCCAGCGTCGCGCCGGGCTCGCCCACCATCAGGTTGCGCGGCATGAAGTCGCGATGCACGAACACCTGCGGCGCCGCCAGGTTGCGCGCGACGATCAACCCGAACGTCTGCTCCAGCGTCGCGTGCAATGCCCCTTCGACCGCCACCCCGCGGTGGCGTGCCAGATACCAGTCCGGGAACAGCTGCAGTTCGCGCCTGAGCAGCGCCTCGTCGTAGGGCGGCAGGACACGCGGGCGCGACGCCTGTTGCCATAGCAGCAGCGCGTCGACGGCGCGCAGGTACAGGGGGCGATTGGCGGCAGCTTGCGCCCGGTCGATCGCCTCCATCATCGTCTGCGTGCCCAGGTCGCTCATCAGCATGAAGCCGCTGGCCTCGTCCCATTCCAGGATGGTCGGCACGTTCAGGCCGGCGGCCTGCATCAGCCGGGCCACCTGCACGAAGGGGGTGCAGTTCTCGTGCTCGGGTGGCGCGTCCATCACGATGCGGCTGGCGCCCGCGCCGGTGTCGACACGCAGGTAGCGCCGAAAGCTGGCGTCGGCCGACGCCACGCGCACGCTGGCGACGTCCATGTCGTGTTTTGCCGCGATCGAATCCAGCCACCGGTGAAAGGCGTCCTCGCGCCGCGGATCGGGCCAGGCGGGTCGGGAAACGGGGGTCTGGTCGGGTGGGGCGCTCATGGATAATCGATTCTAGGAGCCTGCCAGGCGCCGGGCGGTGCCATCGCTGTCCGGCCCCGGTGCGCTTGCCGGGCGCGCCACGCGGCCGCCGTTTTGCTTCACCCGCCGTGCCCGACTGCTCGCCCACATCGACCCCAAGCCGCGACCGTGTGCCACGGTGGGGGCTGCCGTCATGGCCGCTGACGGCCGGTGCGCTGGCGTGGCTGGCCAGCGCCGCGGCGCTGGCGCAAGGCGGCCCCGTGACAGCCGACGCGCCGCTCACGCTGCGCGCCACGCCGAGGCTGTCCGAAGCCGTGCCCAAGACCCCGGCGAGCAGTTTCGTCTACGGTGACGAGATCCGCGGTCGCGCCGGGCTGGAAACCACGATCGAGGGCGATGCCCGGTTGCGCCGTCCGGGTCTGGCGATGTGGGGTGAGCGCCTGCGCTACGACGAGGGCAGCGATCTCGCCACCGTCGAGGGCGGCGTGCGCGTCAACGCCAAGGGCGATCGCTACACCGCCACCGAAGGGCAGGTGCGGGTGGAGGCGTTCGAGGGGTTCCTGCTGCGGCCCACCTACCGTTTCCTGCGCAACGGAGCGCACGGGGAGGCCGAGCGTATCGACTTTCACGATCCCGAGCGCTCCACCGTGCTGCAGGGCAACTACACCACCTGCGTTCGCCCCGGGCCCGACTGGGTGCCCGACTGGATCCTGCGCGCCGACGAGCTCGACATCGATCGCGAGGACGACGTGGGCACGGCGCGTGGCGCGGTGCTCGAGTTCAAGGGGGTGCCGATCCTGCCGGTGCCGGCCCTGAGTTTCCCGCTGACCGAGCGGCGCAAGACGGGCTGGTTGCCGCCGACCATCGGGCTCGACAGCAAGAGCGGCCTGCTGCTTTCCGTGCCGTGGTACTGGAACATCGCGCCCAACCGCGATGCCACCCTCACGCCCACCGTGATGTCGCGCCGCGGCGTCGAGCTGGCGGGGGAGTTCCGGTATCTGGAGGACAACTACCAGGGCCGCGTCAACGCCAGCGTGCTGCCCAACGACCGCCTGCGCGAGCGCAATCGATGGAGCGTGTTCGCGCGCCACAACGGCTCCTACGACACGGGGCTGGCCGGCATTGGCCCGGTGGGTTTGGGGCTCAACCTGAACCGGGTCAGCGACAACGATTACTGGCGCGATTTCACCCGCGCCGGCCAGCCGCTCACGACGCGCCTGCTGGCCAACGATGGCGCGCTGTCCTGGGCGCACGGCGATTTCTCGGTCAACCTGCGCGCGCTCAAGTGGCAGACGCTGCAGGACGCGACCGCGCCGATCGTGCCGCCCTACGATCGCCTGCCGCAACTGGCCGCACATTGGGGGCGCGTGGGCGACGGGGGTCTCGACTACTCCATCGACACCGACATCACCCGGTTTCGCGCCGACCCGTTCTGGACCCTCCAGCCCAATGCCGACCGGGCCTTCGTTCAGGCCCAGCTCGCGCGGCCGGTGGTGCGTCCCTGGGGTTTCTTCACGCCCAGGATCCAGCTGCACGCCAGCCACTACCAGTTCGACCGCGCGCTGGCCAGCGGGGCCAAGTCGATCAGCCGGGTGGTGCCGACCGCCAGCCTGGACGGCGGCCTGGTGTTCGAGCGCGATGCCAGCTATTTCGGCCGCGCCTTCCGCCAGACGCTGGAGCCGCGCCTGAAGTACGTGTACACGCCGTACCGCGACCAGGGCATGCTGCCGCTGTACGACACCGCGGCCTACGACTTCAACTTCGCCAGCGTCTGGGCCGAAAACACCTTTGTCGGCCACGACCGGATCGTCGACAACAACCTCGTCACCGCCGGCCTGACCACGCGCCTGCTCGATGCCGACAGCGGAGCCGAAGCGGTGCGGCTCGACATTGCCCAGCGCTACCGCTTTGCCGCCCAGCGGGTGACGCTGCCCGGCGGCGTGCCGGCCGCGCGTGGCCTGTCCGACCTGCTGCTCGGCGCCTCGATCAACTGGGACCCCAAGTGGACGTTCGACACCGTCGTCCAGTACAACCTCGACACCCACCGCAGCACGCGCACCACGGTTCAGGCACGCTACTCCCCCGAGGCGTTTCACACCGTGAGCGCCGCCTATCGGCTGCAACGCGACCTGGGCAACAAGTCGGTGGACATCGGCTGGCAGTGGCCGCTGTCGGACCTGTTCGGTGGTCGCGCCGAACTCGGCACCACGCGCTCGAGCGGCGGCAGCTGCAACGGCAAGTGGTACAGCGTGGGACGCCTGAACTACAGCGTGAGCGATCGCCGGCTGGTCGAGGGCCTGCTGGGGGTCGAGTACGATGCCGGCTGCTGGATCGGGCGGGTGGTGGTCGAGAAGCTCAACAGCTCGTTCACCACGTCCACCAAGCGCATCCTGTTCCAGTTGGAGCTGATTGGCCTGTCGCGTCTCGGATCCAGCCCACTGCAAACCCTGCGCAACAGCATCCCCAACTACCGGATGCTGCGCGAGGAAGTCACTCCCCCCAGCCGGTTCACCGACTATGAGTAAGACCTTGCCCCTCCACGCCGCGCTCCGGATCCTGCTGCCCCTGCTGCTCGTGCTGGCCTGGCCCGCGCACGGGCAGGGTCGCGCCGAGAGCGCGCCCGCCAAAGCCAAACCCAGGGCCGAGGCGAAGAAGCCGGCCGCGCGCAAGGCACCGTCGGCGGTCCAACCCGCGACTGCGGCCATGGCGCCCAAGGCGACCGCGTCGGCGGCCGCGCCCGCCGACAGGCCAGCGCCCGCGTCCGCCAGCGCCCGCGAGGCCGACTACATCGTCGCCGTGGTCAACACCGAGCCGATCACCAACAACGA
>CAZGOL010000069.1:0-13045 GCA_964527755.1 uncultured Ottowia sp.
CCTTGAAGCCCGCCTCGGCGTCGCCGGCCCAGGCGTCGGCCACCGCGTCGCCCAGGGCGAAGGCCAGCTCGCCGCGCCCGGCCTGCAGCAGGTTGAGGTTCTCGGCCGAGGCCTTGGTGACCTGCGCCGTGGCGCGCGCGTCGGGAATCGCCTTGCCCAGGATCTGCGCCAGCGACACGCCCAGCGGGTAATACACCCCGCTCTGGCCACCGGTCAGCACGTTGATGAACTGGGTTTTCTGCGCCAGCGCAGCGCCCCCCAGCGCCAGCAGGCCGGCGGCCACGCCGGCGACGATCTTGGTCTTCAGGCTCATGGTCAATCTCGCTCCTGTGAATCTCGACAAAGTAAGCAATCCTAGCGGCAGCCCCGCGCCATGGGCACCCGGGATTGCCCCCAAGGCGCCCGGGCGCGCCCTCGGGGCGAGCCGCCTCAGGGCAGCGCCTTGAGCCAGGCCAGCACCGGATCGGCGGCCACCTCGAAGTCGCCGTGGCCGCCCTGGTATTCCAGGTAGCGGCTGGCCGGGTGCGCCGGTGCGCGGCGGAAGGCGAACTCTTCGCCGGCGCGGTGGATCGGGTCGCCCGTGCCCACCACCCACAGCAAGGGCACGGGTTTCCTGAACGCCGCCGCCGTGGTCGGCATGTCGCCCAGGCCCTCGGGGTCGAAGTAGCTCAGCAGCACATCGGCGCGCATGCGGATCGACTGACGCTTGCCCTGGTTCAGGTCTTCCATGCTCAGCGTTTCGCCGCCCTGGCCGGCTCGCACCAGCTCGCGCGCCTTGTCCACGGCCTCCCGGCCGATGCCGCGCTGGTACATCACCGCCGGCACGTGACCGGGCGCCAGCGCCAGCACGGCATCGGCATCGCCCACGTGAGCCATGTAGGCCAGCGCGGCGTTGGCGCCAAAGCTGTGCCCGCCGACGACGACGCGCTGGTAGCCCTCGGCCCGCAACGTCTTGACCTCTGCGGCGATTTCCTCCAGCGCCCGCGGATAGGGCGCGTCGTAGTTGCGCCGACCCGACCAGGGCATTTCGATCAGTCGCAGCTTGCAGGCCGGCTCCATCCGGCGCCCGAAAAAGCCCAGGTAGCGGGTATCGCCCCATTTGCCGTGTATCAGCACCAGGGCGCAAGCCTTGTCGTCCTGTGCCCGGGCCAGCAGCGTTGCGCCCACCGCCCACGCCATTCCCCCCGCCAGGAGGGTGCGCCGTCCATATCCGGTATTCATGATGATGCTCTCCTTACGATGCGCGCGACCGCGATCAGCCGGCCTGCCGGGTCCGCCCGAGCTTGGCGCTATTCCAGTAGACCTCGTCGTTCAGCTCCTGACCGTCGCCGTCGCGGTTGAACACGCGCGCCAGCACGAACATCAGGTCGGACAGGCGGTTGAGGTAGCGCCGCGGCGCGGGGCGCATCGCCTCCTGCTCGCCCAGCGCCACCACCGCGCGCTCGGCGCGGCGCGCCACGGTGCGGCACACGTGCGCCTGCGCGGCGGCGCGCGTGCCACCCGGGAGGATGAACTCCTCCAGGCGCGGCAGTGCGGCGTTGTACCGCTCCAGCGCCGCGTCCAGCTCGGCCAGCGCCTCGTCCTTGAGCAGCTCGAAACCGGGGATCGAGATCTCGCCGCCCAGATTGAACAACTGCTGCTGGATGCCGGTGAGCAGGCTGCGGACGTCAGCGGGCATGGCTTCGCACAACAGCAGACCGATCTGGCTGTTCAGCTCGTCGACATCGCCCATGGCGTGCGGGCGGGCACTCGCCTTGGAGACGCGCGTGTTGTTGCCCAGGCCCGTGGTGCCGTCGTCACCCGTGCGGGTGGCGATCTGCGAAAGGCGTTTTCCCATCAATAACTCACTTTTCAATAGCGGCTTTGGCAAGATTGGCGGCCGCCCGCAGCCCGAAAAGATATGAATCCACGCCGAACCCGCAGACCTGACCGGCCGCGATGCCGGCGATGTACGAATGGTGGCGGAACGGCTCGCGCGCGTGGATGTTGGACATGTGCACCTCGACGATCGGGCACTTGAGGATCGTGAGCGCATCGCGAATCGCGACGCTGGTGTGCGTCCAGGCACCCGCGTTGATCACCACACCATCGGTCGCATCGCGGTGCGCCTGGTGGATGCGCTCGCACAGCGCGCCCTCATGGTTGGTCTGGAAGCACTCCAGTTGCACGCCCAGCTCGCCCGCCAGCCGCTGCAGCGCCGCATCGATGTCGGCCAGCGTGGCGCTGCCGTAGTGCGCCGGATCGCGCTGGCCGAACATGTTGAGGTTGACGCCGTGCAGCACGAGCAGTTTCATGCCTGCCATTATGAAGAACGTGCCGGCCGGGGACTTTTCGCCTGAATCGACCGGTTCGACTCAGCCCAGTGGCACGGCCAGGTGCGCCAGCACCGGCGCCGTGTCCGGCCGCACCCCGCGCCACCAGGCAAACGATTCGGCCGCCTGTTCGACCAGCATCCCCGTCCCGTCGGCCAGACGCGAGCACCCGGCGGCACCCGCCAGTCGCAGAAACGGCGTCAGTCCCTTGCCGTAGACCATCTCGTAGGCCAGCGCGCCGGGAGCGAATGCACCTGCCGGCACCTGGGGCGCCGCGCCGTCCAGGCTGGCCGAGGTGGCGTTGATGACCACGTCGAACACGCCCGCTCCCGCCAGCGCGTGCAGCCCGCAGCCCTGCAGCGGCACGCCGGCCAGGTGCGGCGTCAGCTCACGTGCCAGCGCCTGAGCCTTATCGGCCGTGCGGTTGGCGAGCAGGATGCGCGCGGCGCCGGCCCGGGCGATGGGCAACAGCACGCCGCGCGTGGCGCCGCCCGCGCCCAGAATCAGCACGCGCCGGGCCGCCAGCGGCACGCCCAGGTTGGCCTCGATGTCGCGCACCAGCCCGACGCCATCGGTGTTGCGCGCCAGCACGCGGGCACCGTCGAACTTGAGCGTATTGGCCGCGCCGGCCACGCGTGCCTCGTCGCTGGCCTCGTCGGCCAGTTGCAGCGCCGCCAGCTTGAATGGCAGCGTCACGTTCAACCCGCGTCCACCGGCCGCACGAAAGGCGGCCACCGCGCGCTCGAAGCCCCCGGGCTCGGCGCCGCCGTCGATCGCCTCGTAAGTCATGTCCTGCCCGGTGGCGCGAGCGAACAGGCCGTGGATCCGGGGCGACTGGCTGTGGCCGATGGGGTGGCCGATGACGGCGTAGCGGTCGGACATGGCGCGATGGTAGCGGCCGCGCGGGCGCGGCGTGGCTGCGGTAGGCTTGACGATCAGGCCATCGCACGACGAACAGGAACAAGACCATGCCCATCTGGAAGCGCCCCATCTCCATCGATCTGCTGACCGAGTTCAGCCGCAACACCGCCGTCTCGCACCTGGGCATCGAGTTTCTCGAAGTCGGCGACGACTTCATCCGCGCGCGCGTGCCCGTCAACCGCCAGACCTGCCAGCCCTATGGCCTGCTGCACGGCGGCGTGAGCGTGGTGCTGGCCGAGACGCTGGGCTCGTGCGGCGCCGGCTTTTGCTGCCCCGACGGCTGGCAGGTGGTGGGGTTGGAGATCAACGCCAACCACATCCGCGGCGTCAGCGAAGGGTGGGTCACCGGCACCGCCCGCCCGCTGCACGTGGGCCGCACCACGCAGGTGTGGCAGATCGAGCTGCGCGACGATGCCGGGCGCCTGAGCTGCGTCTCGCGCATCACGATGGCGGCGCTGGCGCCACGCACCGGATGAACCCCGTTCGTTGCAAGCAAATCAGCCGGCAACGCTTGCTGAACAAGCCACAACAGCTATGATTTTTGTATTGAATGAGCGACCCCCGCGGACGGCCGCCGCACGGCACGTCTTACACTGATCGAAACCGTCAGGAGAGTCCCGCATGAACGCCCCCGCCCAGTCCGCCCACGTGCTGCCCGAGATCCGGCAGCGGCCGGTGCCGCCGGCGCTGATCGACGCACTGAAGCAGCGTTTCGGCACGCAGTTTTCCGAGGCCATGGCGGTGCGCGAACAGCACGGCCGCGACGAATCGGCCTTCACCACCGTGCCGCCGCCTACCGCCGTGGTGTTTGCCGAAAGCACGCAGGACGTGCAGGACGTCGTGAAACTGTGCGGCGAACATCGCGTGCCGGTGATCCCCTACGGCGTCGGCTCGTCGCTGGAGGGGCACCTGCTGGCGGTGCAAGGTGGCGTCAGCATCGATCTGGGCCGCATGAACCGGGTGCTGAGCGTCAACGCCGAGGATCTGACCGTGACCGTGCAACCGGGCGTCACGCGCGAGCAGCTCAACGCCGAAATTCGCAGCCAGGGCCTGTTCTTCCCGATCGACCCCGGCGCCAACGCGACCCTGGGCGGAATGACCGCCACGCGCGCCAGCGGCACCAACGCCGTGCGCTACGGCACCATGCGCGAAAACGTGCTGGCGCTCGAAGTGGTCACCGCCGCCGGCCAGGCGATCCGCACCGGCACGCGCGCGCGCAAGAGCAGCGCCGGCTACGACCTGACGCGCCTGTTCGTCGGCAGCGAGGGCACGCTGGGCGTGATCTGCGAGATCACCCTGCGCATCTACCCCCTGCCCGAGGCGGTGTCGGCGGCCATCTGTTCGTTCTCCAGCATCGCCGAGGCGGTCGACACCGTGATCCAGACCATCCAGCTGGGCGTGCCGATCGCGCGCGTCGAGCTGCTCGATGCCCACAGCGTGCGCGGCGTCAACCGCTACAGCAAGCTCCACTTGCGCGAGGTGCCGTTGCTGCTGATGGAGTTTCACGGTTCGCCGGCCAGCGTCAAGGAACAGGCCGAAACCGTGCAGCAGATCGCCAGCGAGCACGGCGGCGCCGATTTCGAGTGGGCCGACACGCCCGAAGAGCGCACCCGGCTGTGGACGGCACGGCACCACGCCTACTTTGCCGCCGTGCAGAGCCGCCCCGGTTGCCGCTGCATCACCACCGACACCTGCGTGCCCATCTCGCGGCTGGCCGACGCGCTGCTGGCCAGCGTCGAGGAGGCCGACGCCAGCGGCATCCCCTACTTCCTGGTCGGCCACGTGGGCGATGGCAACTTCCACTTCGGCTACCTGATCGACCCGGATGACGACGCCGAGCGCGAGCGCGCCGAGCAGCTCAGCCGCCAGGTCGTCGCCCGTGCGCTCAGCCTGGGCGGCACCTGCACCGGCGAGCACGGCATCGGCCTGCACAAGATGGGGTTCCTGCTCGACGAGGCCGGCGCCGACGCGGTGGGCATGATGCGCACCATCAAGCGGGCACTCGATCCGCTGGACATCATGAATCCGGGGAAGATTTTCACGCAGTAGATGGCCGTGCAATTTTGATGCCCTTGCGCGCGTGACTGGCCGGCGCTGCAGGCAAATTTCGATCCCTGAACCCCGACTGGCCCGAAGACGCCGCGGGTTCACGTCGAGGAGAGCGAAGCACATGGCCAGACTCGATCCGGGTTACGCACTCGGGCAACGAATCGGTTGAGTCTTTCTGCTGATCGGCATCCTGACGACGGCGGGCGGTTGCATCTGGCTGGCGCGAACCGCCTCCTTTGTCGCCCGGGCCGACCATGCCCCTGGCGAGATCGTCGCGATCGAGCGCGGCAGCGGCAGCAAGGGCAGAACGCTGTATCGCCCGGTTTTTCGCTTCCGCGATGCATCGGGTGTGGTGCATGAGCGGCGCTCTGCCATGAGCACGGGCGACCTCGCGCTCACGGTGGGCGAGCAGGTGACCATCGCCTACGACCGCGCCGATCCCGCGCAAGCCCGGATCGACAGCTTCGAGATGCTCTGGATGGGCCCACTGCTCGTTTCGGGTTTTGGCGGGTTGTTCACCGGTTTTGCCGCTTTGTTGCTGTTTATGTGGAACCGCCCGACTGGCCCATAAGGGCCGTGCACCCGCCGCTGTCAGGGACTGCATGCCGCGCGCACGGCAAGCCCTCGAAATTCGCGCCGATCATCCGCCCCCGGGCGCCAATGGCACGCAAGGACCATGAAGCGGTGGCCAGGCGAGCGGCGCGGCGCCAGATCGACCCTTGCCACGCACGGCCGCCGCCCGCCCCGACCTCTAGCGCAACAGACCACGCCCGCGCATGTCGTCGAGCACCATCCGGCTCGCGCGGGTGGTGATGTGGTCGTCGTCGCGGTACAGCAGCACGCCGTCGCGCAGGCCGAAGCAGCGCGTGGCGTCGCAAAACAGATCCAGCGGGTCGTAGACCTTCAGTTGCGGGTGGTCGGCGCGCACGCGCTCGATGATGGCGCGGTATTGCGCCTGCCGCTTCAGCACCCGCGCCTTGTCCTGCGTGCAATCGGAGACCGGGCTCGCCCCGAGCGTGACCGGCCGTTCGATGAAGCACCCCCTGGGGTCCTCCCCCAGTTCGGGCGGATCGATCACGTACACGACCTCCCGCTGCAACTGCAGCAGCGCGCGCACCATGCGCGTGGTGCCCTGGTAGAACATCTCGGATGGCTTCGACGGCTGGCCGTCGAAGGCGTGCAGCGAATAGGTGCTGGGCCCCTCGACGCCATAGCCTTCGCCCGAAAAGTAGAACGGTCCGCGCGAGGTGAGCACCACGGTCCGGAGCTCGGTGTGCTGCTTCAGCACGCCCAGCACCTGTTCGCTCAGCTCGCCGCAGCCCAGCATCCGCCCCCGATCGCCCACGGTGTAGCCCATCACCGGCGGGCAGCCGTGGCGCCCGAGCAAGAGCGTGGTGACCGGTGCGCCCTCGAGCACGGCCGCGCTGTTGAGCGCCATCGCATGGCTGTCGCCGATCACCAGCACCCGCGGATCGGCGGCGCTGGCCAGGCACACGGTGGCCCCGGCAATGTCGATGCCCAGCAGGCGCGGGCACGAGCCGTCGGAGAAAACCGTGGCGTCCGGCCGTTCGGTCTGCGCCAGCAGCGCCGAATCCCACTGCCCGGCAAAGCGCGACGCAAAGCCCTTTTGTTGGCGCACGACCGCACCCAGCAGGCCAAGGCACAGCATCACCACGCAAAGCAGCGCCACCTTGGCGCGCCGGTGTCCGCCAAAGCGAAGCGGCCGCTCGATCAGCCGCAGGGTCAGCCACGCGAGCAGCACCGACAGCAGCACGATGGCGGCGCGGATGTCGGCCCGCGGCACGCCACGCTCCATGATGTGCGCCAGGGACAGCAGTGGCCAGTGCCACAGGTACAAGGGGTAGCTGATCAGGCCGAACCACACCACCACCCGGTTGGCCAGCACGACGCGATTGATCCACGCCCGCGGCCCGGCGGCGATGACCAGGACGGCGCCCCCCACGGGCGCGAGCGCCAGGTGGCCCGGGAAGGCCGACTCCGCCCCGATGGCGCTGACCGCATACACCAGCAGCAGCATGCCAGCGCTCGCCAGTGCATTGACCATCCATCGATCGCCCGGCGCTCCCGCGCCTTCGGGGCCGGCTGCCAATGGCCGCGCCACGCGCTGCCGGGTGGCCGCGAGCCACGGCAAGGGGTGCAGCCTCGCCCAGGCCAGCAGTGCTCCGCCCAGCAGTTCCCAGAAACGGGCGAAGGGCAGGAAGAAGGCGGCCGTCGCGTCGCGCTGGACCTGCCACAGGTTGACGACGAACGAGAGGACGGCGACCGCCACCACCATCGGCAACAGCCGGTGCCGCCACCGCCAGGCCGCCATCAGCAGCAGCGGCCAGACGATGTAGAACTGTTCCTCCACGCCCAGGCTCCACAGGTGCAGCAGGGGTTTGGTGTCCGAGAGCGCGTCGAAATAGCCGGCCTCGCGCCACAACTGCACGTTGGAGACAAAGAACGCGCCCGAGCGGATGTGCCGTCCGAGCCGTGCCAACTCCTCGGGCAGCAGCACGAACCAGCCCAGCACGAGCGTGGTCGCCAGCACCAGCGCGAGGGCCGGAAAAATCCTCAGGATGCGCCGTGCGTAAAACGTGCGCAGGCTGAACGACCCGGCTTCGAGGTTGCCGAAGATGATGGTCGAGATCAGGTAGCCGGAAATGACAAAAAAGATGTCGACCCCGACGAAGCCCCCGCGCAGCCACCCGGGCGCCGCATGAAACGCCAGCACCGACAGCACCGCGACGCAGCGCAGCCCGTCGATGTCGGGCCGGTACGTGGGGTGTGAAAGGGGGATGGGTGTCGGCATGGGGTGCCTCACGGCCACGCCCTGGGCCACTGTCGTGGCTGGCCGCAGCGCGGAAGGCAGCCCTTGCACGGGGTCGGCAAGCGCCGACCCGCTGCTCAACGGCGCGACAGCACGTCCATCGTCGGCGCGTCGAGCCGACCGGTCGGTGTCAGGCCGTTGTCGCGCTGGAAGTTGCGCAGCGCGCTGGTGGTGCGCGGGCCGGCGTTGCCGTCGGGCGCGCCGACGCCGTAGCCCAGCTCGTTCAGGCGCTGCTGCGCTTCGCGCATCGACATCTGGCTGCCGCCCTGACCGGGAATGGAGGTCTGCGAGGGCGAAGCGCCGCCGTCGACCCCCAACCGTCCGCCGCCGCCCAGGCCCTGGCCCTGCACGCTTTGCGCGCGGTAGTTGCGCAGCGCGCGCACCATCTGGTTGTAGGCGTCCATGAACGCGGCGGCGATCACCTTGCCCTGCGGCGTGTTCTGGTAGCCGCCGACGCCACCGCCGCCATGGCTGCCGAACAGCGCCGCCATGCCGCCGAAGTCGGTCTTGGAAGCGCTGCCTTCCGACGCGGCCACCTGCACGCCCGAGCGGTTGTCCACCAGGGTCAGCATGGCCGAGGCCTCGCGCGTCTTGGTGCCCGCGGCCAGCCCGCCGATCAGGCCACCCGCGTGGCCGCCGATCAGCCCGCCCAGCGCCACGCCGGCGCCGCCGGTGTTGCCCTCGCTGAAGACGATCTCGGGCGACATGCCGTAGTCGGAGGCGACCATCTGGCCGGCGCCGAAGTTGCTGCCCTGGCGCATCTGGCCCGACTGCATCAGCTCGCGCTCGCGGTTCATGGCGCGCATGCCGGCCGCGCCGCGCTCGACCACGACGAAGCAGTTGGACTGCTGCACCAGCAGGCGCAACAGGTTGGAGGTGGGCGGCAGCCGGTATTCGCCGGTGACGATGGTGTACCAGCCGGCGTTCTGGTTCTCGACCAGCGAGACGGTGCCCAGGGGCGACGCGCAGCGCTCGAGCGCACCACTCTCGCCCGACGTGGCCGAGCCGGCGGCGCTGCCGGTGGCCACTGTCTTGGCGTCCCGACTGCCCATTTGCATGTTGGTGGTTTCGCAGCCTGCCAGCAGCGCCACGGCGAATGCCGCGGTGGTGAGTCGCAGTGCGGTTCCTTGGACCTTCATCGAATGTTCTCCTTCGTTTCCGGGGGTGCGGGCCGCCCGTCTCCCGGCACTGGCCCCTCGTGGCCCGTGCCGTTTTGGTGTGGGCGTGCATGATACACGCGCACCTCGTGACCGTCGAGGAATGCGCGATTCGTTCAGTGCGGGCGGCGCGCCAGCACCCTGGTCAGCACGTCGATGCGCGCCGGCGGCAGGTTGGCCAGCACCCGTTCGCGACGCTGCGGCACCAGGCCCGCGCGCTGCCAGGGCGAAGCCCCACGCAGCGCGTAGGTGAACTGCAGCAATCGCCCGCCCGGCGCCAGCACGGCCGCGCCGGCCAGCAGGATGCGCTGGCGGCAGTCCGGCGGGATCGACAGCAGCGGCAGGCCCGAGACGATGTGGCCCACGCTGGGGGGCGCGCCGTCGGGGCCCAGGCGCGCGAGCATCACCGGCAGATCGGCGGCGTCGCCCTGCAACACGCGCACGGCCGCGAAGCGCCGCCGCAGGTGCGCGGCCAGCCGCTCCGACTGCTCGACCACCACCAGGCGCGCCGGCGGCACGCCGTGCGCCAGCAACGCGGCCGTGATGACCCCGGTGCCGCCCCCGAGTTCGACCACCAGCCCGTCGGCCGCCAGGTCGACCAGCGCGGCCATGCGCGCGGCCAGCTGGGGCGAACTGGCGCACACGGCGCCCACGGTGCCCGGCTGGGCCACCAGTTCGCGCAGGAACAGCGAGCGCGGAGAGCGCGTGACCGCGCGGCGCATGCGCACCACGCCGGCGCGTGCGGCACGCACGATGCTGGCCGGCCGCACCGCGACGGCCCGCGCCAGCGCGACCACGTCGGACGGGTTGGGGACAGGACTGCGGGCCATGTTCGGGTTCGCTCAGGCAGGCGGCGAGGGCGCAGCTTACACCGTCCGAGGGCGCACGCTCAGCGCCCGAAGATGCCGCGCAGCAGGTTGCCCGGGTTGAGCACGTCGGTGGGCGAGGGGCTGTCCTGCCCGCCCTCTGCCTGGGGGGCAGGAGCGCGCGACTCGCCACCGGCGCGGCGCGCGGGCCGGGCGCGGCCGGCGCCCGTGTCCTGGCCCAGCATCGCCATGGTGTGCGACTTGGTGCGCACGCGCACCGACCACTCCGGGTCCCAGGGCGCCTTGGGATCGGCTGGCCGCGGCGGGTGGACGAAATGGGTCTCGCCGCCGTAGGCCATCATGCGCAGCATGGGCGCCGCATCGGGCCCGGCGCCAGCGAAGATGCCGCGCGGGACCGCGCACTGGGTGGTGCTGGCGTCGAGCAGCACGCGCTCGCGCACCCAGCGCTCGATGGTGGCGTTGGGCAGGTAGTCGAACAACCCCATGCCGGTGTCGGGCGTTTCGGCGCTCGACCACAGGATCATGTCGTTGCCCGCCTGAGTCATCGCGTGCAGGTAGTAGGCGCGCGCGTT
Source organism: uncultured Ottowia sp. (assembly GCA_964527755.1). Classification (GTDB taxonomy): domain Bacteria; phylum Pseudomonadota; class Gammaproteobacteria; order Burkholderiales; family Burkholderiaceae_C; genus Ottowia. The sequence continues at coordinate 10,669 of CAZGOL010000069.1, forward strand.
GGCCACCGGCTGCCACTGGGTGGCGAAGCTCTCCTGCGCGTTGCCGGCGCTGTGCAGCTCGATCGCCGGCATCAGGTCCTGCGCGGCGCCCAGGGTGAACTTCATGGACGCGGGCACCTCTTCGCCCAGCACCTGATGCTCGCCCACCATCGAGGCGCCGCGAGGCACCGGGGTCTGGCTGCGTTCATTGGGGTACAGCGCGTGGCCCGGGCCCACGCGCGCGCCGCGCTCGGGCACGACGCGACCGGCGAACGCCTGGGCGAAATCGCTGGGTGCGGCGCGGGCCAGGTCGATCACGCGCGGCTGGCCGGCGCGCACCTCGGCGCCGCAACCCCAGTAGATCAGCAGGCGCCCGCGTGGCGGCTCCTGGGCGTACTCCTGCGGCAGCTCACCCGGCTCGGGCTCGCGGCGCGACTCGGACTGCGGGGGGAGCAGCGGCAGGCTGTCGCCCAGACGCAGGCCCGGCGGGATCACCTGGCGCGCCTCCACGCCCGGGCGGCGGGCGTTGTGGAACGCGATGTCGAGCACGCGCGGCGGCATGATGTTCATGCCGCGTGCCATGCCGTAGTGGGCGCCGGACGCGCCGCCGCCGCGACCGCCCATCATCATCGCCGCCAGGCCACCGCCCATGCCCGAGTCCATTTCTGGCATGCCGGCCATGCCGCCGGTGGACAGGTCGATCCACAGTTGCGCCTTGGGCGCCTTGGCGGGCTGGGCCAAGACACCCAGGGCGCACAGGCCGAGGCCTGTGGCAACCACCATGAGGCGAATGCGCGTTGGGGTGGCGATCATGAGAGGCTCCTGACGTGGGGTACCGGGCCGCTCCACGGGTCCGGCGTGAACCTGGGCGGACACCCCGAATGGAGTGGCAAGTGTATGCGGACGGCGGGCGGGTTGCGGGTTTCCTTGTGTGTCCGGCGAGGCTGCGCTCAGCGCCCGCGCAGCCGTCCGATCAGGCCGTTGAGCTCGTCGAGCGAGGCGAACTGGATGGCCAGCTCGCCCGCCTGGCTTTTGTCGCCGGCGCGGCGGCCGGCCTTCTTTACGCGCACCTCGACCTGCGCCGTCAGCAGGTCGGAAAGCTCCTCTTCCACGCGCCGCACGTCGCCGGACTTGCCGGGCGCGGCGGACGGTTTGCGCGGGGCGACCAGGTTGAATTCGGCCGAGAGCTTGCGCGCCAGTGCCTCGGTCTGGCGCACGCTGAGCTTGCGCGCGGCCACCTGGTTGGCGGCCGTGATCTGCGCCGCGCCGTCCAGCGAGAGCAGCGCACGGGCGTGGCCCATGTCCAGGTCGCCCGCCATCAGCATGGTCTGCACAGGTTCGGTCAACTGCAGCAGGCGCAGCAGGTTGCTGGCGGCGCTGCGGCTCTTGCCGACGGCCTGCGCGGCCTGTTCGTGCGTGAGGCCGAAATCACGGATCAGGCGCTGCAGCCCCTGCGCTTCTTCGAGCGGGTTGAGGTCTTCGCGCTGGATGTTCTCGATCAGCGCCATGGCGGCGGCGGCCTCGTCGGGTACGTCGCGCACCAGCGCCGGCACCTCGGTCAGACCCGCCAGCCGGGCAGCGCGAAAGCGGCGCTCGCCGGCGATGATTTCGTAGGTTGCTCCCGAATTGAAAGCTGCTGTGGCTTGCGTAGCAAGCGCTGGGACCGGTTTTTGTTCTGAAACTCGGCGCACCAGGATGGGCTGCATGATGCCCTGTGCCTTGATGCTTTCCGCCAGTTCGTAGAGCGCGCCTTCGTCCATGCGGGTGCGCGGCTGGTACTGGCCGGGGCGCATGTCATCGAGGGCGAGCATCATGGGCGTGCCCGCGGGCGTGGTGGCGCCGCCGTCGGCAGCGGGCGTGCTGGGCCCCAGCAGCGCATCGAGGCCGCGGCCCAGGCCCTTGGGTTTCTTGGTGACCATGCGGCAAGCTCCAGGTAGTCAGCGTTTGGGGGCGAGGTTGAGCGGCACCGGGCGCGTGAGGGTTTCGGGGCGCAGGATGGTGTCGAGCTGCTCGCGCGTGAGCAGGCCGCGCTGGAGCACCTCGTCGTACACGCTGCCGCCGCTGGCGTGCGCCGCTTGCGCCACCGCCGTGGCGTTGGCGTAGCCGATGTAGGGGTTGAGCGCGGTGACGATGCCGATGGAGTGGGTGACCGCGTCGCGCATGTGCTGGGCGTTGGCGGTGATGCCGCGCACGCAGCGGTCGGCCAGGGTGCGGCAGCCGGCCGACAGGTGCTTGACGCTCTTGAACAGGCTGTGGGCGATGATGGGCTCGAAGGCGTTGAGCTGCAGTTGCCCGGCCTCGGCGGCAAAGCTGACGGTGACGTCGTTGCCGATCACCTCATACGCGATCTGGTTGACCACCTCGGGGATCACGGGGTTGACCTTGCCCGGCATGATGC
>CAZGOL010000070.1:0-6306 GCA_964527755.1 uncultured Ottowia sp.
TCGAGCGCGAGCGCATCAGCCTGGGCATCAAGCAGCTCGACCAGGATCCGTTCACCACGTTCGCTTCGGTCAATGACAAGGGTCAGACCGTCACCGGCACCGTCAAGACCGTGGACGCGCGGGGCGCCGAGATCGAGTTGGGCAACGAAGTCGTGGGCTACCTGCGTGCCTCCGAGATCAGCCGGGATCGGGTAGAAGACGCCAGTCAGGTGCTGAAAGTCGGCGACGAGGTGACCGCCGTGGTCATCAACGTCGATCGCAAGTCGCGCAGCATCCAGCTGTCGGTCAAGGCCAAGGACGCCGCCGACCAACAGGAAGCGATGGCCACCCTGAGCCAAGCCGGCAGCAGCGCCGGCACCACCAGCCTGGGCGCCCTGCTGCGCGCCAAGCTGGACAGCAGCGACAAGAGCTGAGTGCGGCCAGGCGTTGAGCGTCCACCGGTTCGCTCGACGCCTCCCGCATGCCGGCCGATGCCAACATGACACGCTCTGATCTCGTTGAACTGCTGGCCGGACGCTTCGGCCAGTTGCCCGCCCGTGACGCCGACACGGCCGTCAAAGCCATCCTCGACGCCATGAGCGACGCGCTGGGGCGCGGGCACCGCATCGAAATCCGTGGCTTTGGCAGTTTTTCCGTCAATCACCGACCGCCTCGGATGGGCCGCAATCCCCGGACAGGCGAGGACGTCCCGATCCCGGAGCGCCGAGTGCCGCACTTCAAGCCCGGCAAGGCGCTGCGCGAAACCATCGCCAGCCAGACGCTGGACGGCGCATCGGCGCCGTGACGCAAGCAGACACTAGAATCTTTCTGGCCACCACAGAGGATTCATGACCAAGCTTGCCCGGCTGCTGAGGTGGATTCTCAAGGCAGCCGTTTTTTTCTTCCTGTTTGCCTTCGCGCTCAACAACCAGCAGGACGCCACCGTCCATCTGGTGTTCGGCTACAGGTGGCGCGCACCCATGACGCTGATCGTGCTGGTTGCCTTCGGGCTGGGCATGGTGATCGGCGTGCTCGGCATGCTGCCCAGCTGGTGGGCACGGCACCGGCGCGACGCCCAAGCAGACGCGGTGCCATCGCGCCCGAACGCCACTTCCGACGCGACGGCGCCTCATGGAGTTTGATTTCGGCTGGATCCTGCTCGGCCTGCCGGTCGCATTTGCGCTGGGCTGGTTGGCGTCGCGCCTGGACCTGCGGCAGCTGCGAATCGAAAACCATCAGGCCCCCAAGGCGTATTTCCGGGGCCTGAGCCACTTGCTGAACGAACAGCAGGACCAAGCCATTGATGCGTTCATCGAGGCCGTCCAGAAGGACCCCGATACGTCGGAGCTGCACTTCGCGCTGGGCAACCTGTTTCGCCGCCGCGGCGAATATGAGCGAGCGGTGCGTGTGCACGAGCACCTGCTCTCGCGCGCCGACCTTGGCAAGCACGACCGAGAGCGCGCGCAGTACGCGCTGGCACAGGATTTCCTGAAAGCCGGCCTGCTCGATCGCGCCGAGGAGGCGTTGCACAAGCTGGAGCACACGCACTATCAGGAACAGGCCTGGCTCACCCTGCTCGCCCTGCACGAGCGCTCGCGCGACTGGACCCAGGCGGCGCAGGTCGCTCGCCAGCTGCAGCAGGCCGGACAGGGGGATTTCAGCGGCCGCCTCGCGCACTATCTGTGCGAGCAAGCCGATCAGGCGCTGCACAAGAAGCACGACGCCGCCGGCGCGCGCCAGTTGCTGGAGCAAACCATCACGGAAGCACCGGACGCCGCGCGGCCACGCATCCAGCTGGCCGGTCTGCTCGCAGCCGAGGGTGACGCGGCGGGGGCATTCCACCGCCTCGTCGAACTCGAATCCAAGGCTCCACATGCTCTGCCGCTGGTCGCCAGCGAACTGGTGCGCCTGGGCAAGGATTGCGCCTGCCTGGACGCCGCAATCGAAGTGCTCGAACGATGCTACGTCCGCGCCCCATCGGTGGACGTCGCCGATGCATTGGTGCAGGCCCAGGTGGCACGCGGCACGCCGATCGTGCAAGCCCGCTCCGGCTACGTTCGTCACATGGCCCTGGAGCCATCGCTGATCGCGGCCAGCCGCTGGCTCAGTCATGAACAGTTTGCCAGCGACGCAGCGCATACCACGGTGCAGCAGTCCGTCGAGCACGCCACACGCCCTTTGGCGCGTTACCGCTGCGCTGCCTGCGGTTTCGAGGCCCAGGGCTATTTCTGGCAGTGCCCCGGTTGCCTTGCGTGGGAGAGTTTTCCGCCGCGGCGCATCGAGGAGTTGTGATTCTTCGCGGGTCTCAGCCGCGCACATTGCTGGCCATGCAGGACATCGACAGCAAACCAAGGGTGTGGAACATGTGGAAAAAAATCTGGCTGATCCTCGCATTTCCATGGTCAGTCGGCGCATGCGTCGCCGTCGAGGTCAACACGGCCAAGGCAGCGGATCTGGACAGCATCAAGGGCATCGGCCCCGCCCTGTCGGGACGGATCATCGAAGAGCGCAGAAAGGGCCCCTACAAGAGCTGGCAAGACCTGGTTCGACGCGTCGATGGACTGGGAACCCGAAGCGCGGCACGCTTGTCGGCGGAGGGGCTGACCGTGGGTGGCACCACCCACGACGCCGCGCCGCCCGCACCGCCGTCCAACCCCGCATCCAGATAGCTGCCTTGCCTGGCCCAGCGGTCGTGCCCGCTCGGCCGCTGGGCCATCAGATGGCCACTTGGCCGCCCATCACGGCGTGCTGTCCGAGTCCCAGGCGCTCGGGAGCGATGTATTCACGCCGGTAGGTCTCGAACGACACGCGATCGGCCTGCTCGATGCGGCTCTGTTCGGCCAGCGACTGCGCGGCCATGTCGGCAAAACGCTCATGGAGCCCCAGGGGGCAGCCCAGGGAGAGAAACTCACGCCGCGTCTGCAACGAGCGGGTGCGTACGAAGTCGATGAAACCGCCCCCGTGTTCTTCGCGCACCGCACGCAGCACCCGGGCCGACGGCAGGTGTTCGGGCGCCGCCAGCGCTCGGTTGGCCTTCGCCAGCGCGTGGGCATAGCCATGCGCCCCGTCAATCTTGTCCATGGCGTCCGCCAGGGGCGCGAACTCCGCCAGCAGGATCCTGGCCCATGCCAGCAGCGAAACCTGCTCGCCATCACGCACCAGATGCAACCCGGGCTCTCGCCCGCGCGCGGCGGTCAGGTGCTGGTTCTGCTTGAGCGCGGCGATTTCCCGCGGCGTGTCCGGCGGACTGTCGGTGAGCAGGCAGTGCAGCAGGAACAGGTCGAGTATGCGCGCGGTGTCGGCATCGATACCGATGGAGACGAACGGATCGAGATCCATCAATCGCACCTCGACGTATTCGACGCCCCGTTCACGCAACGCATGCAGCGGACGCTCGCCCGGGCGGATCACCCGCTTGGGACGAATGGTGCCGTAGAACTCGTTTTCGATTTGCAGCAAGGTGGTGGCAAGCTGGTTGTAGCCGCCTCCCGGATCCTGGATGCCGATGGCCTCGTAAGGTGGATAGGGACGCGTCAGCGCCTCTTCCAGAGAGTCGGCATAGCTCTCCAGGCAGTTGTAGCTCACCGCCAGCGAGGCCTGCGCGTCGCTCTGGTAGCCCAGCCGCCCCATGCGCAACGAAGTGGCGTGCGGCAGATACATGCTGTCGGCCCCCAGCACCTGCAGGCGGTGGTCGCGCTCCGCGACGAAGTCCGCGCCAACCACCGGCGAAGCCCCGAACAGCACCATCAACAGGAACGCGTGGCGGCGAAAGTTGCGAATGAGCCCGAAATATTCGTCGTTGCCCAGGCCCGGCAGCGACCAGTTGTAGTGGATTCCCGCGATGGTCTGCATCCGCCGCCCGTAACGGTGCCCCAGCCCCATGCGGTACACCGTCTTGGCGCGTCCCACATTCGACGTGCCGTACACGCCCAGCGGGATGGCCTCGTCGGCTGGCAAATGGCAAGGCATGCTGTAGGCCCACAGCATCTCGTCGCCGACCGCCGCCATCTCCCGATAGACCACCTGGTGGATTCCGGTCAACTCGTTCAGACACGCCGCGACGCTGGCGTTCACCCCGGTCACCAGTTCGATCAGCGACTCGCTGTAGTCGGTGGTGATATGAGGGTGCGTCAACGGGGAGCCCAGCGCCACCGGATGCGGGGTCAGTGCCAGGGCGCCGTCGGGGCGCGCGCGCAGACTTTCCTTCTCGATGCCGCGCCGGATGCCCAGCAGGCGTTCGGCCGACAGCGCCGCCAGCCGCTGCGTGAGATTGTTCATCGTCTCGTCCTTTCTGGCAGGGACTTGGAAGGTAGCACAGGCGGTTTGTGCCTTGCCAGCCCGGGTAAAAGGCACATCCGGGCGCAGTGGCGCCTCCGGCGCAAGGTCAGCGCCGCGACGCCTGCGCCAGGCGCAACTCGTTTTCGCCCTGCCCGGCGCCGCTGGCGGGTACGGTCGATCCGGCACGATCGCCGACTTCGGCCAGGTGCGCCAGCAGGCGTTCGGGCGTGTCGTCGGTCAATCCCAGGTGGCACCCGCGCGTGAGCGTAATGTGCGCCTGCTCGTAGGAGCCGCCACCGGCGCAGAGGATGGCCCGCGTGGGTGCATCCTCGCACGCCATCACCAGCATGGCTGGCACGACCGCCTCCGGTTGCAGCACGTCCAGTGCCTCCTGCGGCAGCAGGCCTTGCGTCATGCGCGTGGCAGCGGTCGGGGCCAGGCAGTTGACGCGGATGTCGTGCTTGGCGCCTTCCAGGGCCAGCGTCTGCATCAGGCCGACCAGCGCCAGCTTGGCGGCGCCGTAGTTGCTCTGTCCGAAGTTGCCGTACAGCCCGGTGGACGACGTGGTCATCACGATGCGCCCGTACTTCTGCGCCTGCATGATCGGCCACACGGCCTTGGTGGTGTGCACTGCACCCATCAGATGCACGTCCAGCACCAGCCGGAAATCGGCCAGGTCCATCTTGGCGAATGTCTTGTCGCGCAGGATGCCGGCGTTGTTGACCAGCACGTCCACCCGGCCCCACGTGTCCATGGCCTGCTGCACCATGGCCTGCACGGCGGCGAAATCGGTCACCGACGCGCCGTTGGCGATCGCCTCGCCGCCCAGCGCACGGATTTCATCGGCCACTTTCTGCGCCGCGCTGGCCGAGCCGCCGCTGCCGTCCACCGCCCCGCCCAGGTCGTTGACGACCACGCGCGCGCCCCGCCGGGCGAGCCCGAGCGCGTGCAGGCGCCCGACGCCCCCTCCGGCACCGGTGACGATGGCGACCCGGTTGCTGAAATCGATCTTGCTCATGTTGACGTTTCCCTTGCCGATGAAATGAAATTCGCTTCACTGCCGCTATGCTGTGACATCGCGCGACTTTAGCGTGCGACGATTTTCCTTCCATGGAACTCAACGAAGCCACGCTCGACATGCCCGCCCGCGACGCCGCCAGCGTGGTGCTGCTGCGCGACGGCGCGCACGGCCCGCAGGTGCTGCTGATGCGCCGCCACGCCAACTCCAACGTGCTGGGCGGCGCTTACGTGTTTCCCGGCGGCAAGCTCGACCCCGAGGACTGGGCACATGTCACGCTCGATCGGCTGGACGCGCCCACGAGCCGCCTGCACGCCGCGCTCGGCGAACCCGCGCTGGCGGCAGACACTGCAGCAGGGCTCTTCGTCTGCGCGCTGCGCGAGGCGTTCGAGGAATCGGGCCTGATCCTGGCCAGCGACGGCACCGGCGCGCCCGACCCCGGCCAGTGCCGTCGGGCGCTGCACGCGTTGCGCCAGGGCACCCACTTTCCCGCGCTGCTGGCCGCCGAGCGCTGGCAACTCGACACCCACGCACTGGCCCCGTGGTCGCGCTGGATCACCCCACGGCGTCCGGCGGTCATGAACAAGCGTTTCGACACGCGCTTCTTCCTGGCCGCGGCTCCGCGCGCGCAGGAGGCGCTGCACGACGATTTCGAGATCACGGAGGCCCGCTGGCTGGCGCCGCGCGACGCGCTCATCGAATACCGCGCGCGGCGGATCGACTTGGCGCCGCCACAAATCCTCAGCCTCATGCACCTGCTGGCCTACCCGGACGTCGCAGCCGCGCTGGCCGATGCGCGCTCGCGCCCACCTCCACTGGTGGAACCGCACGGCTTCGAGCTGGCCGGTGCGCGCGCGATGTGTTACCCCGGCGACCCGGAGCACCCCGTTGCAACCCGCGCCCTGCCCACCACGACGCGCCTGGTCTGGCGTGGCGGGCACTTCGAGCCTCCGGAAGGGTTCGACCCCTGGCTCGGATGACGAGGCGGTCACGGCGCCAGCGGTCGTTCGCGCAGCGTCCTGCGGCCCCGG
>CAZGOL010000070.1:6406-12795 GCA_964527755.1 uncultured Ottowia sp.
CCGTTTCTGCCCGCGTCATCGCGCAAATCCTGCTGTGGCTGGCCGCGTGCGTGACGACCGCCATGGCGTCTGCCCAGACCCAGGAGGCAGCGCCCGCCAATGCCGGCGCGGTCGCCGCACCCGCCGACACACCGGGGGACGCCCGCCAGGGGACCTTCAAGACGATCCAGGGGGAGGTCCGGCGTGTGCATGGCGGCACCGCCAGCCCCGCCGCGGTGGGCGATCCGCTGTGGGAAGGTGATCGCATCGAGACCGGTCCGCGCAGCGCGGCGGCCATCATGGTGCGCGACGGTTCGGTGCTCTCGGTCGGGCCAGAGAGCCGCTTCGAGCTCACCCGATTCGACTTCGAGCCCACCACCCAGAATGGCAATCTGCTGCTGACCTTCGCGCGCGGCACCATGCGGGTGGTGACTGGCCTGATCGCCAAACTCCACCCCGAACGGGTCCGCGTCACGACACCCACCACCGTGATCGGCGTGCGCGGGACCGACTTCATCGTCGAGGAGACGCCATGATGCGCGCGCTCCCGATCGTTGTCGCCGGCGCGTTGCTGGTCGCCTGCGCACCCGCCACGCGGGTCGTGCTGCTGCCGCAGCCGAGCGGACCAGGCGCGGTCGAAGTCCGGAGCAAGACGGATCAAACCGTGCTGTCCGGCGCGTACGCCACGGCCGAAGTGCAGCGCGACGGCGCGATGCAGGACGGTCAAACCGATGCCGCACAGGTGCGTGCGCGCTACGGGCAGTTGCTGGACGTGCAGCCACCGCCAGCGCAGGGCTTTACCCTGTACTTTGAAGCCGGCGGCGCCCAGCTTACGCCGGCATCCGAGGTGGCACTGGACGCGCTGCTGCGCCACGCCAGCGAGCGACCAGGCAGCGAAATCCTCATCACCGGACACACCGACCGCGTCGGTTCTTTGGAGGCCAACGACGCGCTTTCCCTGCGGCGTGCGCAGGCCATTCGCGAACTGGTGATCGCGCGGGGCTTCGACGCGCGCCGCGTCGAGGCCGTCGGCCGTGGCGAGCGCGAACCGGCGGTGCCCACCGACGACGAGGTGACCGAACCGCGCAACCGGCGCACCGAAATCATCGTGCGCTGAGCATGCGGACGCGGCGCAGGTCCTGGCTCGGCGCACTGCAGGCGCTGGTCGGCGCAGGCATCTGGCTGTTGCTGGCCACCAGCGTGGTCGCAACGCCCGCCTTCGAGGACAGCATGGCGCAGCGCACGCTCGCCTGCACGAGCTGCCACGGCAAGCAGGGGCGCGCCGGTCCCGACGGCTACTACCCGCGACTGGCTGGCAAGCCGGCCGCCTACCTCTACAACCAGTTGCTGAACTTTCGCGACGGGCGGCGCCATTATGGTCTGATGACGCGCATGGTCGACCTGCTTGGTGACCGTTATCTGATGGAGATCGCCGAGCATTTTGCGTCGCTGGATGTACCCTACCCGCCGCCCGCGCTGCCGGCACGCGCGCCCACACCGCAAGTGCTCGAACGTGGTCGCGAGCTGGCACTGCGTGGTGACGAGAGCCGTCGCCTGCCAGCCTGCGCGGCCTGTCACGGCCAAGCCCTGATGGGGGTGCAGCCGCGCTTTCCCGCGTTGCTCGGCTTGCCGGCCGACTACCTGACGGCGCAACTCGGAGGCTGGAAGACCGGCCAGCGCCGCGCCCACGAGCCCGACTGCATGGCGCGCGTGGCCGAGCGTCTGACCGACGCCGACGCCTACGCGGTGGTCAGCTGGCTGTCCACCCATCCGGTGCCCGCGCAGGCCCACCCGGCCGCGGCGACCGAAACCCGCCAGCCGGTCGCGGCCGATCTCGCCTGCGGCAGCGCCCTCGCCCCGGGAGCATCCGGGTCATGAAGCGGGTGCTGCGTGCCTTGGCCGGGCTCGCGATCCTGGCGCTGCTGGCTGCCGTGTGGCTGTGGCGGATCAACTTCGGTGACAGCGTGGATCTGAGTGACACGCGGCCGGTCCCGCCCGCATCCGCCGAAACCATCGCCCGCGGCGCGTACCTCGCGCGCATCGGCAACTGTCTTGTCTGCCACAGTGCGCGCGGCGGCGCGCCCGGCGCCGGAGGACGGGACATCGCCACGCCGTTTGGCACCGTCTACAGCAGCAATCTGACGCCGGACGTCGAGACCGGCATCGGCAACTGGAGCCGCAACGCCTTCTGGCGGGCCATGCACCATGGCCGCTCCGCCGACGGTCGGTTGCTGGTACCCGTGTTTCCCTACACCCACACGACGCTGCTCACCCGCGCCGACGTCGATGCACTGCACGCGTACTTCCGGAGCCTGCCGCCCACCCGCGCCGCCGTGCCCGCAAGCGAGCTGCGCTGGCCGTTCGGCACCCAGCCCGCGCTGGCGCTCTGGCGCGCCCTGTACTTCAGCACGGGCGAGTTCACCGTCGATACGAGCCAGAGCGAAGCCTGGAACCGGGGCGCCTATCTGGTACGCGGTGTCGCGCATTGTTCGGCCTGTCACGCACCCCGCGATGCACTCGGAGGTGCCGACTGGGGTGATCTGGGTGGCGGCACGATGCCAGCGCAGGGCTGGTACGCACCCTCACTTCTGGATCCCGCGCAAGCCTCGGTCACCGAGTGGCCCACACCTGAAATCGCCCGCCTGCTGCGCGCCGGAGTGGCCGAGCAGGGGCGCACCAGCGGTCCGATGGCCGAGGTGGTGCTGCACGGCACGCAGTACCTCACCGATACGGACGTCGATGCGGTGGCCGTCTACCTGCGAGCGCTCCCACAGGCGACGACGGTGACGTCGTCCGCTCCGGCCTCCGGCTCCAGGCCGCCGCCGGGTCGATTGGCGCGCGCGGGCGCGCCACTCTACGAAAAACACTGTGCAAGCTGCCACGGCGAGCAGGGCGAGGGCGTGGCCGGCGCCTATCCGCCGCTGGCCGGCAACCGCGCCGTCACGCTCAGCGCGGTGGACAACCTGCTGCAAATCGTGCTGTACGGCGGCTTCAACGCCGCCACCGCCGGCAACCCGCGGCCCTACGGCATGCCGCCCTTCCTGCTGACCCTCAGCGATGCCGAAATCGCCGCGGTGCTGAGCCACATCCGTTCCGCCTGGGGCAACGAGGCAGGCGAAGTCAAGCCAGCCGAAGTGCACGCGCTGCGCGCGGCACTCGCGCCAGCCGGTCCCCGCTGAAGACGACGCCCGAACCGCCGGCGCGCCAGGTCGGGCAGGGACTGGCCCTGCACCGACTTTCATCGCAAAATGGCGGCAGGCCAAGGCCCGCGTGCGAGCGAGCCGTCCGCACGACAGCAGGGGGAATCGAAGGTGGCACTCAACTGGTTGTCCAGCCGCGCCGGGCGATCCAGCGTCCATGCCGAGCGCGCGTCGGCCACGTCCGCCCCGGTCGTCGCACCCGACACACCTCCCGATACCGAACCCGACACACCGGCCTGGCAGGACATGGTGCGCCAGCTCAGCGAGGAGGTGATGGTGTCGCTGAACGTCGCCGCCGAGCACCTGGGGCGCCTCCAGCGCCTGGAGCCGGGCCTGGTGCGCAGCCTGACTCCCGCCGGCGACGCAGTGGAGCGCGCGCGCCAGGCCAGCCTGGCGGCTCACCACGTGTTGCGCCTGTGGGAGGATCCCCCGACGCTGCGACCCGAAGTGCTGAACCTGGCCGACGTCGCGCACGCTGCGCTGACGGCGCGCGGTGAATGGTTCGAGCGCCGCGGCTTGCAGGTGCGCCACGGATTCGCCGAAGCGCTGGTGCACACCGACGCCAGCCTGCTGTACCAGCTGGTCGATGAATTGCTGCTGTGGACGGGCCAGCTGCACGCCGACCTGGCCATCAACGTCGACCGTTCGCGCAGCACCGGGCGCCCGCGCCTGCACGTGATTTCGCTTTGCAAGCCGTCCACGGTCGCCGAATCGGCCTGGCGCGGCATCCGGTGGACCCTGTGGCACCAGCTCGCCCGCGCGGCCAACGCGCAGACACGGCTGGACATCAAGGGCGATCTGGTGCGTGTCACCATCAGCCTGCCGGAGGCGACCAGCCAGGAGCTGGCGCGCGCGGCCGAGGATTCGGTGGGCCCGTCGAGTGTCTCGGCCGTCATCCAGGGTTGTCGCGTGATGATCGTTTCGGCGAGCGCGCAGCGGCGTGCCCAGTGCCTGCAGGCACTGGCCGGCTACGGGCTCATCCTGGACAGCGTCGAGGACATGGAGCAGGCGCGCCAGCAGGCGCTGCGGCATCTGTCGGATGCGGTGGTCTACGACGGCACCGTTGCCCCCGCCGACATCGAACGCCTGCGCGCACAACTGCTGGAGCAGACCAGCACGAACGCTGCGTTCATCCAGATCCACGACGACTCGGGCGTCACCGACTTTCATGCGTCCACCATCGGCTCCGTTTCCACCGGCCACGTGTCTGCCGGTGCGCTGCGGCAGTCGCTCGGCCCGGCGCTGGTCTTCGAGTTGTGCAAGGTGCTCTGAACACGACGCCCACACCCGACATCGGGGCCATCGATTCCAGCTGGATCGTCCACGAGGATGCGGCGCTGCTGGCGCTGTGCAAACCCGCCGGCTGGCTGTCCGTGCCCGGCCGCGGCGCGGACAAGGCCGATTGCCTCAGCGCCCGCGCCCAGCAGCGCTGGCCCGACGCGCTGGTGGTGCACCGGCTCGATCAGGCCACCAGCGGCCTGCTGCTGCTGGCGCGCGATGCGACGGTGCAACGCGCGCTGAATGACGCGTTCGCGGCGCGGCGAATCTGCAAACGATACGAGGCGATCGTGCACGGCCAACTGCCCCAACCCGACGCACCCGACGGCTGGGGCGAGATCGATCTGCCGCTTCAGCGGGACTGGCTCCAGCGTCCGCGCAGCAGGGTCGAACCGCTGCAGGGCAAGCCCAGCCGCACGCGCTGGCGCCCGCTGGCACGGGATCTGGCGCGGCAGACCACGCGCGTCGCGCTGGAGCCGGTTACCGGGCGCTCGCACCAGCTGCGGGTACACCTGATGGCGCTCGGCCACCCGATCGTGGGCGATCGACTCTACGGGCCCGCCGACGGGGCGCAGCGCCTGATGCTGCATGCCTGCGCGCTGGAGCTGGTGCACCCGCTGACCGGCAAGCGCCTGGTGCTGGAAAGTGCAGCGCCGTTCTAGCGCAGTGCTTGATGCTTGATGGGACAAATAGAACCGGTGAATTCTTGATCCGGGCAAGGCGCAAACCGCAGCGATGCCTGCAGGTATCGCGAGGCATTGCAGCGTCGCGCACCCAGGCCGAAAAGACACGGTTTCAGGTTCCAGACAGCGTCGAGCGCTGCACCAGCGCGTCGGCGCGCCACTCGTTCACGCATCGGGTGTGAAAGAATCGCCCCATGAACCGAGACGCCGTCTGCATCATCGGCGCCGGCATTGCCGGCGCCTCGCTGGCCTGGCGCCTGGCACGCGCGGGCCACTTGGTGACACTGGTCGAGCGCGAGTCGCAACCGGGCATGCACAGCACGGGACGCTCGGCGGCCATGTTCATGGAAAGCTACGGCCCACCCGGCGTGCGTGCCCTCACCCGCGCCAGCCGGGCGTTCTACCTGGAGCCGCCGCCCGGTTTCGCCCCCACGCCGCTGCTGCACCCGCGCAGTGCGTTGCACGTGGCGACGGCGGCCCAGAAATACTTGCTGATGGGCCTGCGGGCCGATCTGGCGGCCAGTGAAACACCATTCAAACTCCTGAATTCAGAGCAGCTCCGGCACGTCGTACCTGCCCTGAAGCCCGATTTGTTCCAAAATGGCCTGCTGGACGAGCACGGGTTCGACATCGACGTGCATGCGCTGCTGCAGGGCTTTCTACGCGGAGCACGGGAGGGCGGGACGCGCCTGGTGACCCAGGCGCATCCGGTCCACGCGTCGCACACCGCCGACGGCTGGGTGGTGCAGTTGTCCAACGGTGAGGCGGTGCACGCCGGCATCGTGGTGAATGCCGCTGGCGCTTGGGTGGACGAAGTGGCAGAACGCTTGGGTGCGCGCCCGATCGGCATCGAACCTCGCCGACGCAGCGCCTTCACGTTCCAGTCACCGCCCGAATTCGACACGACCGACTGGCCACTGGTGGCCGATCTGGGCGAAAACTGGTACTTCAAGCCCGATGCCGGCCAGTTGCTCGGCTCGCCGGCCAACGCCGATCCGGTGCCGCCGCACGACGTTCAACCCGAGGAATACGACATCGCAGTGGGCATCCACAACATCCAGGAAGCCACCACGCTCCAAATCCGCCGACCCACTGCGACATGGGCGGGCCTGCGCAGCTTCGTGCACGATGGCGAAATCGTGATCGGTTTCGATGAAGCCGCTGACGGCTTCTTCTGGCTGGTTGCGCAGGGCGGCTACGGCATCCAGAGCGCCGCTGGCGCCAGCCTGCTGGCGGCCAGCCTGATCGA
>CAZGOL010000071.1:0-12774 GCA_964527755.1 uncultured Ottowia sp.
CGCCGGCAAGCGCCTGCACACCGGCCGCAGCCGCAACGACCAGGTGGCCACCGACATCAGGCTGTGGCTGCGGGGCGAGATCGACCTGATCCGCAAGCTCTTGCGCGAGCTCCAGTCGGCACTGCTCGACGTGGCCGAAAAGCACATCGACGTCATCCTGCCCGGCTTCACGCACCTGCAGGTGGCGCAGCCGGTGAGCTTTGCGCATCACCTGCTGGCCTACGTGGAGATGTTCAACCGCGACGACGAGCGGATGCATGACGTGCGCCGGCGCGTCAACCAGCTGCCGCTGGGCGCGGCTGCCTTGGCCGGGACCACCTACCCGCTCGACCGCGAGCGCGTGGCGCGCACCCTGGGCATGGACGGCGTGTGCCAGAACAGCCTGGACGCTGTGAGCGACCGCGATTTCGCCATCGAGTTCACGGCGGCCGCCAGCCTGGTGATGGTGCACGTCAGCCGCCTGAGCGAGGAGCTGATCCTCTGGATGAGTCAGAGCTTTGCCTTCATCCGCATTGCCGACCGCTTCACCACCGGCTCATCGATCATGCCGCAGAAGAAGAACCCCGACGTGCCCGAACTCGCGCGCGGCAAGACCGGGCGCGTGGTCGGCCACCTGATGGGCCTCATCACGCTGATGAAGGGCCAGCCGCTGGCCTACAACAAGGACAACCAGGAAGACAAGGAGCCGCTGTTCGACACGGTGGACACGCTCAAGGATACGCTGCGCATCTTCGCCGAGATGATCGGCGGGCAGATCGACCCCGCCACCGGCACCCGCGCGGGCGGCATCACCGTCAACGCCGCGGCGATGCAGGCGGCAGCGCAAAAAGGCTTCGCCACCGCCACCGATCTGGCCGACTATCTGGTCAAGAAGGGCCTGCCGTTTCGTGACGCGCACGAGACGGTGGCGCACGCCGTCAGGATCGCCAGCGCCCAGGGCTGCGACCTGTCGGATCTGCCGCTGGCGACGCTGCAGGGCTTTCATCCGGCCATCGAGCCAGACGTGTACCCGGTGTTGAGCCTGGTGGGCAGTCTGAATGCACGCTCGACGCTGGGCGGCACCGCGCCGGCGCAGGTGCGCAACCAACTGGCGCGCCATCGGGCTCGCTTGCACGACGCGTCCGTCGGGATCCGTCGCAGCGGCGACTGACGCGTCGCCGCGCAACCGCGAAGCCCAGGCGTGCGCGGACTGTTCAGCCCCTTCGTCCACCGCCACCCGGCGAGCGAGGTGGTCAGCGCCCGGCAGCGCACGCCTTTGCTGTGGGACGCTCTGGCGTTCGTCCTGCTGTTCGCGGCGCTGGTGCTGGTGGCGCTCACGGCCCACCTGACCTCGGCGCCGTTGACCAGCCTGCAGGAACACCCGGTCGCGCTGGACCCGGCCAATCTGCCTGGGTACGCCATGCGCACCACCATGCGCATGCTGGCCGCGATCGTGGCCTCGCTCGTGTTCACCTTCATCTACGGCGCGCTGGCGGCCAAGAGCCGGCGCGCCGAAATGGTGCTGATCCCGTTGCTCGATCTGCTGCAGTCCGTGCCGATCCTCGGCTTTCTCTCGTTCACGGTGGCTGCGTTCCTGGCGTTGTTTCCGGGCAGCGTGATGGGTGCCGAGCTGGCTGCGGTGTTCGCCATCTTCACCAGCCAGGCGTGGAACATGACCTTCAGCTTCTACCAGTCGCTGAAGACGGTGCCCCCCGAGCTGACCGAAGCCATGCGCAGCTTCCAGCTCAGCGGCTGGCAACGCTTCTGGCGCCTCGAAGTGCCGTTTTCAATGCCGGGGCTGGTGTGGAACACCATGCTGTCGATGTCCGGGGGCTGGTTCTTCGTGGTCGCGTCGGAGGCCATTTCGGTGGGCCACACCACCATTGCGCTGCCGGGCATCGGCTCGTACGTCGCACTGGCGATCGAACAGCGCGACCTGGGCGCCATCGGACTGGCGCTGATGGCAATGCTGGTCGTGATCCTGTTCTATGACCAGCTCCTGTTTCGTCCGCTGGTGGCCTGGAGCGACAAGTTCCGCATCGAACAGTCAGCCGGCCAGCCGGCACCGCGCTCGTGGCTGCTCGTGGCCATGCAGCGCACGCGCGTGGTGGCGGTGCTGCTGGCACCTCTTGGGCGCGCGCTCGCCCGACTGACTCGGCGTCCGATGCGGCTGTTCGGGCCGACTTCACCCGCCCTGCGGGGCATCCTGTCTGGCCGCGCATTCGAGTGGCTGTGGCGCGTGGCGGTGATCGCGGCGCTGCTTCTCTGCAGCGGGTTGGTCGTGCGCTATCTGTCGTCGGGCGTGGGCTGGGCCGACGTGGCGCGCGCAGGTGTGCTGGGGTCGGTCACGCTGCTGCGCGTGGTCGCCCTGATCGCCCTGGCCACCCTGGTGTGGGTGCCGGTGGGCGTGTGGATCGGCTTGCGCCCGCGCGTGGCGCGCCGGGTGCAGCCGCTGGCACAGTTTCTGGCCGCGTTTCCGGTCAATCTGGTGTTCCCGTTCGTGGTGATCGCCATCCTGCATTGGAATCTGTCCCCCGACGTGTGGCTCTCGCCGCTGATGTTGCTGGGCACGCAGTGGTACATCCTGTTCAACGTGATCGCGGGCGCCAGCGCGTTTCCGAACGACCTGCGTGAAATGGGCGCCAACTTCGGGATCGGTGGCTGGAACTGGTGGCGCCGGCTGATGCTGCCCGGCATCTTTCCCTACTACGTCACCGGCGCCATCACCGCCAGTGGCAATGCCTGGAACACCTCGATCGTCGCCGAGATCGCCAGCTGGGGCGACACCACCGTGCGCGCGCACGGTCTGGGCGCGTACATCGCCGACGCCACCAGCGCCGGCAACTACCACCAGATCGTGCTGGGCGTGGCGATGATGTCGCTGTACGTGATGGCCCTCAACCGGCTGCTGTGGCGCCCACTGTACAACTTGGCGCTGCACCGATTGCGCCTGGATTGATGGAAGACCCACCCATGGCCACGTTCCACTCCGACCGGCCGCTCCTCGACGCGCCGAGCGAACCGCTGGTGCTCGTCGATGGCGTGCGCCAGATTTATCACAAGACCGACCGTGCCGATCTGGTCGTCCTCGATCAGGTGTCGCTGCGGGTGGACGACGGCGAGATCGTCGGCCTGCTCGGACGCTCGGGTTCGGGCAAATCGACGCTGCTGCGCATCGTCGCCGGGCTTCTGGCGCCCACGGAAGGCACCGTCCTGTGGCGCGGCGCGCCGGTGCAGGGACCCTGCCCGGGCATCGCCATGGTGTTTCAGACGTTCGCGCTGCTGCCATGGCTCACGGTGCTGCAAAACGTGCTGCTGGGGCTGCAGGCGCAGGGCGTGCCCGACGCCCAGGCGCGCCAGCGCGCACTGGCAGCCATTGACCTGATCGGGCTGGATGGCTTCGAGAGCGCCTATCCCAAGGAACTGTCGGGCGGCATGCGCCAGCGGGTGGGGTTTGCCCGCGCGCTGGTGGTGCACCCGCAACTCCTGCTGATGGACGAGCCCTTTTCCGCCCTCGATGTGCTCACCGCCGAGACGCTGCGCACCGACATCATCGCGCTGTGGAGCGAGGGACGCCTGCCGATTCGCTCGATCCTGATCGTCACGCACAACATCGAGGAGGCGGTGCTGATGTGCGATCGGATCCTGATCTTTGGCGCCAACCCGGGGCACGTGGCCACCGAGATCCGGGTCACCTTGCCGCACCCGCGCAACCGCCTGGACCCGGCATTCCGCGAGTTGGTGGACGACCTGTACGGGCTGATGACGCAACGCCCACCCACACCCTCCGCACCAACGCGAAGCGCCGGTGATGCCATTCCCGGCAGCGGCATCGGCCTGGCCCTGCCGCTGGTGTCGACCAACCGGTTGTCGGGGTTGCTCGAGCTGCTGGCGGCGCCGCCCTGGAATGGTCAGGCCGATCTGCCGGAGATCGCCCAGGCGCTGCAGATGAAGGCGGGCGAGCTGTTCCCGGCGATCGAAACGCTGCAGCTGCTGCGCCTGGCGGAGATGTCCGAGGGCGACGTTCGCCTGAATGCCGCTGGCCATCGTTTTGCCGAGCTGGACGTGGATGACCGCAAACGCCTGTTTCGCGAGCACCTGCTGGCTTACGTTCCGCTGGCGGGGCTGATCCGGCGGGTGCTGGACGAGCGCGAGAGCCATCGGGCGCCGTACGTGCGCTTCTGCGAAGAGCTCGAAGACTACATGTCCGAACCGCGAGCCGAGGAAACCATGCGTACCATCATTTCCTGGGGCCGCTACGCCGAGCTGTTCGGCTACGACGAGCAGGAGCGCCAGTTCAACCTCGAAAACCCGAGCTGAGTCCGGCCACTGCGTGCGCTGGTCATCGGCGAGACGGCCTCCAGGCCAGCACGGCGCCGTTCGCTGTCTCCTCGGCGACTGATTTGGTACCCTTGCAAAAAAACAAGAGGGATCCCATCCATGCACCGCACTTTCCTTCGACACGTCCCGGTCGTCTTCGTGGCGCTCGCCTGCGCCGTGGCGGGCCCGGCCCTGGCTCTCAACGTGACCTCCTTCAGTCCGCAGGGCGAAGTGGCGCGCGTGCGGCAGGTGGTGGCCAAGTTCAACGAGGACGCGGTGCGCTTTGGCGACGCCAGGGCCCCCGCGCCGTTCGAGATTCGCTGCGACCAACCCGCCCCCCCCGGCGGACAGAGTCGCTGGTCCAGCGCGCGCGAATGGATATATGACTTTGGCAGCAACCTGCCGCCCGGAATGCGCTGCCAGGCCACCACGGTGGCGGGGTTCAAGTCGCCGTCCGGGGCCGAACTGAAAGGCGGCACCAGCTATCCGTTCAATACCGGCGGCCCGTTCGTGGAAATGGTGCAACCGGGCAACTGGGTGCGCATCGAGGAAGAGCAGGCGTTCGTGCTGCTCCTGAACGGCGAAGCCACGCCCGAGAGCGTGCAGGCCAACGTGTGGTGTGCCATCGACGGCTTGGGCGAACGCGTGCCGGTGCGTCTCATCGAGGGTCCGCAGCGAACTCCATTGATCAAGGATCTGCACCTGGGCAAGATCGCCGAGCGCGAACCCGGGCGCGTGCAGGTGCTGCGCTGCGCACGCCGCTTCACACCCTCCACGCGCGTGCAATTGGTGTATGGCAAGGGAGTGGCGACACCCAGCGGGGTGGCCAACAAGGTGGAGAAGCGCTTCGCCTTCACGGTGCGCGAACCTTTCACCGCCAGCATGAGCTGCGAGCGCGAGAACGCGCAGGCTGCGTGCCTGCCGATCCGCCCGATCGAACTCTCGTTCAGCGCGCCCGTGACGCGCCGCTCGCTCGAACAGGCGCAGCTGCGTTCGGACAAGAGCGAGTTCACGGCGGCGTTCGAAGAGGGCCAAAGTCCCGACAGCGTGCTCGATCGCCTGGTGTTCCCCGGCCCGTTCCCCGAGCGTGCCAAACTCACGCTGAGTCTGCCGGCCGACCTGAAGGACGCCAGCGATCGACCGTTGGCCAATGCGGCGAGTTTCCCGCTGCAAATCGCCACCGGTCCGATGCCGCCGCTGGCCAAGTTCGCCGCCCAGCCGTTCGGCATCATCGAGCGCTTTGCCGAAGGCCCGGACGGCCCGGCGCTGCTGCCACTGACCGTGCGCCGGGTGGAAGCACGCCTGCAGGCCACCGACCTGCGGCTGGGCGACTTGCAACCACAGACCGACGCCGAGATCATCCAGTGGTTCACCCGCGTGCACCTCTACGACCGCTGGCTGGTGTCGCGCGAGGTGGCCAAGGCCGACGTCAGGCGCCCGCTGCCGCCGCCCGTCGGGGAAAGCACCAAGGAATTCGTCGAGTCGCGCACCCTCTCGCTGCTGGCCGACCAGGCCGGCGTCAAGACCCTCGAGGTGCCGCCCGGCCCCGCCGGCAGCGAACGCCCGTTCGAAGTGGTGGGCGTGCCGCTCGCGCCGGGGTTTCACGTGCTCGAGCTGGGTTCGGCACAACTCGGCCAGGCGCTGCTCGACCCGGGCTACGGCGCCGACCGCCGCATGATCGTGCGCACGTCGGTGCTGGTCACCAACCTGGGCGTGCACTTCAAGCTGGGTCGCGAGAACGCCATGGCCTGGGTGACCACGCTGGACAAGGGCGCTCCGGTGGCCGGCGCGAAGGTGCAGGTGAGCGACTGCAAGGGCAAGGCCGTGGCCAGCGCCGTGACCGACGCACAGGGACTGGCCACCTTCAAGCCGTTGCCGCCCGCGCCACGCTGCGGCGACGACGACGACTACGTCGGCGAATTCCAGAGCGCCTGGTTCGTCAGCGCGCGCGCCGAAAGCCGGGGCGGCGCCGACCTCGCCTTCACCTGGACGTCGTGGCAGCAGGGCATCGAATCGTGGCGCTTCGGTGTTCCCACCAGCAGCGAGCCGACACCGGACGTGCGCGCCCACACGGTGTTCGACCGCACGCTGCTGCGGGCGGGCGAAACGGTGTCGATGAAACACCTGATCCGCAGCGAGATCGGCACCGGGTTCGGTCTGCCCAAGTCCAACCCCGACCAGCTGGTGATCACGCACCTGGGAAGCGGTCAGGAGTACAAGCAGCCCTTGCGCTGGCGCCAGACCGCCACCGGCGGACGAAGCGCCGAAAATCAGTTCGCCATCCCGCGCTCGGCCAAGCTGGGCCTGTACCAGGTCTCGCTCGCACGCCGCGACGCCAAGGACGACGTGCAGGACAGTCTGGACGCCGGCACGTTCCGGGTCGAGGAATTTCGCTTGCCGGTGCTGCAAGGCCGCGTCGGCCCACCCGGCAACGAACCGCTGGTGGCGCCTGATCGCGTGCCGGTTCAGGTGCAGGTGGGCTACGTCAGCGGGGGTCCGGCCGTCGGCCTGCCGGTGCGCGTGTCGGCCATGACGCGGTCCCAGGCCCCTTCCTGGAACGGCTACGACGAGTTCAGTTTCAACCCACCCGAGAAGAATCGTGCCGGCTCGGACACCGAGGATGGCGACGACACCGCAGACGACGGTGGCCGCTCCACCCAGGTGGTTGCCGACAAGCTGCCCGCCACGCTGGGCCGCGAAGGTCTAGGGCAGGTCGTGATCGAGAACCTCCCGCCCTCTCCCGCACCTCGGGAACTGGTGTTCGAAGCCACCTACGCCGACCCCAACGGCGAATTGCAGACGCTGCGCGGCACGCGCACGCTGTGGCCGGCGGCGGTGGTGGCCGGCATCAAGGCCGAGCGCTGGACGTCGGTCAGCCAGGCCGCGCAGGTGCAGGTGCTGGCGCTCGATCTGGACGGCAAGCCCCGCGCCGGAGTGTCGCTGGACGTGCGCGCCAAGGCACGCACCCAGATCACCAGCCGCAAGCGCATGGTGGGCGGGTTTTACGCCTACGACAGCCGCACCGAGACAAAGGACCTGGGCACCGTGTGCACCGGCACCAGCGATCCGCGCGGCCTGCTCGCCTGCAACGTGAAGCTGACACAGCCCGGCCAGGTCGAACTGGTGGCCAGCGCGCACGACGACAAGGGGCGCGCAGCCATCGCCGCCACATCGGTGTGGGTCACCCAGCAGGGCGAGCTGTGGTTCGGCGCCAGCAACGACGACCGCATGGACGTGCTGGCCGAGAAAAAGGCCTACCAGCCTGGCGACACCGCCCGCCTGCAGGTGCGCATGCCGTTTCGGCGCGCCACGGCCCTGGTGGCGGTCGAGCGCGAAGGGGTGCTGCACACCGAAGTGGTCGAGCTGCGCGGCAACGACCCGACCGTGCAACTGAAGATTCGCGACGACTGGGGTCCCAACGTGTACGTGAGCGTGCTGGCGCTGCGCGGACGCGTGTATGAAGTGCCGTGGTACAGCTTTTTCACCTGGGGCTACAAGGCGCCGCGCGAGTGGTGGCAGGCGTTCTGGCACGACAGCAAGAACTACGCGCCGCCCACGGCGCTGATCGACCTGAGCAAGCCGGCGTTTCGCCTGGGCATGGCCGAGCTGAAGGTGGGCACCCAGGCCAACACGCTGGCGGTGCAAGTCAAGGCCGACCAGGCAACCTACCCGGTGCGCGGCAAGGCGCAGGTCACGGTCAGCGTGCACCAGCCCGACGGAAAACCGGCGGCCAACGCCGAGGTGGCGCTGGCCGCCGTCGATCAGGCGCTGCTCGAGCTCAAGCCCAACACCAGCTGGAACCTGCTGCAGGCCATGCTCGCGCGCCGCTCCTGGGGGGTGGAAACGTCGACTGCGCAATCGCAGATCGTCGGCCGGCGCCACTATGGACGCAAGGCGGTGGCCGCCGGTGGTGATGGCGGCGCGGCTCCCACGCGCGAGTTGCTCGACACACTGCTCGTTTGGCAACCCCGCCTGCAGCTCGACGCGCAAGGACAGGCACGCATCGAAGTGCCGCTCAACGATGCGCTCACGAGTTTCCAGGTGGTGGCGGTGGCCGACATGGGAACCAGCCTGTTCGGTACCGGCCAGACCACCATCCGCGCCACGCAGGATTTGCAGATCATCAGCGGGCTGCCGCCGTTGGTGCGCGAAGGCGACGAGTTCACCGCCCTGCTGACACTGCGCAACACCACGGCCAAGCCGATGAAGGTCGAGGTGGCGCCGCGTGCCACACTGCTCGATCTCGCGCCCCGGACGGTCGATATCCCGGCCGGCGAGGCGCGCGAGCTGCGCTGGGACGTCACCGTGCCGGAGCAGCTCGCCTTCACGCGTGCCCAGGAGCTGTTGTGGGAAGTGCAGGCGCGCGACGTGTCCGGCGGGGCGCGCGATGCGCTCAAGATCAGCCAGCGCATCGTGCCCGCGGTGCCGCTCACCGTCCAGCAGGCCACGTTGACGCAGGTGGATGAGCGCTGGCAGCTCGAAGTGGCCCCACCGGCCGACGCCCTTCCCGCCAGTGGCGCCAAGCGCGGCGGCCTGAAGCTCGCGCTGCAACCCACGCTCGCGAGCGGCCTGCCCGCCATTCGCGACTGGTTTGCCCGCTACCCTTACTCGTGCCTGGAGCAGCAGACCAGCAAGGCCATCGGCATGGACGACGAAAAGGCCTGGCAGCGCACGGTGGCCAGCCTGCCCGCCTACCTCGACGCGAACGGCCTGGCGTACTACTTCCCGCCGCGCGCGGGCGACACCAGCCACGGCAGTGATACGCTCACCGCCTGGCTGCTCGCCGCCACGCACGAGGCCAGCCGACTCAACCCGGCGTATCGCCTTCCCGACGACGTGCTGCAGACCATGATCCGCGGCCTGAGCGACTTCGTGGCCGGACGCATCGAGCGCAAGCACTGGTCCCCGCGCGCCGACCTGGACGTGCGCAAACTCGCCGCGATCGAGGCGCTGTCGCGCTACGACGCCGCGCAGGCGAGCATGCTGGGCAGTCTGACCATCGCGCCCAACCAGTGGCCGACCAGCGCCGTGATCGACTGGGTCAACGTGCTGCAACGCGTCAAGGGGATCTCCGGCCAGCCTCGCCTGCTGGCCGAAGCCATGCAGGTGCTGCGCGCGCGGCTGTCGGTGCAGGGCACGCGGCTCGTGTTCGCCAATGAACAGGGCGACAGCTGGTGGTGGCTGATGGCCGGCGGCGACGTCAACGCCGCGCGCCTGCTGCTCACCGTGATGCCCGATGCCGACTGGAAAGACGACGTGGGGCGCCTGGTCGGCGGCTTCATCGCCCGCCAGACGGGCGGCACCTGGAACACCACCACCGCCAACCTGTGGGGGTCGCTGGCGCTGCGGCAGTTCTCGAGAACGCATGAATCGGTGCCGGTGACCGGCCTCACGCGCGCCACGCTCGGCGACACCAGTGCCCAGATCGACTGGCGCAAGGTGCGTACCCTGAAGATCGGCGAAGAGGGTGCGCCGGGCGGTTTCGGGGCGGCTGCCTCGGTCGGGCAGCTGACGGGCAACACCCTGACGCTCGCCTGGCCCGAGACCTCGGCGCCGAGCCTGCTCGGCGTCACGCAAAGCGGCACCGGCAAGCCCTGGCTCACGCTGCAGGCACTGGCCGCCGTCGAGCTGAAGGCGCCGTTTGCCGCCGGCTACCAGATCCGCAAGACGCTCACCGCCGTCGAGCAGGCCGACAAAAAGATGCCCGCCGGCCAGTACACGCGTGGCGACATCCTGCGCGTGACGATCGAGGTGGATGCCAGCGCGCCGATGACCTGGGTTGCCGTGACCGACCCGATCCCCGCTGGCGCGACCATCCTGGGCGGCGGCCTGGGGCGCGATTCGGCCATCGCCACGCAGGGCGAGAAGCGTGAGGGCTGGAGCTCGCCGGCGTTCGAGGAGCGCAGCTTCGAGGCCTTCCGCAGCTACTACGACTACCTGCCCAAGGGCACGGTCAAGATGGAGTACACGGTGCGCCTGAACAACGCCGGCCGGTTCCAGCTGCCGCCCAGCCGCGTCGAAGCCATCTATGCACCCGAAATGTTCGGCGAGATGCCCAACGCGCCGATCCACGTGAAGTCGCCCTGAACAACCGCTCCGGCCACGCAGATGTTCGGGCCTGGATGGTGATGTTGGCCAGCCAGAACCGCGCCAAGGACGTTCCTGAACCATGAGGGTACCGCCCACGCCCTGGTTGCCGACGCTGCTGCTGGCGGTGGTGGTGGCAGCGTTGGCGCCGGTGGCCGCGCGGGCACAGGCGTTCGACGCGGTGCGTGCGCAGCACCGATCGTCGGAGACCGTCTTCCTCGATCGCCATGGCGAGGTGATCGAGCGTCTGCGCAGCGACCGCAGCGTGCGCCGCGGCACCTGGGTGGCGCTGGACGATGTCTCGCCCGCGCTGCGTCACGCGCTGGTGCTGTCCGAAGACAAGCGTTTCTACGAACACAGCGGCATCGACTGGCGCGCCGTGACCGGCGCCGCCTGGGCCAATTTGTGGAACACCCGCACGCGCGGCGCCAGCACCCTGACCATGCAACTGGCCGGCCTGCTCGACGAGGACCTGCGCCTGGGCTCCAGCGGCCGCAGCCTGGGCCAGAAACTCGGCCAGGCCGTACTGGCCACGAAGCTGGAGACGCACTGGCGCAAGGACCAGATCCTGGAGGCGTACCTCAACCTGGTGCCATTTCGCGGCGAGCTGGTGGGCATCGACGCCCTGTCGCGCACGCTGTTCGGCAAAGCCCCGCACGGCTTGACCGAGGCCGAAGCGGCCATCGCCGCGGCGCTGGTGCGCGCGCCCAACGCATCCGCCGCGCGGGTGGCGCAGCGCGCCTGCGGCGTGCTCAAGGCGATGCGGCCGGCGGGCGCGGCCATCGACTGCGTGGCGCTCGACATGCAGGCCGAGCTGGCGCTGACGCGCCGCGCCTGGCCGTCAGCCGAAGGCATCGCACCGCATTTCGCACGCCGCGTGCTGGCCACGCAAGCGAGCGGCGGCCCCGCGCCCGGCGTCATCCCCACAACGCTGGACGCACGCCTGCAGCGGCTGGCGCTGCAAAGTCTGAAGCAGCACGTCAAGGAACTGCGTGGCCGCCACGTGCAGGACGGCGCCGCCGTGGTGCTTGACAACGCGAGCGGCCAGGTGCTGGCCTGGGTCGGCTCCACCGGCGAACTGAGCGCAGCCCCGGAGGTCGATGCCGTCAGCGCCTTGCGCCAGCCGGGCAGCACGCTCAAACCGTTCCTGTATGCGCAGGCGATCGCCCAGCGGCGCGTGACGGCCGCGTCGCTCCTGCACGACTCGCCCGCGCACCTGCAGACCGCCGCTGGCCTGTACATCCCGCAGAACTACGACCGCCAGTTCAAGGGCTGGGTGTCCGTGCGCACGGCGCTGGCCAGCTCGCTCAACGTGCCGGCGGTGCGCACCCTGGTGATGGTCTCGCCCCGCGAATTTCATCGCCAACTGGGCCGCTTCGGTGTCGCGCTGCCGGAGGGCGGCGACTACTACGGCTACAGCCTGGCGCTGGGCAGCGCCGAAGTCAGCCTGCTGCAACTGACCAACGCCTACCGCGCGCTGGCCAACGGCGGACGGTACTGCCCGGTTCGCTGGCAACCGGAACCACCCGGCATCTCGCGCCGCGCCGGCCGCCCCGGCGGCACGGGGGCGCCGCCCACATCCGGGACCGCTGGCGAGGGTTGCCACGAAGCGGTCGATCCCGCCGCCGCCTTCATCGTGGGCGACATCCTGAGCGACCGCAACGCGCGTGCGCTCACCTTCGGCACCGACTCGATCCTCGCCACCCGCTTCTGGAGCGCCGTCAAGACCGGCACCAGCAAGGACATGCGCGACAACTGGGCGGTGGGCTGGACGCCGCGCCATACCGTCGGCGTGTGGGTCGGCAACGCCGGTGGGGCGCCGATGTGGGACGTGAGCGGCACCAGCGGCGCGGCCCCGGTGTGGGCCGAGTTGATGGGCGCGCTGCACGCCGGCGACGCCCCGCGCGCTCCGGCGGCGCCGGGCGGCGTGGTGCGCGCGCGCGTGCGCTACGGCGACGCGCTCGAAGCGGCGCGCGACGAATGGTTTCTGCCCGGAACCGAGCAGAGCGATTTCGCTATCGAAACTGAAGCTGGTTTGGCACGTCCCGCAAGCACAAACGGCCAAAACGACTTGAAACTGGCGTCGGCCGCGACCGACGTGCCCCCACGCATCATCACGCCGAACAACGGCACCATCCTCGCGCTCGACCCGGACATCCCGCCAGCCAACCAGCGCCTGGTGCTGGCGGCGGACGCGGGCTCGGCCGCGGCGCGTCAACTGCGCTGGTGGATCGACGATCAACCCGTGGGGCGCGGCGCCCAGGCGCGCTGGCTGCCCATGCCGGGCCGCCACGTGATCCAGCTGCGCGACGCGCGTGGCGCCGTGTACGAGGAACGCCGCATCGAGGTGCGCGGGGCCAGCCTGCGCAAGCCGCCGGCGGGTTGATC
>CAZGOL010000072.1:0-12654 GCA_964527755.1 uncultured Ottowia sp.
GCTGCACTTGGTTCAGGCCGAGATCGAGCAGGATGGCGGCGAGGCCAGCAGCCAGCCCTGCGACATCCGCGACGAGGCCGGCGTGCAGACCCTGGTGGCCGCCGTACTGGCTGCCCGCGGGCGCATCGACGGCCTGGTCAACAACGCCGGGGGTCAGTACATGACGCCGCTGGAGCAAATCAGCGCCAAGGGCTGGGAGGCGGTGGTGGCCACCAACCTGACCGGCGGCTTTCTGGTGGCGCGCGAGTGCTATCTGCAATCGATGCGGCAGCACGGTGGCTCCATCGTCAACATCGTGGCCGACATGTGGGGCTCGATGCCCGGCATGGGCCACAGCGGCGCGGCGCGCGCGGGCATGGTCAGCTTCACCGAAACGGCGGCCGTGGAATGGGCCAAGAGTGGCGTGCGCGTGAATGCGGTGGCGCCGGGCTACATCGCCTCCAGCGGCATGGATCACTACCCGCCCGAGGCCGGCGCCATGCTGCGCGCCATGCGCCAGACCGTGCCGGCGGGGCGCTTCGGCACCGAGGCCGAGGTGTCCGCGGCCATCGTGTTTCTGCTCTCGCCGGCGGCCGCCTTCATCAGCGGCAGCGTGCTGCGCGTGGATGGCGCGCGGCCCCAGGTGCGCATGGGTTGGGGCATGCGGGTGCCCGACGGCGAGGCGCAACAACGCGATGCCGTCAAGCCCTTCGATGGCTTTCACCGCGCAGTCATGCCCAAGGTGTTTGCCGCGCCGGATGGGGACAAGCCATGAGCGCCTTCCAATCGAGCTGGAACGCCGCCTCGCCGCAGGCCCTTGAACGGCGCGAGCACATGCTGGCGCGCATCGAACGCCTGCGCGCGCTCGAGCAGCGCAGTGCCGATGCCTCGGCCCAGGCCGGCCCGCGCTTTGCCAAGCGCGGCCAGTTGCTGCCGCGCGAGCGCGTGGCGTTGCTGCTGGACCGGGGCGCGCCCTGGCTGCCGCTGGCCACGCTGGCGGGGTATCTGCGCGACGACCAGGACCCCAAGAAATCCGTGCCCGGCGGCGGTCTGGTGGCCGGCATCGGCTTCATCGAGGGCACGCGCTGCATGGTCGTGGCCAGCGATTCGGGCATCGATGCCGGCGCCATCCAGCCCGGTGGCCTGGACAAGATCCTGCGCGTGCAGGAGATCGCGCTGGCCGAGCGCCTGCCCTTCGTCCACCTGGTGGAAAGCGCCGGCGCCGACCTGATGCGCTACCGCGTCGAAAGCTTCGTGATCGGCGGTTCGCTGTTTCGCAACCTGGCGCGCCTGTCGGCCGCCGGCATTCCGGTGATCACGGTGCAGCACGGTTCGGGCACGGCGGGCGGCGCCTACATGCCGGGGCTGTCGGACATCGTCATCATGGTCGAGGGCCGCTCGCGCGCGTTCCTGGCCGGTCCACCGCTGCTCAAGGCCGCCACCGGCGAAGTGGCCACCGAGGAAGAACTGGGCGGCGCACTGATGCACACCACGGTCTCTGGCCTGGGCGAATACCTGGCGCGCGACGACCGCGAGGCTCTGGGCATGGCGCGGCACGTGGTGGCGCAGCTTCAATGGTCCAATCGTGCTCCAGCGCTTGTCCATC
Source organism: uncultured Ottowia sp. (assembly GCA_964527755.1). Lineage (GTDB taxonomy): Bacteria > Pseudomonadota > Gammaproteobacteria > Burkholderiales > Burkholderiaceae_C > Ottowia. The sequence continues at coordinate 1,586 of CAZGOL010000072.1, forward strand.
AAGCCCAGGCAGCTATCAAATCGGGAATTGTCGAGCCTCCGTGGCCGGCTGATGAACTGCTGGGCCTGATGCCCGCGCACCACCGCGAGCCGGTGGACATGCGCGAGGTGGCGGCGCGCCTGCTGGACGGCGGCGCGCTGCTCGAATTCAAGCCGGGCTACGGCGCGGCCACCGTCTGCGCGCAGGGGCGACTGCGCGGCCATGCGGTGGGCATCATCACCAACAACGGCCCGATCGACAACGCCGGCGCCAACAAGGCCACGCACTTCATCCAGTGGATGTGCCAGCTCGGCCATCCCATCGTCTACCTGCAGAACACCACCGGCTACATGGTCGGCAAGGACGTCGAGCAGGCCGGCATGATCAAGCACGGCAGCAAGATGATCCAGGCCGTCACCAACGCCAGCGTGCCGCAGCTCACCATCCAGTGCGGCGCCAGTTTTGGCGCCGGCAACTACGGCATGTGCGGGCGCGGCTTTGCACCGCGCTTCCTGTTCAGCTGGCCCAGCGCCAAGACGGCGGTGATGGGTGGCGAGCAGGCCGCCGGCACCATGCGCATCGTCACCGAGGCGGCGCTCAGGCGCAAGGGCATCGAGCCCGACGCGCAGAAGATGCAGCAGCAGTTCGATACCGTGGTCGCCATGTTCGAGCGCCAGCAGGACGCCTTCACCACCAGTGGCCTGCTGCTGGACGACGGCGTGATCGACCCGCGCGATACCCGCGCCGTGCTGGCCTTTTGCCTGGACACGCTGGCCGAAGGCGCGGCGCGCAGGCTGCGGCCGATGCAGTTTGGCGTGGCGCGGATGTGAATACCAAGCAGCCGGACGCAGAGGACGCAAAGGATTCGCAAAGGACGCAAAAAAATCAAAGAAACTCACTGTGTCTCTGGTCTTGAATCACAAGCCTGTTAGGAGTTTTTTGCGTCCTCTGCGTAATTTCTGCGTCCTCTGCGTCCGGTATTCGTTTTTGAGTATTGAAGGAGACCGAACATGCAACTGACCCACGACCACGAACAGATCCGCGACACGCTCAAGCGCTACATCGACGAGCACATCAACCCGCATGTGGACGAGTGGGAAGCGGCCGAGATTTTTCCGGCGCACCAGGTGTTCAAGGGCCTGGGCGATCTGGGCCTGCTGGGCCTGACCAAGCCGGTCGAATACGGCGGCATGGGGCTGGACTATTCGTACAGCATGGTGATGGCCGAGACGCTGGGGCTCATCAAGTGCGGGGGCGTGCCCATGGCCATTGGCGTGCAGACCGACATGTGCACGCCGGCGCTGGCGCGCTTTGGCAGTGATGAATTGAAGCGCCAGTTTCTGGCCCCGGCCATCGCGGGCGACATGGTGGGCTGCATCGGCGTGTCCGAGCCGGGCGCGGGCAGCGACGTGGCGGGCATCACCAGCCGCGCGCGCCGCGATGGCGACGACTACGTGATCACCGGCCAGAAGATGTGGATCACCAACAGCCTGCAGGCCGACTGGATGTGCATGCTGGTCAATACCGAGGGCAGCAACCCGCACAAGAACAAGAGCCTGATCATGGTGCCCATGCGCGATGGACCCAATGGCAAGCTCACCAAGGGCATCTCGGTGGCCAAGAAGATCCGCAAGATCGGCATGGACAGCAGCGACACCGGCCTGATCTATTTCGACGAGGTGCGCGTGCCGCGGCGCAACCTGATCGGGCAGGAGGGGCAGGGCTTCATCTACCAGATGCAGCAGTTTCAGGAAGAGCGCCTGTGGGCGGGCGCCAATGCACTCAGCGCGCTGGACGACTGCATCGCCGAGACCATCGCCTGGGCGCGCGAGCGCAAGATGTTCGGTGCCACCTTGCTCGATCAGCAGTACGTGCAGTTCAAGCTGGTCGAGCTGCAGACCGAGGTGGAGGCGCTGCGCGCGCTGACCTGGCGCGCCGGCGAGCGCTACATCGCGGGCGACGACGTGCTGCAGTGGGCCAGCATGGTCAAGCTCAAAGCCGGGCGCCTGATTCGCCAGGTGAGCGACACGTGTTTGCAGTTCTGGGGCGGCATGGGCTTCACGCTGGAAAACCGCGTGGCGCGCCTGTACCGCGACGGGCGGCTCGCGTCCATCGGCGGCGGCGCCGACGAGGTGATGATGGGCATCATCGCCAAGACGATGGGCATGGCGAAAAGGTGAGCACCCCCCTGCGTCGCTTCGCGCCTTCCCGCCACTCTGGCGTTTCGCTTGGAGGGGGGACAACGCCAGTGCCCGGCGCGGGTCCGGGCACGGCGCTCGCTGGTATGGCCTGCTCCGCGGCCATCGGACTCTTTGATCTCGGCACCTTCCCTCGCTGGGGGAAGGCAGGGATGGGGGGCGGCGACGCACCCATGTCCAAGGCCGCTGGTCCCCACCCCAACCCTCCCCCAGAGGGGGAGGGAGTCTTGCCGCTTGGAGGCGGTCGATGAAACGAATCCTGATCGCCAATCGCGCAGAGATTGCTCGTCGGGTCATTGCAACCGCGCGGCGCATGGGCATCGAGACCGTGGCCGTCCATTCCGATGCCGACGTCGCGGCCCTGCACGTGCATGAAGCGACGCTGGCCTTCGCCCTGGGCGGCAACGCCCCCGCCGACAGCTATCTGCGCGTGGACAAACTGCTGGCGGCGGCCAAGACCACGGGTGCCGATGCGGTCCACCCCGGCTACGGCTTCTTGAGCGAGGACGCGGGTTTTGCGCAAGCGGTGATCGATGCGGGCCTCATCTGGATCGGGCCGCCGCCGGCCGCCATCCGCGCACTGGGCAGCAAGGCGGCGGCCAAGGCGTTGGCAGCGCGGCAGGGCGTGCCCTGTCTGCCGGGTTACGCGGGAGACGACCAGAGCGAAGCGCGCTTCGCGGCCGAGGCCGCGAAGATCGGCTACCCCGTGATGGTCAAGGCCGTCGCGGGCGGCGGCGGGCGCGGCATGCGCCTGGTGACCGCGGCGGCCGCGTTGCCGGCGGCGCTCCAGAGCGCGCGTTCGGAGGCGCTGGCCGGCTTTGGCAACGGCGAGCTGCTGATCGAGCGCGCGGTGCTGCGCCCGCGCCACGTCGAAGTGCAGGTGTTTGCCGATGCACATGGCAACGTGATCCACCTGGGCGAGCGCGACTGCTCGGTGCAACGACGCCATCAGAAGATCATCGAAGAAGCGCCCAGTCCCGCCGTCTCACTTGAGTTGCGCGAGCGCATGGGCGCTTGTGCGGTGGCGCTGGCGCAGGGGGCGGGTTACGTGGGCGCGGGCACGGTCGAGTTTCTCGTCGAGGGCCGTGAATTGAACGCCGCCGGGCCGCCCCAAGGCGCGAGCGCCTCCTCGGAGGACAGCGAACCACGCGAAGCGGGGAGCGTGGGAGAACGGTTTTTCCTCATGGAGATGAACACGCGCCTGCAGGTCGAGCACCCGGTGACCGAGGCGATCACGGGGCTCGACCTGGTCGAGTGGCAAATCCGCGTGGCGCGCGGCGAGCCCTTGCCGCTCACGCAAGAACAGGTCGCGCTGCACGGCCACGCCATCGAGGTGCGCCTGTGTGCCGAGGACGAGAACCACGTGTCCCACGCGGGCCGGGTCGCGCACTTTGCCGAGCCGGCGGGCGCCCGCGCATTCGGGCGCGCGCCGCTGCGCTTCGACCATGCGATTGTCGCCGGCGGTGAGGTCACGCCTTTTTATGACGCCATGCTGGGCAAGCTGATCGTGCATGCGCCCACGCGCGCCGAGGCGATCGAGCGGCTCATCGGCGCGCTGGCGCAGACCGAACTCCTCGGCCTGCCCACCAATCGCGGTTTTCTGATGGAGTGCCTGGATGACGCGCGCTTTCGAGGCGGCGAGGCGTTGATCTCCTTTTTGACAGAGCGGGGCGACGCCTTGCGCCAATCGCTCCTGAAAAGAGAGCTTCTTGGGCATGACCAGTGCGCTCTGGCGATCATTTTTGGTCAAAAATCTAGTGAACTGCCGTGCGTCTTCGCGGTGCCGCTGCGGCTGGCGCATCGCGGTCAGATCCAGTCGCTGGCGGTGCGCGCCGGCCCGGGCGGCGTGCAGGTGCTGGGCGAGACGCCGCGCTTCGTCGCTCTGCGGGCCTTGGCCGATGGTGCGGTGCAGTGCAGCGAGGCGGGGCTGAGCCAGCGTGTGCGCGCGGTGCCCGTGCCAGCCGCCGATGCACCGCACCGCTGGCACGCGCAGGCGGGCGCGGTGGACTGGTGGTTCGAGGATGTGTCCTTCGAACCGGCGGCGCGCGCCGGCTCCGCTCAAGCGGCGGCCGAACTGAGGGCGCCGTTCAACGGTCGGGTGGTGCGCATCGCGGTCCGTCCGGATCAATCGCTGGCGGCGGGCGAGACCGCGCTCGTCGTCGAGTCGATGAAGCTGGAGCACAGCCTGGCGGTGCGCTCCACCGTCACCGTGGCCGAGGTTCTGGTGGCCGAAGGCCAGCAGGTCAGCCCGGGGCAGGTGCTGCTGCGCTTCGTGGCGCCTGCCGGAAGCGAAGGCGAAGCGAAATGACCACCACGATGAGCGATGCCGAGTTGCGCGAAGCGCGCACCGCGTTGCTGGATTTGGTCGAGCGCTTTGCACGCACCGAGATCGCGCCGCACGTGACCGAGTGGGATGCGGCGGGCGAATTCCCGCGTCAGCTCTACCGGCGCGCGGCCGATCTGGGCTTGCTGGGCTTGGGCTACCCCGAGGCGTTGGGCGGCACGCCCGCGCCGCACGCACTGCGGCTGGTGATGTGGCGCGCGCTGTGCCGCTTTGGCACTTCGGGCGGTGTGCAGGCCAGCTTGCTGTCGCACAACATCGGCTTGCCGCCCGTCGTGGCCCTGGGCCGTGACGAGATCCAGCGCGAGGTGGTGCCGCCGGTGCTGGCCGGCCGGAAGATCGCGGCGCTGGCCATCACCGAGCCGGGCGGTGGATCGGACGTGGCGGCGGTCAAGACCACCGCGCGGCGCGTGGGTGATGAGTACGTGGTGGATGGCGAAAAGATCTTCATCACTTCCGGCATGCGCGCCGACTGGATCACCGTGGCCGTGCGCACCGGAAGCAACGCCCCCACGCTCCCCGTTTCGCTGGGTTCGCTGCCCGGCGGTGGCGGCGGCACCAAGGGCGCCAGCGGTCTCAGCCTGCTGCTGGTGCCGGGCGACAGCAGGGGCCTGTCGCGCACCCGCCTGGACAAGATGGGCTGGCTGTGCTCCGATACCGCGCATCTGCGCTTCGACGGCGTGCGCGTGCCGGCGCGCTATCTGCTGGGCGAGGAGGGCGGCGGTTTCAAGGCCATCATGGGCAACTTCAATGGCGAGCGCTTTGGCATCGCCGCCGGCGCGCTGGGCTTTGCCGACGCTTGTTATGACGAAGCGCTGTCTTGGGCGCAGCAGCGCAAGACCTTCGGTCACGCGCTGGTCGAGCATCAGGTGATCCGCCACAAGCTGGTGGACATGCAGCAGCGCATCCGCGCCACCAGCGCGTGGCTGGAGCAACTGGCCACGCGCGCCGATGCGGGTGACACCGGGGCCGATTGGGTGGGCGAGGTTTCGACGCTGAAGAACCAGGCCACGCAGACCCTTCAGTTCTGCGCCGACGCCGGCGTGCAGATCCTGGGCGGCATGGGCTTCATGCGCGGCACGGTGTGCGAGCGCATCTACCGCGAGGTCAAGGTCATCACCATCGGCGGCGGCACCGAGGAAATCATGAAGGAGCTGGCGGCACGCCAGTGGGGCATCGTTTGATTGCGCCAGCGCGCCGGCCGGTGCGCGTGGACAATCGACGGCTTCCATGCCGCCCGTCAACGACGACTTCAGCCTGCGCCGGATCGCGCTGCCGGCGTTCGGGCCGTCGCTCATGTTCGGCCTGTGCGAAGGCACCATCTTGCCGGTGCTGGCGCTGAGCGCACGGGTGCTGGGTGCCAGCATGGCAGAGGCGGGGCTGGTGGTGGCGCTGGTGGGCATCGGTTCGCTGCTGGCCAACCTGCCGGCGGCGACCCTGGCCACGCGCTTTGGCGAGCGCCGCGCGATGGTCGGAGCATCGCTGTTCGCCGTGCTGGCGCTGGCCCTGTGCCTGATGGCACACAGCGTGTGGCTGCTGGCCCTGGCGGTGCTGATGATCGGGCTGGCGCGCGCGGTGTTCATGCTGGCGCGCCAGACCTTCCTGGTCGAGGCAGCGCCCGACCACATGCGCGCACGCGCCATGTCCACGCTGGGCGGCGTGCACCGTATCGGCATGTTCATCGGGCCGTTTCTGGGAGCCGCCTTCATTCATCGCCTGGGGCTGGCCGGCGCCTACTGGGCCGCGCTGGGCGTGATGGCGGCAGCCGGCGCGCTGTCGCTGTTGGTGCCGGATTTGCCGGCGCGCTCGGATGCAGCCCATGCGGGTGCGCCGCGGATGGCGGCATCCAAGCTGATGCGCGCGCACGCCCGAGCTTTCCTCACGCTGGGGCTGGCGACGGCGCTGGTGGCGGCCATTCGTGCCTGCCGCCAGATCGTGATTCCGCTGTGGGCCGATCACGTCGGTCTGGACGCTGCCACCACCTCGGTCATCTACGGCCTGATGGGGGCGGTGGACATGCTGCTGTTCTACCCGGCCGGCAAGGTCATGGATCAACGCGGACGAAGAGCGGTGACGGTGCCAAGCATGCTCGTCATGGGGGCGAGCCTGCTGGCGATCCCGCTCGCCACGGGTTTTGCCGGCCTGCTGGCGGCCAGCCTGACGCTGGGAGTGGGCAACGGCATCGGCTCGGGCATCATCCTGACGATCGGCGCCGACGCCTCGCCCGCCAACGGGCGCGCGCAGTTCCTGGGCATCTGGCGCGTCGTCACCGACCTGGGGGGCGGCGGTGGCCCGCTGCTGCTGTCGGCCATCACCGCGGCCGTGTCGCTGGCGGGGGGCATCGCCGCCATCGGCGGCCTCGGGTTCGTCGCCGCCGCGATGTTCTGGCGCTGGCTGCCGCGTCCGCTCGAGGCTACGGCCCGATGAGTCGCATGTCCCGACCGCGAGCTGCCACGCCGGCGCGCGGATGGGTGCTCGCCGGACTGATGGCCATGATGATGCTGGCGGCGATGGATACCACCATCGTCTCCACGGCGATCCCGCAGATCGTGGGCGACCTGGGTGGCCTGGCACTGGTGAGCTGGGTGTTCTCGATCTACCTGGTGGCGCAGACGGTGACCATACCGATCTACGGCAAACTGTCGGATCTGCTCGGCCGCAAGCCCGTGCTGCTGGGCGGTACGCTGGTCTTCCTGCTCGGCTCGGCGGCGTGCTCGCTGTCCTGGAACATGCACGCGCTGATCGCGTTTCGTGGCCTGCAGGGGCTGGGCGCGGGTGCGATCATGGCCACCGTGATGACGCTGGCCGGCGACCTGTACGCGGTCGAGGAGCGCGGCGCGGTGCAGGGGTGGCTGTCCAGCGTGTGGGGCATGGCGGCCATCATCGGGCCGCTGCTGGGCGGCGCCTTCGCGCAGTACGTCACCTGGCACTGGATCTTCCTGGTCAACCTGCCGATCGGCGCGCTGGCGCTGGCGTTGATCGGTGCACATCTGCATGAATCGTTTCAACGCCGCCGGCCACGCATCGACCATGCCGGTTCGGCCTGGCTGCTGGCCGCGCTCGGCCTGCTGATCTTCGGCCTGTTGCAGGGTGGCCAGAGTTGGCCCTGGCGCTCGTGGCGAATCGCGCTGGTGTTCGTGCTGACCGCGCTGGCACTGGTGGCGCTGGTGTGGGTGGAGCGGCGCGCGGCAGAACCCGTGCTGCCGGGCTGGCTGTGGCGCCGCCCCGTGCTGGCGGGCTCCAACCTGGCGTCGCTGGGCATGGGGCTGGTGATGATGGCGCCCAGCGTCTACCTGCCGACCTTTCTGCAGTCGGTGCACGGGTTGGGCGCGATCGCGGCCGGCCTGGTGCTGGCCGGGCTCAGCCTGGGCTGGCCGGTGGCGTCGGCCCTGTCGGCGCGGGTTTACATGCGCGTCGGCTTTCGCGATGCAGCCTTGGCCGGCGGCGTGCTGATCCTGTTGGCGTCGCTGGCGTTCCCGTGGTTGCCCAGCCCGCAGCCGGTGGCGCTGGTGCTGCTCGACCAGATCGTGCTGGGTGCGGGTTTCGGGCTCTTGTCCACGCCGTTGCTGGTGGGCTTGCAGTCGGTGGTTGGCTGGGGGCAGCGCGGCGTGGTGACGGGTGCCAACATGTTCGCACGCTATCTGGGCCAGAGCCTGGGCGCGGCGCTGTTCGGGGCGATTTTCAACGCCACGCTGGCAGGTCGGCTGGCTGGCGCGCCGGCCGATCTGCGCGGGCGGTTGCCCGGCGACGTGGATGGCGTGGTGGCGGCACTGCGGCCGCAGGCGGCCGACGATGCCGTTGGCGCCTATCTGCGCGCGACGATCGATGCTACCACCGCGAACCTCTACATCGGGATGTCGGTGATTGCCGTGCTGGTGATTGCCGTGCTGTTCGTCGCGCCGCGCCGGTTTCCGCTCGTGCCCGGGGGCGACAGCGCGCGCTAGACAACGGTCGGCAAAACTGCTTCACTTGTCGCTTGCCCCCGCGGAGAAACCTGATGATCGAAATGCCGGACACCGAGGCCCTGGCGCGCATTCGCCGCGTGGCACTGGGCGATTTCGTGCACCGCAGCGCGCTCAAGTTCGGCGCCCGCACAGCAGTGGTCGATGGCGACATCCGCATGAGCTATGCCGAGCTCGATGCGCGCAGCTCGCGCTTCGCGCACCATCTGCTGGCCAGCTTTGGCGCCGGCGTGCAGGTCGGCATGCTGTGCCAGAACTCGGCCGACATGGTGGTGGCCTACAACGGCATCCACAAGGCTGGCTGCGTGTGGGTGCCCGTCAACATCCGGCTGGACCCCGCCGCGATCGAATACATCCTGCGCCATGCCGAGGTGTCGGTGGTGGTGGTGGACGAGGCCCTGGTCGCCGTGCCCGCCATCGCCGCCATGCTGGAGCGGCTGGGCGTGCCGTGCGTGCTGACGATGGCAGGCGCGGCGGCGAGCGCCACCGGGGCCGTGGCGCTGGCGCAGGCCGAAGGCGGTTGCGACAGCGCGCTGCCCGACATCGCCATCGGCGGCGAGCAACCCGCGCTCATCATGTACACCAGCGGGACCACCGGCAACCCCAAGGGCGCGGTGCACTCGCATGCCTCGGTGGCGGCGGCGCTGATGGGCAACATGGCCGGTTTTGCCATCACCGAGCACGACGTGTTCTCGGGCGTGCTGCCGCTGTATCACTGCGCGCAGCACTGCCTGGTGGGCACCGTGCATGCGGCGGGCGGCTGCGTGGTGCTGCTGCGCGGCTTCGTGCCGGACGAGGTGCGTGCCTCGATCCTGAAGGAACAGTACACCGCCTTCACCGGCCTGCCGATGATGTACGCGGCGCTGCTGGCCGACCCGGCGTTCCGGGTCGACACGATGCGCCTCGCGATTTATGCCATGGCGCCGATCCCCAAGCCGCTCATCAGGCAGATCGCCGAGCGCATGACCACCCGCGTGATGCTGGCCACCGGCCAGACCGAGATGTACCCCGGCACGATGAGCTTTCTGCCCCTGGAGCATCCCGAGCTGGACGCCAACTACTGGGGCGTTTCGCTGCCGCACAACGAAAGCGCGGTGATGGACGACGAAGGCCATCTGCTGGGCGAGGGCCAGCCGGGCGAGATCGTGCACCGTGGCGCCAACGCCATGCTGGGGTACTTCAAGGATCCCGAAGCCACTGCCGCGGCGCAGCGCTTCGGATGGCATCACACGGGCGACCTGGGCCAGTGGGGGCCGGGTGGGCAGATGATGTTCCTCGATCGCAAGAAGGACATGATCAAGACCGGCGGCGAGAATGTGGCCAGCGTCAAGGTCGAGGCCGTGTTGCTGGCACACCCGGCGGTAGCCGGCTGCGGCGTGATTGGCCTGCCGCACCCGCGCTGGGCCGAAGCGGTGTGTGCCGTGGTGGTCAGGAAGCCCGGCGCCGTGCTCGACGAGGCCACGCTGCTGGCCCATTGCCGAGAGCACCTGGGCGGCTTCGAGGTGCCCAAGCTGATCCACTTCGCCGATGTGCTGCCGGCCACCTCCACCGGCAAGGTGCAAAAACATCTGCTGCGCCAGCAACTGGCGAAGATCGCCGAGCAGGCTTGGGCGAGCGAGCGCGAATGAGGCGATCGCGGCAGTCCACGATTGCTACTAATTTCATAGCTGTCATGGCTCGACAGCCAAGCGTTGATCCCTGATTTGGTGCATGAAAAAGCCGCCCTCGGGCGGCTGCTTGCGCGGGGTGGGCCGGCTTACTTGAAGTAGTCCGACACCACCTTCCAGCGGCCATCCTGGATTTGCGACAGGCGGGAGCGGTCGGTGCCCAGCCGATTGGTGGCCGAGTACCTGAGCACGTCGCTGCCGAACATGTCGGACTCGATCGGCGCGCTCTCCATGCCCTTGATGAAACTTTCCGTGGTCAGGTTGGCGCCCGCACGCTGGGCGCCCTGAATGAAGTTGTCCATGATCTCGTAGCCGTAGACGGAGAACACGCCGGGGTCTTCGTTGAACTTGGTCTTGTACTTGTTGGCCCAGAAGCGGATCGGCTGCGAGGTGTCGTCCAGGTAGGGCACCTGAATGGCCGACGTGGCATACAGGCCGTCCATGGCCTTGCCGCCGAGCTTGTGGATCAGGTCGGTGTAGGCGGCGGTGGTGCCCAGGAAGGTGGGGCTGAAGCCGGTCTTGCGCGCCTCGCCGATGGTGCCGATGGTCTCGCGGATCACCGTGCCCAGCACCACGAAGTCGCAGCTTGCGGCCTTCATCTTGGCGACCTGCGAGGAAAAATCGGTGGCACCGCGCTTGTACGTGGTTTTCTCGGCCAGCTCCATGCCGATGGTCTTCAGGCCGTCCTCGGCGCCGCGCATCACCTCCAGGCCGAATTCGTCGTCCTGGTAGATCGTGCACACCTTCTTGGCGCCTTTTTCCTTCACCAGACGCGGCGTGCCGGTGCGCGTCTGATCGTAGTAGGGCACGCTGAAGGCGAACTTGAGGTTGCGGTTGGGCTCCTCGAACATCTCGCGCGCGCCGGTGAGCGGGTAGAAGTTGATCACCTTCTTGGGGAACAGCACCGGGAACGTCGCCATGT
>CAZGOL010000073.1:0-1992 GCA_964527755.1 uncultured Ottowia sp.
TGTCGGCGGCGATGATGAAGTCGCACATCATCGCCAGCTCGCAGCCGCCGCCCAGCGCAAAGCCGCTCACGGCGGCGATCACGGGCTTGCGGATGGAGCGGATGGTTTCCCAGTCGCGCGTGATGTAGTCCTCCTTGTAGACGTCGGCAAAGCCGTAGGTGGCCATGGCGCCGATGTCGGCGCCGGCGGCAAAGGCCTTCTCGCTGCCGGTGAGGACCATGCAGCCGATGGCCTCGTCGGCGTCGAAGGCCTTGAGCGCCTGGCCCAGCTCCACCATCAGCGCGGGGCTGAGCGCGTTGAGCTGCTTGGGGCGGTTGAGCGTGATGACGCCCACCTGGCCGGCTTCGGTACGCACCTGGATGAACTCGTAGGCCATGCTTTTCTCCTTGACGGGGCCAATGCGGGTGAATCGTCCAACTATAACGGCCGCACTGCAGGCCGCGGATGACCCATTAGCCGACCGATTGGTTGGGCAATGGTAAATTTCACCTTTCGGAGCACGACCCCATGACCGACCATCAACCCACCGACGTCCTTTATGAAGAAGAGGGCGCCGTTGCCGTCCTCACGCTCAACCGCCCCGCGTCGCTCAACAGCTTCACGCGCCGCATGCACCGCGATCTGTGGTCGGCGCTCGATCGCGTGGAGGCCAACCGCGCCATCCGCGCGCTGGTGCTCACGGGCGCCGGGCGCGGGTTTTGCGCGGGTGCCGATCTGTCGGAGTTCGATTTCAGCGACGGCCCCAATCTGCAGCAGCGTGCCGACCCGGGGCCTGTGATCGACCAGGCGTTCAACCCCACCACACGTCGCCTGCTGCAGGTGCGCGTGCCCACCGTGTGCGCGGTCAACGGCGTGGCCGCGGGGGCGGGCGCCTCGGTGGCCATGGCGTGCGACATCACCATTGCCGCACCCACGGCCAGCTTCATCCAGGCCTTCAGCAAGATCGGCCTGGTGCCCGACAGCGGGGGGACGTGGCTCTTGCCGCAGCGCGTGGGTCTGGCGCGCGCCATGGCGCTGTGCCTGACGGGGGACAAACTCAGCGCGGCGGATGCCAAGGCGATGGGCATGATCTGGGACGTGCAGGAAGACGCACTGGGCGCTGCGAAAGCAATGGCCGAGCGGCTGGCCACCATGCCCACGCGCGCGCTGGTGGCCACGCGCCACCTGCTGCGCGGCGCGCACACGCACACGCTCGACGAGCAACTCGACATCGAGCGCGATATTCAGTCGCGCCTGGGCTTCACGCACGATTACATCGAGGGCGTCAGCGCCTTCCTGCAAAAGCGCCTTGCGCAGTTCACGGGCGAGTGAACATGAGCGACGCCGACACCGCCCAGGCCTTGGCTGCGCGCGTGGGGAAGGCCATGTTCGCGGCCGACCGCGCCTCGCGCGAGACCATGGGTATGGAGCTGCTGGCGTGCGCGCCGGGCCGCGCCGCGATGCGCATGACCGTGCGCGCGCCGCATCTGAACGGCCACCGGATTTGCCACGGCGGCTTCATCTTCACGCTGGCCGACTCGACGTTCGCCTTCGCCTGCAACAGCCGCAACCACAACACCGTGGCGGCCGGTTGCAGCATCGAATTCCTGCAGCCGGCGCATGAGGGCGACGTGCTGACGGCCGAAGGCGTGGAGCAGAGCCTGAGCGGTCGCCATGGCATCTACGACATTCGCATCAGCAATCAGGATGGTCACGTGGTGGCCCTGTTTCGCGGCAAGAGCACGCAGATCAGAGGGCAGGTGGTGGCCGACGACGAACCCATCAAGGAGAACGGCGCATGACCGCTGCCAAGACGTTTCCGCTGGAGCCGATCGAAAAAGCCAGCCTCGATGAACTGCGCGCGCTGCAACTGAAGCGCCTGAAATGGACGCTCGGGCACGCCTATGCCGACTCGCCGGTGTACCGCGCCAAGTTCGATGCCGCCGGCGTGCACCCCGACGACTGCCGCTCGCTGGAAGACTTGGCCAAGTTCCCCTTCACCACCAAGCACGA
>CAZGOL010000073.1:2092-12630 GCA_964527755.1 uncultured Ottowia sp.
ACGACTGCCGCTCGCTGGAAGACTTGGCCAAGTTCCCCTTCACCACCAAGCACGACCTGCGCGACCACTACCCGTTCGGCATGTTTGCCGTGCCGCGCGAGCAGGTGGTGCGCATCCACGCCAGCAGCGGCACCACCGGCAAGCCGACGGTGGTGGGCTACACGAAGAAAGACATTGACACCTGGTCCGACGTGGTGGCGCGCTCGATCCGCGCCAGTGGCGCGCGGCCGGGCGACATGGTGCACGTCAGTTACGGTTATGGCCTGTTCACGGGCGGACTGGGCGCCCACTACGGGGCCGAGCGCCTGGGCCTGACGGTGGTGCCTTTCGGCGGCGGCCAGACCGAGCGGCAAATCCAGCTGATCCAGGACTTCCGGCCCGACATCATCATGGTCACGCCCAGCTACATGCTGGCAATCTGCGAGCACGTCGAGCACATGGGGCTCGACCCGAAGGCGCTGTCCTTGCGCATCGGCATCTTCGGCGCCGAACCATGGACCAACGAGATGCGCCAAGCCATCGAGAAGCGTGCCGGCATCGACGCGGTCGACATCTACGGCCTGTCCGAGGTCATCGGGCCTGGCGTGGCCAACGAGTGCATCGAGACCAAGGATGGCCCGACGATCTGGGAAGATCACTTCTACCCCGAGATCATCGACCCGCAAACGGGCGAGGTGCTGCCCGATGGCCAGGAGGGCGAACTGGTGTTCACGAGCCTCACCAAGGAGGCGCTGCCCATCATCCGCTACCGCACGCGCGACTTGACGCGCCTGTTGCCCGGCACGGCGCGCACCATGCGCCGCATGCAGAAGATCACCGGCCGCAGCGACGACATGATGATCATCCGCGGCGTCAACGTGTTCCCGACGCAGATCGAGGAGCTGATTCTCAAGCGTCCCGAACTCTCGCCCAACTACCAGTGCGTGCTGACGCGAGAAGGCCCGATGGACAGCCTCAGGGTCGACGTGGAAGTCGCGCCCGGGCTCGAACCCCTGAGCATCGAGGCGCGCATCGCCGCCAAGATGCTGCAGCACGAGATCAAGATCTACGTCGGCTCCAGCGTCGAGATCGAACTCAAGCCCGAAGGCGGCATCGAGCGCAGCGTCGGCAAGGCGCGACGGGTCGTCGATTTGCGCAAGAAGTAAGCGGCTTGGGGCGCTTCGCCTGGCCGCCGCGTGGCCAGACAGGACGGCGCGGCGAGTCGACACGGCGGGTCCGGCAGCGGGCGCGCGGCATGGCTCGCCTTGAAGGCATCACTGCTGCTCGATGGTATCCACCATGAGATCCAGGTACGTGTCCGCACCCTGGATCAGCAGGATGCGCACCGGCAGATACTGCAGCGTGGGGGCAAACCAGATTTCAGCGCGGATGGGACCGCGCGGTTTTTCGAGCGGGCGCGGCTTCATGTGCATGGCGGCGACAGCGCCCAGACGGGGCAGGTACAGCGTTTCTTCACCGATGACGTCGTACGTCCACTCGTCCACGCCACCCGGGCGGGCCAGCCACAACCGGACGCTGGCCCCGGGCACCAGCGCGGTCTGGCCGGTGGCGAAGCGGTGGCCCAGCTCGACAAACTGACTCGCCGCGTCCTGCACGTCTTCGGGGCGGGGCACGCGTTCACCGTTGTTCAGACGCACGTCCTCGCCCAGGCGCACGCCACGCCGTCGGTTGCGCGTCTGCTCTTCGTATACCGCGGGGCGCAGGCCCTGCTCGGTGATCACGCCCTGGCTGGTCAAGCGCAGCGACACCAGCAACCCCATGTCGAGCTGCACCGCCGTCTGGTAGCGTGCGCCATCGCGCTGCCAGGACACTTCGGCGCTGCCGTGCAACTCGCCGCGGTAATTGCCTCCCACGCGATAGGTCAGGCGGGTATTGCCAGGCCACTGCGCGAGATAGGCGGGCGCTGCCGTGCCAGCGGCGCCGTCGCCGGTTGCATCGGCGCTGGTGGTCGTGTCACCGGTTTCCGTGGGCGCGATTGTGGTCCGCGGCGCGGCCTCGGGCGCGGCGGAAGGCGGTGCGGGCCCGGGGATGGCCTCGGCCGCCGGCTCGGGAGGTGCCTGGGCCACGGCCTCTGACGCCGGTGCTGCCGGAGGGGTGGGCCTTGTTGCCGCGCGGGGTCGACGGATCGTGGCCGAGGGCCGGCTGGGTCGGGTGGGTGCAGCCACCGGCGCCACCGGCTCGGGAGCCGGGGCCTGGACGGTGATGGTTCGGGTGTACATCGGTTCGACCATTGGTGTCAGGAGGCTGGGCGGCTGCAGCAGTTGCGAGAGCGCGGCCAGTGCCAGCGCATGCAGCAGCAATACGCCCGCCAGCGTCGCGAGCAGGGCGCGCCGGTCGCGCCGGTCCACCCGGGGGTGCGCGCGCCCGGGCAGGGTCAGCGGCCCGGCCACGGCTGGGCGGCGTCGGCGTCCTTGCGTGGCGCCAGCCGCCAGGTGGTGATCGGACCGGGCAGCGTCAGCGGCAGGCGCAGCAGGCGCTGGTCACGTGCCACCAGCGCCACGACATCGCGTGCGCTGCCCGTGAACAGCGGCAGATCGTCCAGCCGCGTGAGCCGCCAGGCCTGTGGGCTCGATTCGGAGGCGCGACGGCTGCGCGGTACCGGCGCCGGCACTTCGATGCCCAGCCATTCGTCACCGGCAGCGAGGCCGGCCGCTGCGGCCGGGCTGCCGTCGAGCACCACCTGAATCACGATGCCCTGTTGCTCGGCCACGCGCAGGCCGAGAGCCTGCGCCAGTGGCGCCGGATCTTTCGCCACCTCGATGCCCTGTGTCCGCAGCAGCGATTCGAGCGGCAAATCACCCGTGCCGTGCACCCAGTCGGCCAGTTCGCGCGCGTACGAGCGCCCGCCCAGATCGGCCAGCACGGCGACCAGGTCGTCCTCGCGCATCGGGCCACCGCGGCAGCGCCGCCACAGCGCGCGCAGCACGTCGTCGAGCGTGGCATGGCCCTCGCGGCGCAACGTCAGGTCCAGGCACAGCGCCACCAGCGCGCCCTTGCTGTAGTAGCTGATGGTGCTGTTGGGCGTGTTCTCGTCCGGACGGTAGTAGCGCAGCCAGGCGTCGAAACTCGCCTGCGCCACCGACTGCACGTGGCGCCCCGGCGCCTGCAGGGTCTGGTTGACGATGCGGGTCAGCAGCTTGAGGTAGCCGGCGTCGTCGATCAACCCGGCGCGGCGCAGCAGCAGGTCGTCGTAGTAGGTGGTGAAGCCCTCGAAGAACCACAACAGGCGCGTGTGGTTCTCGCGCGTGTAGTCGTAGGGCGCGAATTCGACGGGCTTCAGGCGCTTGACGTTCCAGGTGTGGAAATACTCGTGGCTGATCAGGCCCAGCAACGTGACATAACCCTCGCTGGGTACCGAAGCGCCGGTCGCGGTGCCGCGGCGCGGCAGGTCGCCACGCTTGCAGATGAGCGCGGTGCTGGCGCGGTGTTCGAGCCCGCCGTAGGCGTTGCCCACCGCGTTCAGCAGGAACACGTAGTGACGGTGCGGGGGCGCCTTGGCGCCGTGCCAGAAGCGGATCGCGGTTTCGCAGATCTTGCGCGCGTCGCGCAGCAGGCGCTCGCCGTCGAACGACGCACTGGCGCCCGCGACCACGAATCGATGCGGCACCCCGCCGGCCGAAAAGTGCCCGCTCCAGAACGCACCCATCTCCACCGGATGATCGACCAGTTCGTCGTAGTCGGCGGCCACGTAGTCCCCGAAGCCGCGCTCGTCCACGGTGTGCGGGGTCATCGCGGTGGCAAGCTGCCAGCCCGGCGCCTGCCGCGGACGGCGCACCGTCAGCCGGTGCTCGCCCGCTTCGTGTCCGTGCACGCGCAGCAGCAGGCTGGTGCCGTTGAAGAAGCCGCGCTCGGCGTCGAGCCAGGCGGTGCGCACCGACTGGTCGAATGCGTACACCTCGTAGCGCAGCACCAGCGCGCGGCGCGGGTTGCAGCGAACCAGCCACGTGCACTTGTCCTGCTGCTCGGGCGGGCAGTCGGTCTGACCCTGCCGGGCGCTCAGGCCGTTCAGGTGCCGGGCGAATTCGCGCACCAGATAGCTGCCCGGGATCCAGACCGGCAGCGAAACGAGTTGTTCGGCCGCGGGGCGCGCAATGCGCAACTCGACCGCGTAGCGGTGCCCCGTCAGGCTCGCGGCCTCGACGCGGTAGTGGATCGGGGCGGGGGTTGGCATCGATGGCCGGGCGCGCCGTTCAGCGGGACAGCAACTGCTCGATCTGCTGCGCGTTGATGGCGCCGGGCACGCGCTGGCCGTCGGCGAAGACCAGGGTCGGCGTGCCAGTGATGCGGTACTTGCGAGCGAATTCCAGGTTGGCGTCCAGCGCCTTGGTATCGCACTTGCCTTCGCCCTTGGGGGCGACGCCCTGCAGCATCCAGTCCTGCCAGGCCCGGGTCTTGTCGGCGCTGCACCAGATCTGGCGCGACTTGACGACCGAATCATCGCCCAGGATCGGGATCAGGAACAGGTGCACGGTCACGTTGTCGATCTTCTGCAGATCCTTCTCGAACCGCTTGCAGTAGCCGCAGTTGGGATCCTCGAATGCCGCCAGCTTGCGCTTGCCGTTGCCGCGCACGATGGTGAATGCGTGTTTGAGGTTGAGGTCCTTGAAGTCGATCGCGGTCAGTTTCTCGATGCGCTCTTCGGTCAGGTTCTTGCGCGCGCGCGTGTCGAGCAACGCTCCCTGGATCAGGAAGTTGCCCTCGGCGTCGCTGTAGAGCAGGTCGTTGCCGATGCGTACCTCGAACAGCCCGGGCATCGGGGTCTTGCTGATTTCGTCGATCTGCGCGATGCCGGGCACGCGCTCGGTCAGGTTCTTGCGAATCGTCGCTTCCTGGGCGCCCGCCACGAACGGCAGCACGAGGAGCAGGGCGGCCAGCGCGCGGCGCGGGAAGTGGGAAACGGTCATGGTGTCTTGGTTGAGTGGGAAAAGGGTGAGACCAGGTGGTTCGGAGCCGCGCGAACTCAGGCAGTTCCCATGGCGAGCGCCGCCGCGCGCCGCTTGAACGGGCCGCTGTGGTCGAACAGCGTCATGCCCCAGTTGCGCAGGACCCCCGCGAGCGGCGCCGGGTGGCCAAACAGCAGTTGCAGGCCGTCGGTGGCCAGCCGCATGCGCAGCCACTCGCCCTGGCGTGCACGCTCGTAGCGACGCAGCAGTCGCAGGTCGGCAAGCGGACGCCAGCTTTCGCGCGCCGCCAGCACGCGCGCCAGCTCGGCCGCATCGCCCAGCCCCATGTTCAGCCCCTGACCAGCCAGCGGGTGCATGGCGTGGGCGGCGTCACCCGCCAGGGCGAAACTCGCGCCCGCTGCCCCTGCCATGGGACCGACCCAACGGCGGGCGTGCGCCAGCAGCAGAGGCCAGATCGCCCGCCCGCCCTGCACCTGCAGCGTGCCCAGAACGCCGCCACTGATTTCGTGAACGTGGGCGGCGAGTTGAGCGTCGTCCCAGTGGCGTGCCTCGTCGGCCCGTGCACCGGTGAGCGACCACACCAGCGCGACCTCGTGGCCGGCTGCGCCATTCAACGGCAGCAGGGCCAGGACGTCGCCCTCGGCCGTGAACCACTGGCGCGCGATCTGGCCGTGCGCGCGCTCACAGGCCAGGCGCGTGGCCAGTGCGTGCTGCGGGTAGCGCACCGTGTCGAATTCGACGCCCAGTTCAGCACGCGTGACGCTGGCGCGGCCCTCGCACACCACGGTCAATGGCGCCGCCACGGGGGCCTGGACGGTGTCGATGGCGCTCTGGTAGCTCACCGCCTCGGCAAGCTGGTGTTCCAGCGCGGGCACGTCGACGATCCAGTTGAGCGCTGGCACGCCCTGCTCGGTGGCGCTGAAGTGCACGCTGCCTTGCCGGTCGGCCTGCACCTGCATCGCCAGCACGGGCGTGGTGGCATCGCCGACAGGCCAGCAGCGCAGGCCTTGCAGCAGCGCCTGCGAGGCGGGGCTGAGCGCGTAGGCACGCACGTCGGCGGGCGCATCGGGCGGCGCGGCGGGTGCCACCAGCGCCACGCGCAGCCGATCGCGTGCGGCCAGCAGCGCCAGCGTGCGCCCGACGATGCCCGCGCCGCGAATGCAAAGGTCGTGCTCGAAGGCCATGCGCCGATTGTATGAAGGCGCTGGAGCGCCGGGCGGGCGGGCTATGGTTCCGCGGCCAGCACCTTTTCCAGGAAGCCGCCTAGCGCGGCTTGATAGCGCGCCGGGTCTTCCGACCAGGATTCCACGTGCCTGGCGTGGGTGCGCACATAGGTCATGTCGGGGCGCAGGCGTTTGAGCTCGTCGCTGATGCCGACGGGCACCAGGGCGTCGGTGTCGCCATGGGCGTCGAACAGAAAGCGCGGCCGGGTGATGAACAGGGGCAGGGTCAGGGTGTCGTCCAGCTGGATGCCCACCCGCCACGGTGTGATCTGGGTGGCCACCCACGTCACGGCGTCCGTCAACGGCAGATGCTTGCTGTCGACGAAGTGCCGCAAGGTGGCGCGCAGGTCCAGCGCCGGCGCATCCAGCACCGCCGCCACAACCCCGTCGGCCTGGGGCGTATGGCGCAGGTATTGCCCGACGATGGCGCCGCCCATGGACTCGGCCGCCAGGATGATGTGCTTGGCCCCGTGGCGCCGTGCGGTCTCGACGGCCGCGGCCAGGTCGTGCCATTCGCTCAGGCCAAAGCTGTAGATGCCATCGGGCGAGCGCGGCGCGCCGGCGTCGTTGCGGTAGCTGTACAGCAGCGTAGTGACGCCCAAGGGCCGCGCCACGCTCATGACGCGATAGCCGTCCTCGCGCCGCGCGCCCATGCCGTGGGTGTAGACCATCCAGGTGCTGCTGGGGCCGGAGGCCGGCGGCACCACCCAGGCCGGCAGGGGGCCCAGCTCGGACGGGATGGAAATGGTTTCAAAGGGCCAGCCGAAGGCGCGCTGCGGATCGCCGTCGTACTTCAGCGCCAGGGGGTCGCTGGTTTGCAGCGGCGGGTTGGTGAACGGCCCACCCACGGTGACCATCTGCTTGAGGCCGCTGGACAGTTGCCAGCCGATGCCGCCGCAGTAGGCGACGAGGGCCAGCAACGCGATCGCGGCCAACCAGGAGGAGAGTCTGCGAATCATGGGCGATGCGGTGGGATCGGGCGGGATCGCCGGGCGGCCATGGTAGCGCGCGGACGTGGCGGCCCCGCTTGCACCGACAATCACGGGCTTTGCCCCACCCCTGACCATCATGTCGCAGCCCGAACCCGACGCGCACGCCCGCGTGGCGCAGCTTTTTGTCTACCCGATCAAGTCGTGCGCTGGCGTGCCACTCACGGAGGTGCCGGTGATGGAGGTCGGGCTGGACTTGGATCGCGCGTGGATGGTGGTCGACGCGGCCGGGCGATTTCTGACCCAGCGCCAGTGGCCGCGCCTGGCGCTGGTGCAACCGCGGATCGGCCACGCGGAGGTGGTGCTGCGGGCGCCCGGCATGCTGGCGTTGCACCTGGCGATCGACCGGGTGGAGCAGCGCCTGCGCGTGCGGGTGTGGCAGGACGAGGTCGATGCCTGGGACATGGGCGGGCTGGCGAGCCAGTGGTTCAGCGATTTCCTGGGCCAGCCGGGCTTGCGCCTGGTGCGTTTCGACCCCGAGGTCACGCGGCTGGCGGCCAAGGAGTGGACGGGCGAGATCGACGCCCCGATCGAGTTTGCCGATGGCTTTCCGCTGCTGGTCGTGAGCGAGGCGTCGCTGGTCGAGCTGAACCGGCATCTGCGCGCCGACGGCCATGCGCCGGTGGGCATCGAGCGCCTGCGCCCCAATGTGGTGCTGTCGGGCATCGACGCGCACGACGAGGATCGTCTGGCCGAGCTGCGCATCGGCACGGCCGACGGCGAGGTGGTGCTCAAGCTCGTCAAGCCGTGCGCGCGCTGCCCGATCCCCAACGTCGATCCCGCGACGGCAGTGAGCAGCCCCGAGGTGCTGGACACGCTGCGCCGCTACCGAGCCGATGCGCGCGTGGGCGGCAAACCCACCTTCGGCATGAACGCCGTGATCGTCGACGGTGTGGGTCGGACCTTGCGCGCGGGCACGCCGGCGACGCTGATCTGGAATCCGTGATCGATTCAAAAAAAGCTATCAGAATAATAGCTGCCTCGGCGTCTTGGAAAAGCCCTGGAGGCCGATTTGATCGGCAATCGCAGATCGGGCGTTTGATTCGGCGCCGGTAGAATCGACCGCATTCCCGCGACCCCGAAAGAAAGCCACCCCATGAGCCTGCAATGCGGCATCGTGGGCCTGCCCAACGTGGGCAAGTCCACCCTTTTCAACGCCCTGACCAAGGCCGGCATTGCCGCCGAAAACTACCCCTTTTGCACCATCGAGCCCAACACCGGCGTGGTCGAGGTGCCCGACCCGCGGCTGGCCGAGCTGGCCGCGATCGTGGGGCCCGAGCGCATCGTGCCGGCCATCGTCGAGTTCGTCGACATTGCCGGCCTGGTGGCGGGCGCCAGCAAGGGCGAGGGCCTGGGCAACCAGTTTCTGGCTCATATCCGCGAGACGGACGCCATCGTCAACGTGGTGCGCTGCTTTGAAGACCCCAACGTGATCCACGTGGCCGGCAAGGTCGATCCGATCGCCGACATCGAGGTGATCCAGACCGAGCTGTGCCTGGCCGATCTGGGCACCGTCGAGAAGGCCGTGCAGCGCTACGGCAAGGCGGCCAAGAGCGGCAACGACAAGGAAGCCGCCGCCATGCTGAAGGTGCTGGGCCCCGTGCAGGCGGCCCTGAACGAGGCCCGGCCGGTGCGCACCTTGCAGCTCACGAAGGAAGAACAGGCCCTCATCAAGCCGCTGTGCCTGATCACCGCCAAGCCGGCGATGTTCGTTGGCAACGTGGCCGAGGACGGATTCGAGAACAACCCTTTCCTGGAGCGTCTGCAGCAATACGCCGCCAGCCAGAACGCCCCGCTGGTGGCCATCTGCGCCAAGATGGAGGCCGACATGGCCGAGATGAGCGACGACGACAAGGCCATCTTCCTGGCCGAGATGGGCCAGACCGAGCCGGGCCTGAACCGCCTGATCCGCGCCGCCTTCAAGCTGCTGGGCCTGCAGACCTACTTCACCGCCGGCGTCAAGGAAGTGCGCGCCTGGACCATCCACATCGGCGACACCGCGCCGCAGGCGGCCGGCGTGATCCACGGCGACTTCGAGCGCGGCTTCATCCGCGCGCAGACCATCGCTTTCGACGACTTCATCGCCTACAGGGGCGAGCAGGGCGCCAAGGACGCGGGCAAGATGCGCGCCGAGGGCAAGGAATACGTGGTCAAGGACGGCGACGTGATGAACTTCCTGTTCAACGTCTGAGGCATGAACGCCGCGCTGGCCGCCAGCACGCAGCGGGTGCACGAGCTGCTGGCCGCGCAGCGTGCGGTGCACGCCGATGCGCGCTGCATCGAAACGCACATCTCCTGGGTGCTGCTGGCGGGCCACGAGGCCTGGAAGATCAAGAAGCCGCTCAAGCTCGACTTCCTGGACTTCGCCACCGCCCAACGGCGTCGCGCCGCGTGCGAGGAAGAGCTGCGCGTCAATCGCCGCACGGCACCACAGATCTATCTGGACGTGGTTCCCGTCACCGGTGGCGCAGGCGGCCCCGAATTCGGCGCGCGCGGGCCGGTGCTCGACTGGGCGGTGCACATGCGGCGCTTCCCGGCCGAGGCGCAGCTGCTGCACATGATCGCGCGCGGCGCCCTGCACGCCGGGCACATCGACGCCCTGGCGCGGCAGGTGGCGGCGCTGCACGCCGCTGCGGCGCGCGCCACGGAGCAGGGGCCGTTCGGCCACCCCGAGGGGATCGAGAAACTGGCACTCGAGAACTTTGCGCCGCTCGCCAGAGCGCTCGCGGGTGTGCCCGAAGGGCAGGACGTCGCGTGGCTTGCGCGCTGGTGTGCTGCCGAAGCCAAGCGCCTGGCGCCGGCGATGCGTGCACGCCTGGCCGACGGCTGGGTGCGCGAATGCCACGGCGACCTGCACCTGGGCAACCTGCTGTGGCTGGAGGGCCAGGCGGTGCTGTTCGACGCCATCGAGTTCGATGCGCAACTGCGCTGGATCGACGTGGTGGCGGACGTGGCGTTCCTGTTCATGGACTTGCGCGCTCGCTCACTGGGGCCGCTGGCGTGGCGCTTTCTCAATGCGTGGCTCGACCACACGGGCGATCACGCCGGGCTGGTGCTGCTGCCGTTTTATGCCAGCTACCGTGCGTTGGTGCGCGCCAAAGTGGCGGCGCTGCGTGTGGGTGCGCCGGGCGACGAGCACGCCGACGAGGCGGCGCGGCACGTACGGCTGGCGCGCGAACTGGCGCAGCCGCGCGAGCGTGCGCTGTGGCTGGCCAGTGGCGTGTCCGGCAGCGGCAAGAGCAGCCAGAGCCAGCCGCTGGTGGAGCAGCGCGGCCTGGTGGCGCTGCATTCGGACATCGAGCGCAAGCGGCTGTTCGGCCTGGCGCCGCTGGCCAGCAGCGCCGGCGTGGCGGGCGGTATTTACACCTCCGATGCCAGCGCGCGCACCTACGCCGAGCTGCTCGAACGCGCCCGCGCCGTGC
>CAZGOL010000074.1:0-12462 GCA_964527755.1 uncultured Ottowia sp.
GGGTGTCGACCAGCGAGCCGGGCAGGAAGGCGCGGATGCCGTTGACCAGCACCGTGAGGCCGCCCTTGACCTTGCCGCTGGTGGTGCCGGTGACGAACTCGCCCGATTCCAGGGCTTTTTCAAGCGATAGCCAAGAGGCCAGGCGCTTGGCGGTGTCGCGCGAGAGGATGGTGTCGCCGTAGCCGTTTTCGATGGAGCCGATGGCCACCGGCACGAAGGCGCCCGGCTCGACCTCGATCTCGCCCTGGTCGTTCTTGAATTCCTCGATCGGGATGTAGGCCTCGGACTTGAGGCCGGCATTCACGACGACGAAGTTGTGCTCGACGCGCACGACTTCGGCAGGGATGACTTCTCCGGGGCGCATTTCGGTGCGCTTGAGCGATTCTTCGAACAGGGCGGCAAAAGATTCAGACATGAAGGTTTTCCTTGTCCACGCGAGCAGATTCACGACGGCACGATTGCGATCGTTTGCAAAGACTGTCGGCGGAAGGCGATGACGGCGCGAGGCCGGGGCAAGAGTTGAACAACCAACTGGCTCGGTGCGCGGGGAATGCGCGAAAGGAAGCCGGATGGAACCGGGTGGACGCGGCCTTGCGGGGGCCTCGTCCGGTCGAAGCGTCCCCTGACCCATGCAAGAGTCAGAAGGGCTGCCTCTCCTGCCACCAGCCAAGCACTTGTTCGACCGATTGATCGATCGACAGTTGCGAGTTGTCCAGCAGCAGGGCATCCTGCGCGGGCCTCAGAGGCGACGTGGCGCGAGAAGCATCACGCGCGTCGCGCGCTTCAAGGTCTGCGCGAAGGGAAGCAATTGTAGTTGAAATGCCTTTGGAAATCAATTGTTTATGGCGCCGCTGCGCTCGCTCGGCCACACCGGCCGTCAGGTAGACCTTCAGCGGTGCGTCGGGGAAGATGGCGGTACCCATGTCGCGCCCGTCGCACACCAGACCAGGCAGGCGGGCGGCGTCGCGTTGCAGCGCGAGCAGCGCTGCGCGCACCGCGGGAAACGCGGCCACCCGCGAAGCGTCCATGCCGACCGTTTCCGCGCGGATGGCCTCGGTCACGTCTTCGTCTCCCAGCCACACCCGCTCGCCGGCGAAATGGACCGGCAGCGTCTGCGCGATGGCTGCGATTGCGTCTTCCTGGCCGGCGTCGGGCGCCAGGCCGTGGCGTCGCGCCGCAAGACCCACCAAGCGATAGAGCGCTCCCGAATCCAGATAGCGATAACCCAGGCGCTGAGCCAGCCGGCTGGCCAGCGCTCCCTTGCCGGACGCCGTGGGACCGTCGATGCAGATCACGGGCACGCCCGCGGCTGGGGTTGCCACGCCCATCAGCGTTTCGAAGTAGTCGGGGAAGGTCTTGGCAACGCAGCCGGGTTCCTGGATGCGCACCGGCAACCGGGCGGGGTTGAAGGCGGCGAGCGCGCCGCACATCGCCATCCGGTGATCGTCGTAGGTGCGAATCGACGCTGCGCGCCACTGCGTTGGCGCAATCGGTGCGATGCGCAAGAAGTCGGGGCCTTCCTGGACATCGGCGCCCAGCTTGCGCAACTCGGTGGCCATCGCCGCCAGGCGGTCGGTTTCCTTCACACGCCAGCTGGCGATGTTGCGCAGGGTGCTCGGGCCGTCGGCGAACAGCGCCATCGCGGCCAGGGTCATCGCGGCGTCCGGGATGTGGTTGCAGTCGAGATCGATGGCCTTGAGCGGCCAGGCGCCGCGGCGCACCTGCAGCCAATTGGCGCCGGTCGCGATGTCGGCGCCCATCTGGCGCGCGGCATCGACGAACCGGATGTCACCCTGGATCGAATCCGCCCCGACGCCTTCAATTTTCAAGCCATTTTGGCATTCAAGGCTTTCAGATAGCGCCGCAGCAGCTATGAAATAGCTAGCAGACGATGCATCCGCCTCGACGTGGATGCTCCCTGGCGAGCGATACCGACTGCCGTGCGGGATGACGAAACATTGCCATCCTGTGCGCACGACAGATACACCGAATCGCTCAAGCAGACGCAAGGTGATATCGATGTAAGGGCGCGAGATCAGCTCGCCCGTCACGGTGATCGTGATGTCGCCGGCGTCCGGGCGGGCGCTGGCCAGCGGCAGGGCCATCAGCAGCGCGGTCAGAAACTGGCTGGACACGTCGCCGCGCACCGGGATCGGGCGATCCAGCCGCAGCCGGGGCGTGCCGATGGCCAGTGGGGGAAACCCATCCTCGCCCGCATAGTCGATGTGGCACCCGAGCACGCGCAGGGCATCGACGAGATCGCCGATGGGACGTTCGTGCATGCGCGCGACGCCGCGCAGGGTGTAGTCGCCGCCAAGAATGGCGAGCGCCGCCGTCAGCGGGCGCATGGCGGTACCGGCGTTGCCAAGGAACAGGTCGGCCCGATGTTGCGGCGCGCGCGCGCCCAGGCCTTCGATCGTGGTGCACCCGCCGTGCTCGGTCACCCTGCAACCCAACTGGCGCAGCGCCTGCAGCATGACCTGCGTGTCATCCGAGTCCAGCAGGTCGTGTACCTCGGTGCGGCCTTCGCACAGCGCCGCCAGCAGCAGCACGCGGTTGGAAATGCTCTTGGAGCCGGGCAACCGCACCGTGCCGCGCACTGAACGCAGCGCTGGCAGATCAAGGAAAGGCAGGTCGTACACGGGACGATCCGTGGGCTCGCCGCGCGCCTGGCGCGCTACTGCACCCCGGGCGACACGCGCCATGTGGCGCGTGTGTGGCTGGCCTGCGTGATGAGCCGTTCCAGCACGTCGGTCTGGCCCGCGGCGATTGCCTCCTGCAGTCGGGTCAGCGCCTGCTGGAACTGGCGTGTCTGCTCGGCGAGCTCTTCCCGGTTGGCGATCAGAACGTCGCGCCACACCTGGGGGTCGCTGGCTGCGATGCGGCTGAAATCGCGGAAGCCGGGGCCAGCCAGAGACAGGTATTCCTTCCCCTGCGACTGGCTGGTGATGCTGTTCATCAACGCAAACGCGATCAGGTGTGGCAGGTGACTGACGGCGGCGAATGCGGCGTCGTGCGCCTCGGGAGACATGCTGGTGACGCGGCAACCCAATGCCTGCCACAGTGCGGTGGCCTGATCGATCTTGCGCGTTAGCGTGCGCTCGATAGGACACAGAATCACGGACTTGCCGGCATAAAGATTCGCATCGGAATTCTCCACGCCCGCGACTTCCCGCCCCGCGATTGGATGGCAGGGAACGAAATGGCCGACGTCGCCTTTCAGGACGCGGCGCGCCGCATCGGCCACGTCGCGCTTGGTGGAGCCCACATCCATCACCAGCATGTCGGGCGTGAGCAGGTGGCGAATCGCCTTGAGCGTGGTCTCAGTGGCCGCCACGGGGACCGCCAGCAGCACCAAGTCCGACCCGGAAGTCGCGAGCAGCGCGGAGGGTGCCTCGACGTCGATCACCCCCATCTGGCGCGCTCGCTCGGTGGTGGAGGGCGACTTGCTGTAGCCGACCACGCGCTTCACCAGGCCGGCGCGCTTGAGCGCCAACGCAAACGAGCCGCCCATCAAGCCGCAGCCAATCAGGCCCAGTTGTTCAAACATCGTGTCCCAGGGGGTAGGCGCCCAACACCTTGTAGAACGCACAGAGCTCGCGCAATTCGCCCAGCGCGGCCTGAATGTGCGGCTCACTCGGGTGGCCGGCAATGTCAATGTAAAAGTAATATTCCCATTGGCCCGACTTGGCGGGCCGCGACTCGAAGCGTGTCATGCTGACACCGTGCTTTTTCAGCGGGGTCAGCATGTCGTGCACCGAGCCCGGCTTGTTGGGCACGGAAACGACCAGGCTGGTGCAGTCGTGACCCGTGGAGTTCGGCATCGTCAGTGTCTGCGGCAGGCAGATGATCGCAAATCGTGTGCGGTTGTAGGCCTCGTCCTGGATCGCGTGCGCGACGATGTGCAGGCCGAACTGCGCCGCCGCGCGTTCGCTGGCCAACGCCGCCCAGGCCGGATTGCCGGCCGCCAAGTGCGCTCCTTCGGCGTTGCTGGACACGGCTCGCCGCTCGGCGTCGGGCAAGTGTTGCGACAGCCACGCATGGCACTGCATCAATGCCTGTGGATGAGCCAGCACCACTTCGATACCCGTCAGGCCCGCCGATTGGCGCAACAGGTTGTGGCGCACCAGCAGACTCACCTCGCCCACGATGTGCACCGGCGAATGCAGGAACAGATCGAACGAGCGCGCCACCACGCCTTCGGTCGAGTTCTCGACCGCCACCACGCCGAACTGCGAAGTGCCGGCGGCGGTGGCGTGAAACACCTCGTCGAAATTCTGGCAGTAGATCAGGTTGGCCGCGCTGCCAAAGTATTCGACCGCGGCCTGCTCAGTGAAAGTGCCCTCGGGGCCAAGCACCGCGACGCGCTGCGGCACTTCCAGGGCCAGGCAGGCGGACATGATCTCGCGCCAGATCGCCGCCACGTGCTGGTTCAGCAGCGGGCCTCCATTGGCGTGCTGCACCTTGGCGATGACCTGTGCGACGCGATCGGGGCGGAAGAACGGCGTACCTTCGTGACGTTTGAGCCGCCCCACCTCCTCGGCCACCTGCGCGCGCTCGTTGAGCAACGCCAGCAGGCGGGCGTCAAGGTCGTCGATGCGCGTGCGCAGTTGCGCCAGGGCTTCGGTCTGGACGGGGGAATTGCTCATCGGGCGTGCAGTGGCACGGTTGCCGGGGTCGGCGCCGAGGGCGATCCGGGCGCCTATTTCTTGTTGCCTGAACCGGCATCGGCCGGTGCGCCGATGATCTTGTTGGCGGCAGTGTCGAACGACTTGATGTTGTTTTCCACCGTGGTGCGGGTCGCTTCAACCACCTTCTGCGCCCACGCGTTCGCGGCATCGGGGCCGAGCGCGCGGAATTTGGCGTAGACCGGCGATTCCATGTAGGCGATCACCGCCTTCAATTCGTCCTCGCTGAATTTTTCGATGAAAACGGGGACCAGCGCGGCATCGGCGGCCTTGCCAAGTTGCGCCTCGATGGCCTTGTGGGTGTTGTCATTGAACTTTCTGAGCTCGATATCGAGTTTCTCGCGTACGTCCTTCTGCCTTGCCGGCGGCACGGTTTCGTCCAGACGCTGCGACCAGTTTTCCAGCAACGGTTGCATCGCACTGGAGGTCAGTTGATCGGCGAGCCCCGGCCCCTCGGCCTTGAGTTGCATCTGCGCCAGCTTGGTGGCCAGCGTCTTCTTGGAGTCCTGGGCGTTGGCGCCCGCGGATAAACAGCATGCAGCTATCAAAAAAATAGCCACCGGCAGTCGGGAAGCAGTTGATTTCAAGATGGATTACTCCGAAGTGTCGTTCGACTGAGCATCTTCGCCCATTTCCTGGGCGTCATTTTCCACGATGCGCTGCAATCCGCTCAGCTGGGTGCCCTCGTCCAGCGCGATCAGCGTCACCCCTTGCGTGGCGCGACCCATTTCGCGGATCTCGGATACGCGGGTTCGCACGAGTACCCCCTTGTCGGTGATGAGCATGATCTCGTCCTCGGCGCCGACCAACGTGGCCGCCACCACCTTGCCGTTGCGTTCGCTTTGCTGGATCGCGATCATCCCTTTGGTGCCGCGTCCGTGACGCGTGTATTCGCCGATGTTGGTGCGCTTTCCGTAGCCGTTCTCGGTCGCGGTCAGAACGCTGTTGCGAGCATTTGGTTCCGCGCTCGTCGCGCCCGCTTCACCGTCGGCAACCAGCATGGCGATCACGCTCTGGCCGTCCTCCAGCGACATGCCGCGCACGCCGCGCGCGCTGCGGCCCATGGGGCGTACGTCGTTTTCGTCGAAGCGCACCGCCTTGCCGCCGTCGGAAAACAGCATCACGTCGTGCGCGCCGTCGGTCAGTGCCGCGCCGATCAGGAAATCTCCTTCGTCCAGATCCACGGCGATGATCCCGGCCTTGCGCGGGTTGCTGAACTCCGAAAGCATGGTTTTCTTCACGGTGCCCATCGAGGTCGCCATGAACACGTAGCGATCTTCCGGGAAGCTGTGCATCTCGCCCGTCAGCGGCAGCACCACGTTGATCTTTTCGCCCTCGGCCAGCGGGAACATGTTGACGATCGGCCGCCCGCGCGAGCCGCGCGAGCCCGATGGCACCTCCCAAACTTTGAGCCAATACACGCGGCCACGGTTGGAAAAGCACAGGATGTAGTCGTGGGTGTTGGCGATGAAGAGCTGGTCGATCCAGTCGTCCTCGCGCGTCGTCGTGGCCTGCCTGCCGCGCCCGCCGCGTCGCTGCGCGCGGTATTCGGACAGCGGCTGGGCCTTGATGTAGCCGGCGTGGCTGAGCGTGACCACCATGTCGGTGGGGGCGATCAGGTCTTCGGTGGCCAGGTCCTGCGCGTTGTGTTCGATGGTGGAGCGGCGGGCACTTTCCCTGGCCTGGCCAAACTCGGTCTTCAGCGCCGAGAGCTCCTCGGCGATGATGCTGGATACCCGTGCCGGCCTGGCCAGGATGTCCAGCAGGTCGTCGATCAACGCCATGACTTCCCGGTACTCGGCGATGATCTTGTCCTGCTCCAGGCCCGTCAGGCGTTGCAGGCGCATCTGCAGGATTTCTTGCGCCTGCGTGTCCGACAGGCGATACAGGCCATCGCCCTGCAGGCCGCATTGCCGGTCAAGGTCCGCGGGCCGATAGTCGTCCGCGTTGATCACCCCGCCATCGGTGCGCGTGCGCGTTAGCATTTCGCGAACGAGCCGGCTGTCCCAGCTGCGCGCCATCAGCTCGGCCTTGGCGACTGGCGGTGTGGGGGATTCGCGGATGATGCGGATGAATTCGTCGATGTTGGCCAGCGCCACCGCCAGCCCCTCCAGCACGTGGCCGCGCTCGCGCGCCTTGCGCAGGTCGAACACGGTGCGCCGCGTCACCACTTCGCGGCGATGCTGGATGAAAACCTCCAGCAGTTCCTTCAGGTTGCATAGCCTGGGCTGCCCACCCACCAGGGCCACCATGTTGACGCCAAAGGTGTCCTGCAGTTGGGTCTGCTTGTACAGGTTGTTGAGCACCACCTCGGGCACTTCGCCGCGCTTGAGCTCGATCACCAGGCGCATGCCCGACTTGTCGGACTCGTCCTGGATGTGGCTGATGCCTTCGAGTTTCTTCTCGTGCACCAGCTCGGCCATGCGCTCCTGCAGCGTTTTCTTGTTGACCTGATAGGGAATTTCGTCGACCACGATCGCCTGACGCTGGCCGCGATCGATGTCTTCGAAGTGGCACTTGGCGCGCATGACGACGCGACCACGGCCCGTGCGATAGCCTTCGCGCACGCCCTGGATGCCGTGGATGATGCCGCCAGTCGGAAAGTCGGGTGCCGGAATGATTTCCATCAACTCGTCGATGTCTGTCTCCGGCGCGTGCAGCAGGTGCAGGCAGGCATCGACCACTTCGTTCAGGTTGTGTGGCGGAATGTTGGTGGCCATCCCGACCGCGATGCCACCCGACCCGTTGATCAGCAAATTGGGCAGCCGCGTCGGCAGGACGGTGGGCTCCATCTCCTTGCCGTCGTAGTTGGGCACCATATCGACGGTTTCCTTGTCGATATCGGCCAGGATTTCACCGGCGATCTTCTCCAGTCGGCATTCGGTGTAGCGATAAGCGGCGGCACTGTCGCCATCGATCGAGCCGAAGTTGCCCTGGCCGTCGATCAGCGGGTGGCGCAACGAAAAGTCCTGCGCCATGCGCACCAGCGCCTCGTAGGTCGCCAAATCGCCATGCGGGTGGAACCGTCCGAGCACGTCGCCAACCACGCGGGCACACTTGACGTAGGGTCGATTCCAGACGTTGTTCGCCTCGTGCATCGAAAACAGCACCCGGCGGTGCACCGGCTTGAGACCGTCTCGTGCATCCGGCAGCGCCCGCCCCACGATCACGCTCATCGCGTAATCTAGGTAGCTGCGCCGCATTTCGTCTTCCAGACTGATCGGAAGTGTCTCTTTGGCGATGGAAGTCATATACGGAAGGCGGCCTGGCAACGCGAAAACAGGTCATTTTATGGGCTTGGACATGTCGTGTCAGAGCAACACAAGTTCAAATTTGACCGCTACTCGGCCGGTGCCGACCCATGTTCCGCACAGAATGCACTGGGACGTGTGGCACAATCAATTTCAGCGTTTTTGGTGGGGTTCACTTGAAGCGTCCGATTTTTCGCAGCCCGGCTGCGGCTTTTTTCCCATGAGGAGAATCATGAAGAAACTGAACAAAGTGGCGATTCTGTTCGCTGTCGCATCCGTGGCCGGTTCCGCCTTCGCTGCTGGTTCGACCATCAACTCGGACAACTGGCGCAACGGCCACGGCAACCTGATCTGGAAGAACGGCACCAACGAGCTGTGCTGGCGCGATGCCAGCTGGACGCCGGCCACCGCCGCCCCAGGTTGCGATGGCGCTGCCGAAGCGCCCAAGGCTGCTGCTCCGGCTGCTGCTCCGGCTGCCGCTCCGGCCGCTGCCCCGGCC
Organism: uncultured Ottowia sp.; assembly: GCA_964527755.1. Lineage (GTDB taxonomy): Bacteria > Pseudomonadota > Gammaproteobacteria > Burkholderiales > Burkholderiaceae_C > Ottowia. The sequence continues at coordinate 8,439 of CAZGOL010000074.1, forward strand.
AAAGCGCCCACGCCGGTCGCTGCCCAGAAGGTGACGTACGCCGCTGACGCGTTCTTCGATTTCGACAAGTCGGTGCTCAAGCCCGAGGGCCGCGCCAAGCTGGATGATCTGGTCAGCAAGATCAAGGGCATCAACCTGGAAGTGATCATTGCCGTGGGTCACACCGATTCGATCGGCTCGGCCGCCTACAACCAGAAACTGTCGGTGCGTCGCGCCGAGGCCGTGAAGGCCTACTTGGTGTCCAAGGGCATCGAGCGCAACCGCATCTACACCGAGGGCAAAGGCAAGACCCAGCCAATCGCCAGCAACAAGACGGCTGAAGGTCGCGCCAAGAACCGCCGCGTCGAGATTGAAGTGGTCGGCACGCGCGCGAACTGATTCACATTCAGCCCTGGTGGCTGGTGTTTCAAAGCCCTGGGGTGAAATCCGGGGCTTTTTTCTTTGATCGCGAAGGCGGGTTGTGTCTGCCATGGTCCGGTGTTTTCGGGCGCTGGGGTTCTGCCTGACCAGCCTGGCTCTGGGCTGGCTGACACCGGCGCCCGTTAGCGCCGGCGTACCCGGTTGCGGGGCAATCGGAAACCCGCCGATGGGTAACCCCACCGGTGGGACCCACGCGTCTGTGCTGGTGGTGCTCTCTCCCCGCATGCCGTACGCGCTTCAGGAGTGGCCCCGCTTGAAGCGAGCGGCGAGGGCGGCTGGATTTGATGTGAGGGCGGTTCGCGATCCGCGCGTACCCGCATCCGAATGGCAGGCCGCAGTGTTCACCGCGAACCAACCCGATTTGTCCTGCATTCCGGTGCTGGACGAGGCGCGGGCGGTCGAACTGGGGGTTCTTCACCACGCGCCGTCCAGTGTCGTGTCCTGGTGTGGCCGATTTCACCCATGGCCGATTCAAGGTGTCATGCCGGACACCTTCTGGGTCGACCTCCTGCGCCAGCGTCAGGCGCAGCTGATGGAGCACGCCCAGTGCTCCTGACAGCCTTCGCTCGGTGCGCCGGCACCGGACTGCTGATCGCTCCCCTGATGGCTTGCGTCATGAGAGCAGCGAATGCCACGGAAGGCGACTGTGTTGCGCCGATGGCCTACATAGCCTTGGACTCGCAACTCGTCGGCAAAGGCGATGATGGCTTGGCAGCCTTGGGAACCTATGAGCGGATCAGTCCGGATGGGCGTTTCATCCTGCGCTCCTACTCGGGTGCTCGGCTGGGCAAGGTCAGCCTCATCGAGTTGCCGCTGGAGGCCGGCGGTCGCGTGCGAGCCCATGTCACGCCGCTGTCCAACGAAGCTTTTCCGGTCCAAGGAACCTGGCGCTACATCGTCGATGTGACTGGCGAGCACTATCGGCTGGCGGACATCCTGCGGCTCGGTCGCCGGGCCAAGCCCTTGTTCAAGGGCGGCATGACCGGCTTTTATGCCGCGGCGTCGGAGCTTGTGGCGGGCGCCCCGGTGGTCGGAGATGCAGCCGATCAATCCCCGATTCCAGCTTCGATCCGCATCCGCTCGCTCAGCTGGCCGCAGGACGTCGATCCGGACCGGCAGGGCGTCGGCCCCCTGCAGGTAGCGACCATCACGGTGCGAGACGATGGATCGACCGCGCGCGTGGTCGAGACGACTGGCCCCCGTTTCATCTGCGGTGACCGACGATCGATCGATGGGAACGCCTTTGCGTTGCCGATGATCTCAGTCGATGGCTCCGAGTTCGCGGCGATACCACAGGCCCCGCACGAGGGTGCGCCGTCGATGCGCGTTTATCGACTCAGCCAGCAGGACAGCGTTGAAGAAGCACGGTGCGACCTCGTGTCGGACCTGGGCTTGTCACCGAGCAAGGCCGTGTTCGGCTTTCCGCCCGCGGATGGCGCCGCGTGGCTCGTTTACAGCGACCTGGGCCATGTCTATGTGGTCGATCGCAGCGTCGGGCAGACGTTTCGGCTCGACCACGCGATGGACGGCGTGCTGGCGAGTGCGTTTCCGGGCCTGACGCGCGACGGTCGGGTGATCTACGGGGCGACCTGGCGCACTTGTGCCGACCGCACAACCTGCCCGTCACAAGCTGGCTACGTGGTGGTGGACCCATACCAGAGCAGCGCCTATCGCGCGTATTGGCGCCATGCGGGACGCGACCCACCGAAAGCCTGCGTGACCACTGCAGAAGTGCGTGAACAGCGCTTGCGGTTTGGACGCTTTCATGGTCTGGACCAATGAGTCGTCGGTATGGGTGCGACGCGCCTGCGTGGGACAATCGTTGCCATGACCGCCATCAACGTCGATGAATCCGAACTGGCCAAGTTTTCGGCCCTGGCGCACCGCTGGTGGGATCTTGAGGGCGAGTTTGCGCCGCTGCACCAGATCAACCCCCTGCGCCTGGACTGGATCGATCGCATCGGCACGCTGCGCGGTGCACGTGTGCTCGATGTGGGTTGCGGGGGTGGCATTCTGGCTGACGCCATGGCACGGCGCGGAGCGGATGTACTCGGGATCGATTTGGCTGACAAGTCTCTGCGCGTGGCCCGGTTGCACGCGCTCGAGGCCGAGACGCCGCGCGTCACATACCGCCGGGTCGCCGTCGAGTCGCTCGCCCAGGAGGCACCAGGTACGTTTGACGTCGTCACTTGCATGGAGATGCTCGAGCACGTGCCAGATCCGGCCGCGGTCGTGCACGCCTGCGGCCGGTTGGCCAAGCCCGGCGGATGGGTGTTTTTTTCCACCTTGAATCGCAATCCCAAGTCGTTTGTCATGGCCATTGTTGGCGCCGAATATCTCCTGAATTTGGTTCCACGTGGCACCCACGAATTCGCTCGCTTCATCCGGCCGAGCGAATTGGCGGCGCACTGCCGGGACGCCGGCCTCGAACTGGTACGCAGCAGCGGCCTGGCCTACAACCCGCTGTCCCAACGTTATCGGCTGACCGATGACACCAGCGTCAACTACATGATCGCGGCCAGCAGGCCCGTTGCTGCAAACTCATGAGGCGCTTTGCCGACGTGCGCTGCGTGCTGTTCGATCTGGACGGCACCCTGCTCGACAGCGCCGCCGATTTGGGCGGCGCGGCCAATCAAATGCGCATGGCGCGCGGTCTGCAGGCGCTGGACGACCGAGCGTACCGGGCCAGTGCCGGGTCGGGGGCACGTGGCATGCTGAAAGTGGCTTTCTCGGTGGCGCCGGAGGATGGTGGTTTTGTTGAGCTGCGCGAAGAGTTCCTGTCCATCTACGAACGGCGCATGACGCGCCACACTCGGCCGTTCGATGGCATCGAAGATCTGCTGTTCGCCCTGCAGCGACGGGGTTTACGCTGGGGCGTCGTCACCAACAAGCAACGCCGCTTTACGGGCCCGCTCACCCTCGCGTTGCCGCTCTTTCACACCGCCGTGACGATCGTTAGCGGCGACACCACGCCCTACGCCAAGCCGCATCCGGCGCCCGTTCTCGAGGCCATGCGCCAGGCTGATGTGGAGCCGGAGCGGTGTGTGTATGTCGGAGACGACGAGCGCGACATCCTGGCAGGCCGGCACGCTGGCGTGCGAACCGTGGCCGCCCGCTACGGCTACCTTGGCGAGGGCGCGCCAATCGAACACTGGGGCTCCGATGCAGTGATCGACCAGCCAGCCGAGCTATTGAATTTGCTCGACTTGGCCTAAAATCAATAGTCTTGGGGCTGCATTGGTTTCGACGTGGGTCGGAAGCGCTTCAGGGCATGCCGAGGTTCAGTCACCTCGTAAAACCGCTGAAACAAAGCAACTGCAAACGACGAACGTTTCGCACTCGCCGCCTAAACACCGGTGAGCCTCGCAACAGCAGGCCGATGGGCTGGGCAAGGGTGGCGCAAGCCGTCCAGGCTGCGAGGGAATCCACATTGGCTGGCCTGTGTCCGGGTACCTTGGGCGCAGGCGAGAACCAAGGGTGCTGGCCGACCTGGTAGCGTGCGACTGCGCGACCAGGCTGGCGAGATCCAAAACAGACCGCTAAGCATGTAGAACTGGGCGTGGAAAATTCGCGGACGGGGGTTCGAGTCCCCCCAGCTCCACCA
>CAZGOL010000075.1:0-12408 GCA_964527755.1 uncultured Ottowia sp.
CGCCGCGAGATGACCAAGATCGTGCGCCACGAAGGCGAGCAGGCCAAGATCGCGATCCGCAATCAGCGTCGCGACGCGATCGATGCGATCAAGAAGCTGGTCAAGGACAAGCAGGCCACCGAGGACGAGCAAAAACGCTTCGAGGCCGAGATTCAGAAGGTGACCGATCGGCACGTGAGCGAGATCGATGCGCTGGTGGCCGCCAAGGAAAAGGACATCCTGGAGGTATGACGGGCACCCCCTGAGGTGCTGACGCCTCGCTCCCCTTGGCGCTTCGCTTGGGGGAACATACGCCGGTGGCCGGTTCTGGTCCGGTCCGGCCGTGGCGCTCGCCGGCCCGCTCTTCAGCCTTCCGATTTTTGATGGCGCCAACTGTTGAACGTCCTGCCTTGATGGCAAAAACTTCCTTCAGCTCCCCCGCCACTCCAACGCACATCGCCATCGTGATGGACGGCAATGGGCGCTGGGCCAAGCGCCGGTTGCTGCCGCGCATTGCCGGGCATCGCCAGGGCGTGGAGTCGCTGCGCCGTTGCATTCGCGCCTGCGCCCAGCGCGGGGTGCGGGTGCTGACGGTGTTCGCGTTTTCGTCGGAGAACTGGAGCCGACCGCCGGACGAGGTGAGTGGCCTGATGGACTTGATGGCCAAGGCGCTGGTGGGCGAAGTGCCCGAGCTGCAGCGCAACGGCATCGCGCTGCGCTTTGTCGGCGAGCGCGTGGGTCTTTCTGATCGTTTGCAGGCCGGATTGGCGCAGGCCGAGCAGGCGACGGCGCCGGGCGGGGGCATGATGCTCAACGTGTGTTTCAATTACGGCGGGCGCTGGGACATCGTGCAGGCGGCGGCGCGCGTGGCCGCCAGCGGCGTGCCGGTCACCGAGCAGACGTTGGCCGGCGCACTGGCGCTGGCGCACGTGCGCGACCCAGACCTGTTGATCCGCACCGGCGGCGAACAACGCATCAGCAACTTCCTGCTTTGGCAGTGCGCATACAGCGAGCTGTATTTCAGCGAAGCGCTGTGGCCCGATTTCGACGAGGCTGCGCTTGACCAGGCGCTGGCCGCCTACGCGGCTCGAGAGCGGCGCTTCGGCCAGACCTCGGAGCAAGTCGTGCGCACGGCGCACGGGTGAGCGGGGACACCACCGTGCTCGGGCAACGCATCGCAACCGCCGCCGTCCTGCTGGCGATTCTGGTGCCGGCGCTGCTGGCGGCTTCGCCGATCCCTTTCATAGCACTCACCCTCCCGCTGATCGCGGCCGCTGCGTGGGAGTGGGCTCGCCTGAATGGCGTGACCGGCCTCGGCGCGCTGGCCACGGGACTGCTGTGCGGACTGCTGTGCGCCGCCATGTGGTGGGGCGGTGCGCACACCCTGGCGCTGGGGCCGCTGTGGATCGGCGTGGCGCTGTGCTGGGTGGCCGGCGGTGGCTGGTTGCTGGCGCGCGGGGTGGCTGATTGGCCGAGGGTGCCCCGGCTCGTCCGCTGGGTGATCGGTGTGGTGATGCTGTGCGTGGCGTGGCTGGCGCTGGCGCAGGCGCGGCTGGCCGGTGTCAACTTCGTGCTCTCGGTGCTGGTGCTGGTGTGGGTGGCCGACGTGTGTGCCTACTTCACGGGTCGGGCATTGGGTGGACGACTGACGGGTGGGCGCAAGCTCGCACCCACGATCAGTCCGGGCAAGAGTTGGGAAGGCGTCGCTGGCGGCATGCTGGGGGTGCTGCTGTTGGCGCTCTGGTGGGTGTGGCTGGACCGCGGCCAACCTGGCGTGGTGGCCAGTCTCTACACCCGGTTGCTGCAACATGGATCGGCGTGGCTGGTGCTCGGCACGCTGTTCCTGACGGGCATGAGCGTGGTGGGCGACCTGATGGAGTCGCTGGTCAAGCGCAGCGCGGGGGTCAAGGATTCGAGCCGCCTGTTGCCGGGGCACGGCGGTGTCCTCGATCGCATCGACGCGTTGCTGCCGACGCTGCCGCTCGCCCTGGCGGTGCTGGCCCTCGCGCAGGGGATGTCGGCGTGAGCCGCCTGCGCCTGGCGGTGCTGGGCTCGACCGGCTCGATCGGCACCAGCACGCTTGACGTGGCGGCGCGCCACCCTGAACGTTTCGAGGTGGTGGCGCTGACCGCGGCGACGCAGGTCGATGCGATGCTGGCACAGTGCGCCCGGTTTCGCCCCCGCGTGGTCGTCATGGCCAGCCAGCCCCACGCCGTCGAACTGGCTCGGAAACTCAAGGAAAACGGGCTTTCAACGCAAGTGGAGAAAGCCGAAAATGCTCTTGTAAAGATAGCATCACGACCGGATGTCGACGTCGTCATGGCCGCCATCGTGGGCGCCGCCGGTCTGGCGCCGTGCCTGGCGGCGGCGCAGGCCGGCAAGCGCCTGCTGCTGGCCAACAAGGAGGCACTGGTGCTCGGCGGCGAGGTCTTCCTGCGTGCGGTGCGGGAAGGCGGTGCCACGCTGCTGCCGATCGACAGCGAGCACTCGGCCATTTTCCAGTCGCTGCCGGCGGACCGCGACTGCTGGACGACACGCATCGACAAGATCATTCTCACGGCGTCTGGTGGGCCGTTTCGCACGCGCGCGCCGCGAACGCTGGCCACCGTCACGCCCGATGAGGCGTGCGCGCACCCCAACTGGGTGATGGGGCGCAAAATCTCGGTCGACTCGGCGACGATGATGAACAAGGCTCTGGAGGTCATTGAGGCACGCTACCTGTTTGGCGTCGCGCCGGAACGGTTGGAGGTCGTGATTCATCCGCAAAGCGTGATTCACTCGATGGTGCAATACAAGGACACCTCGGTGGTTGCGCAGATGGGAACGCCCGACATGCGCGTGCCGATCGCCTATGGTCTGGCGTGGCCCGAGCGGATCGCTTCGGGTGCGGCGGCGCTCGACTTCCGGACGCTGCGGGACCTGAGTTTCGAGTCGGCCGACAGCGCCGAACATCGCGCCCGCTATCCCGGGCTGGCGCTGGCCTGGGAGGCGCTGGCCGCGCCGGCGGGCACCTGCGCGGTGCTCAACGCCGCCAACGAGGTGGCGGTGGCGGCGTTTCTGGATCGGCGCATCCGCTTCGACCAGATTCACCGGGTCAATCGCACGACGCTCGAAACCGTATCGCCCGGCAACCCCGACGGGCTGGAGGCCCTGCTCGCGCTGGATGAGCGCGCGCGGGTGTCCGCTGCGCAGGTGGTGCGCGCCTGCGCCGATTGATGCGCAAACGGCGACAATCTCGGACATGCTGACGACCCTGATTGCCTTCGTCGTCGCGCTGGCGATCCTCATCGCGGCGCACGAATGGGGCCACTACCGGATGGCGGTGGCTTGCGGCGTGAAGGTGCTGCGCTTTTCGATCGGTTTCGGGCCCGTTATCGCGCGCTGGAAGCCGCGGCGCCAGCACCGGGGGCAGGACACCGAGTTCGTGCTGGCCGCGTTTCCGCTGGGCGGCTACGTGCGCATGCTGGACGAGCGCGAGGCGCCCGTCGCACCCGAGCTGCGTGCGCGCGCCTTCAACACCCAGTCGCTGCGGGTGCGCACCCTGGTGGTGGTGGCGGGACCGGTGGCCAACCTGGTGCTGGCGGCGCTGCTGTATGCTGCAGTCAACTGGATTGGCGTGCAGGAGCCGCGAGCGGTGCTGGCCCCTCCGGCGGCCGGTTCGCTGGCAGCCAAGGCGGGGTTGCAGGGGGGAGAGCTGGTGCGGCGTGGCGCACTGGCCGGCGAGGAGCTCGAGCCGCTGGCATCGTTTGAGAGCCTGCGCTGGCTGCTCACGCGCGGAGCGCTCGACGGACAGGATGTGGTGCTCGAAGTGGCGACTTCGCCCGAAGGCGGGCGCACGCGTGAACTGACGCTGGCGCTGGGGACGCTGCAGGCGCACGACCCCGATCCGAGCCTGTTTCGGGCCATCGGCATCGTCTCGCCGCTCAGTCGTCCCGTGATCGGCGAGGTGCTGCCCGATGGCGCGGCCGAGCGCGCCGGCCTGCACGCCGGTGACGTGGTGCAGCGCGTCGGCGAAACGGCCGTGCACGATGGTCAGCAGTTGCGCGACCTGATCCGTGCCTCGGGCGAGCATGGACCGCCTGGACAGGAGCGCTGGCAAATCGTCCGCGAAGGCCAACCGCTCGTGATCGACGTGCAACCCGATGCGCAGGAAGACAAAGGGCGGCGCATCGGCCGCATCGGCGCGCTGGTCGGGGCGGCGCCCGAGATGGTGCTGGTGCGGCAGGGACCGCTGGATGGCTTGTGGTCGGGCGTGACCCGGGTGTGGCAAGTTTCGGCGCTGTCGCTGCGGCTGCTCGGCCGCATGGTGGTGGGCGAACTGTCGCTGCGCAACCTGAGCGGGCCGATCGCGATCGCCGATTACGCTGGCAAGTCGGCCAGCCTCGGACTGACGTATTACTTGGGGTTCCTGGCCTTCATCAGCGTGAGCCTGGGTGTGCTGAACCTGCTGCCCGTACCGGTCCTCGATGGGGGACACCTGATGTATTATCTTTGGGAGGCGGTGACGGGAAAACCCGTTACCGGCGCCTGGCTGGAACGGCTGCAGTACGTGGGCATGTTCCTGTTGCTGGCCATGATGACCGTTGCGATGTACAACGACGTGGTCAACCGGCTGGGCTGATCAGATCAACCCGCATCCTGCGACCCTGCCGGGCCGTTGCCCTTGCCAGCATCCATGAAACCCTCCGCACATCGTCTCCGCTTGCGCACCGTGGTCTCGATCGTCTCTCTGGCGCTGGCGGCGCAGATGGCGTGGGCGGTGAACCCGTTTACCGTGCAGGACATCCGCATCGAGGGGCTACAGCGGGTCGAGCCGGGCACGGTGTTTGCATCGCTTCCCGTGCGCATCGGCGACACCTACAACGACGACAAGGGTGCAGCCGCCATTCGCGCGCTGTTCGGGTTGGGCCTGTTTTCGGATGTGCGGCTGGAGGTGAGCGGGGACGTGCTGGTCGTGATCGTGCAGGAACGCCCGACCGTCTCGGCAGTCGAGTTTGCCGGCAATCGCGAGTTCACCAACGAGGTGCTGCAGAACGCGCTGCGCGACGCAGGCCTGACCGCCGGCCGTGCCTACGATCGCGCGCTGGCCGATCGCGCCGAGCAGGAACTCAAGCGTCAATACATCAACCGCGGGCTGTACGGTGCCGAAGTGGTGACCACGGTGACGCCTGTCGAGCGCAACCAGGTGCGCCTGACCTTCAACATCACCGAGGGTCGGCCGGCGCGCATCAAGGACATCGAGATCACCGGCAATCAAGCGTTCACGCAGGCGCGTCTGAAGGATTTGTTCGATCTGGACACCGGGGGCTGGCTGTCGTGGTACACCAAGAGCGACCAGTACTCGCGCAGCAAGTTGAGCGCCGACCTGGAAGCGCTGCGATCGTTTTACCTGGCGCGGGGGTACCTCGATTTCAAGATCGATTCCACGCAGGTCGCGCTTTCGCCCGACAAGGAATCGATCACCGTGACGATCAATGTCACCGAGGGCGAGCGGTTCGTGGTTTCCGGCGTGACGCTGCAAGGCAATTTCCTGGATCGTGAGGACGAGTTCAAGTCGCTCGTCACCATCAAGCCGGGTGAACCCTACAACGCCGACCAGGTGGCCGAGACCACCAAGGCCTTCACCGATCATCTCGGAAACTACGGTTACGCCTTTGCATCCGTCGAGGCGGTGCCCGAGGTCGACCGTACCAACAACCGCGTGGCGATCGTGCTCAAGGTCGACCCATCGCGGCGCGTGTACGTGCGGCGGATCAACGTCCAGGGCAACACGCGCACGCGCGACGAGGTGATCCGGCGCGAGTTCCGACAGTACGAATCATCGTGGTATGACGCCGAGAAAATCAAGCTCTCGCGCGACCGGGTCGACCGCCTCGGCTACTTCACGGAGCTCTCGATCGCGACGGCCGAGGTTCCGGGCGCGCCGGACCAGGTCGACCTCGACGTCGTCGTCAAGGAAAAACCGACCGGCAACATTTCGATCGGCGCCGGCTTCTCGTCGGCAGAGAAGCTGTCGTTCACGTTCGGTTTGTCACAGGACAACGTGTTCGGCTCGGGCAATCGTCTCGATCTGCAGCTCAATACCGGCAAGTTCAACCGCACCATCGTGGTGAGTGCGACCGATCCGTACTTCACCGCCGATGGCGTGTCCCGCACGGTCGATGTCTACTACAAGACGCAGAAGCCCTACCAGGACCAGGGCGGAAACTACACGCTCATCACGATGGGCGCCGGCTTGAAGTTCGGCGTCCCCGTGACCGAACTGGACACGATCTACTTGGGCATGAACGCCGAACGCACGCGCATCAAGCCAGGCACCAACATTCCCGCGTCGTATCTTGCCTATGCCAACCGTTTTGGCTATGAGAGTACGTCGTTTCCGTTCACGCTGGGCTGGTCGCGCGATTCGCGCGACAGCGCCCTGGCACCCACCTCCGGGCGCTACCAGCGCCTGATCGGCGAACTGGGCCTGTTTGGAGACGCACGCTACGTCAAGGCCAACTACCAATACCAGCAGTATGTTCCGCTGAGCAAGCTGTACACGCTGGCTTTCAACGGCGAAGTCGGATGGGGCAAGGGCCTGGGCGGGCGGCCGTTTCCGGTGTTCAAGAATTTCTATTCGGGAGGTCTGGGTTCTGTACGGGGCTATGACCAGGCCACGCTCGGCCCGCGCGACGTGACCGGCGCGTTCATCGGCGGCACTCGCAAGTTCACCTTCAACACCGAGTTGATCACGCCCTTCCCGGGGGCTGGCAACGATCGCACGCTGCGCCTGTTCGGCTTCTTCGACATCGGCGCGCTATACGGCGACGACGAGCGGATCAGCGGCGAGGCACTGCGCTACTCCACGGGGGTCGGTCTGAGCTGGATTTCACCGCTCGGCCCGCTGCGCTTTGCCTTCGCGGTCCCCCTGCGCAAGAAGCCGGGCGATAGAATTCAGCGTTTCCAATTTCAAGTCGGAACCTCGTTTTGAAGCAGTCTCCCGTTCGTCATCTGGCATTCGCGCTGCTGTGCGGCGCGTTGTTGTGGAGCCCGATCGCGTCGGCGCAGGAGGGCGCGCGCATCGCTTTCGTCAATACCGATCGCCTCCTGCGCGAGGCCGGGCCGGCCAAGGCCGCGCAGGCCAAGTTGGAGCAGGAATTCTCCAAGCGCGAAAAGGAGCTCGATGACACCGGCGCCGCGCTCAAGAGTGCGTCCGATCGCTTCGAGCGCGAGTCGCTCACCCTGAGCGACAGCCAACGCCAGACGCGCCAGCGCCAGCTCGTCGATCAGGATCGCGAGTTCCAGCGCAAGCGCCGCGAGTTTCAGGAAGACCTGAACGCCCGCAAGCAGGAAGAACTGGCGCAGGTGCTCGACCGCGCCAATCGCGTGGTGCGGCAAATCGCCGAAGCCGAGAAGTACGACGCGATCTTCCAGGAGGCCGTGTACATCAACCCCCGGCTCGACATCACCGACAAGGTGATCAAGGCGCTGAACGGCGCCAAGTGAGGGGCGCCAGTGCGCGCCACCGCAGCCTGACGCGAGGCCGATGATGACGCTGCGACTCGGGGCCATCGTTGAGGCGCTGGGCGGTGAGCTCTGCGGGGATCCCGAACGGTCGATAGCGCACCTGGCGCCAATCGAACGCGCGCAACCCGACGAACTGAGTTTCCTGGCCGACTCGAGGCTGTCGCACCTGCTGGACGATACCCAGGCCGGCTGCGTGATCGTCGGCGTCCCGCTGGCCGAGGTCGCGCGACGCCGTGGTGACTGCATCATCGCGTCCAACCCACACCTGTACTTCGCCCACGTCACGCGGCTTTGGCAGCGCGTTCATGGTGGCGCGCCCAGCCCGGGCGTGCATCCCAGCGTGGTGGTCGAGGACGGGGCCGTCATCGACCCCTCGGCGAGCATCGGCCCGTTGTGCGTCATCGGCCGGGACGCGCGCATCGGGGCCGATACCGTGCTGAAGGCCCACGTCACGGTCGGACACGGCTGTGTCATCGGCCGGCGGTGCCGCATCCAGAGCGGCGCGGTGATCGGAGGCGATGGTTTCGGCTTCGCGCCGGACGACGGACGCTGGGAGCGCGTCGAGCAACTGGGCAGCGTGCGCATCGGCGACGACGTGGAGATTGGCGCCAACACCTGCATCGACCGGGGCGCACTGGACGACACGGTGATCGAGGATGGGGTCAAGCTGGACAACCTCATCCAGATCGCCCACAACTGCCACATCGGCAAACACACGGCGATGGCCGGCTGCGTCGGGGTGGCGGGCAGCGCCCACATCGGAGCCCACTGCACCGTGGGAGGCGCAGGCATGATTTCCGGCCACCTGACGATTGCCGATCACGTGCACATCACCGCCGGCTCACTGGTGTCGCGCTCGATCCACAAACCGGGTCGCTACACCGGGTTCTTTCCCATCGACGACAACGCGAATTGGGAAAAGAACGCGGCCACAATCCGCACCCTCCATGCACTGCGCGAGCGCGTCAGGCGCCTCGAGCAAGTGCTCGCACGCCGATCCGATGCGTAAAATGGACCGAGCGCGCGGACAAGCCAGGCGCGATCGGCGATCAAGACAGAAGCACACGCCATGATGGACATCCACCGCATCCTGACCAAGCTGCCGCACCGCTATCCGTTCCTGCTGGTGGATCGTGTGTTGGACCTCGATGTGCAGGCACGAACCGTCCGCGCCATCAAGAACGTCACCGTCAACGAACCGTTTTTCACCGGGCATTTCCCGAATCGTCCGGTCATGCCGGGCGTGCTGATCCTGGAGGCGATGGCGCAGGCATGCGCGCTGCTGTCATTCGAGACCGAGGGCGTGGCGCTGGGCGAGCACCAAGTGTTTTATTTCGTGGGCATCGACGGGGCACGCTTCAAACGGCCGGTGGAGCCGGGCGACCAACTCATGCTGCACGCCGTGTTCGAGCGCGCGCGAGGCGGCATCTTCCGCTTCAACTGCAAGGCTACGGTCGACGATGAAGTGGCCTGTGAGGCCGCCATCATGTGCACCATGCGCGACGTCGGCTGACGCAACGCGCCCGCCATGACGTCACAAGCGCCAGGCATCCACCCCACGGCTCTGGTCGATCCGCAAGCGGTGCTCGACGTCACCGTGCAGGTGGGCCCCTATGCCGTGATCGGCTCGCACGTGCGCATCGGTGCCGGCACCTTGGTCGGTGCGCACGCGGTGATCCAGGGCCACACCACCATCGGGCGTGACAACCGCATCTTCCAGTTCACCAGCATCGGCGCGCCGCCGCAGGACAAGAAATACGCCGGCGAGCCCACGCGACTCGAGATCGGCCACGGCAACACCATCCGCGAGTTCGTCACCATCAACACCGGCACCGCGCAGGATGCCGGCGTCACCCGCGTGGGTGATGACAACTGGATCATGGCCTATGTGCACATCGCGCACGACTGCCAGATCGCGAGCCACACGATCCTGGCCAACTCGGTGCAACTGGCCGGCCACGTGCATCTGGGCGATTGGGTGTTTCTGGGCGGGCTCACCGGCGTGCACCAGTTCGTGCGCATCGGCGCGCACGCCATGACAGGCTTTCACACCCGCCTGGCGCAAGACCTGCCGCCTTTCGTCACCGCAGGCGGCAACCCGGCCGAGGCGCAGAGCATCAACGCCGAAGGCCTGCGCCGGCGCGGCTACACCCCAGAACGCATCGCCATCGTCAAACAGATGCATCGCCTGTTGTACCGTCGCGGTCTCACGCTCGAGGCCGCGCGCCAGCAGATTGAGGCGCTGCATGGCGAGGTGGTCGAGGCCGATGCGGACATCGCGTTGATGCAGGACTTCCTGGACTCGGCCGCTCGCGGCATCGTGCGCTGACGGCTGGCCGTTGCACATGGCACTCCGTTTGGGTCTGGTCGCTGGCGAGAGCTCGGGCGACCTGCTGGCCAGCCACCTGCTGGCCGCGCTGCGCGCGCGCTGGCCCGACTTGCAGGCGGGCGGTATTGGTGGCGCGCAGATGGCGAAACAGGGGTTCGACGCCTGGTGGCCGATTGAAAGACTGGCCGTGCGCGGCTACCTGGAGGTCCTGCCGCGCCTTCCCGAACTGCTGCGCATGCGCCGCCGGCTCGGTGATCGCCTGCTGGCCGAGCGGCCCGATTTCTTCATCGGCGTCGATGCACCGGACTTCAATTTTGGCTTGGAAGCGCGCCTGAAAGCCGCGGGACTGAAGACCGTGCATTTCGTCAGCCCTTCGTTCTGGGCCTGGCGGCCCGAAAAGCTCGTCAAGCTCAAGGCCGCCGCCGACCACGTGCTGTGCCTGTTTCCGTTCGAGCCCGAGCTGCTGGCGGCGCACGGCATTGCCGCGACCTATGTGGGCCATCCGCTGGCCAGTGTCATCCCCATGCGGAGCGACCGTGCGGCCGCGCGGCGCGCGCTGGGCCTGCCACCCGACGGCACCGTGGTGGCCCTCCTGCCGGGCAGTCGCGCGGCCGAGATCGAGCACCTGGCTTCACGGTTCTTTCAGGCCGCAGGGCTGATCCGGCAAGCCAGACCAGCTACACAATTCATAGTTCCTGCTGTACCGCACCTGCTCGACCGAGTCGAGGCGTTGGCGCGCGCCAGCGGCCTGGGCGCCGCGCTGCACGTGCTGCCCGGCCAGTCGCACGCGGCGCTGGCGGCCTGCGACGTGACGCTGATCGCCAGCGGCACCGCCACGCTGGAGGCGGCGCTGTTCAAGCGCCCCATGGTCATTGCCTACGCCATGCCGCGCCTGAGCCATGCGCTGATGCGCCGCAAGCGCCAACTGCCCTGGGTGGGCCTGCCCAACGTGCTGTGCGCACCGCGCGAGTGGCTGCGGCGGCCCGCGGGCCTGAGCGCGCAGCAGGCCGCCGACCGGCCCGACGCGCCCTTCGTGGTGCCCGAGTTGATCCAGGACGCCGCCACGCCGCAGGCGCTGGCTGCCGCCGTGCTGGACTGGCTGGCCGCGCCGGACAAAATGGCAGCCTTGCAAGTGCGCTTTGCCGCGCTGCACGACGAGTTGCGGCGCGACACCGCGCGCCTGGCCACCGATGCGATCGAACAGGTTCTTGCGCGCTGAACAGGCTCCGCTCGACTGGGACGGACCGGGCCTGGTTGCCGGGGTGGATGAGGCGGGCCGCGGTCCGCTGGCGGGTCCCGTGGTGGCCGCGGCCGTCATCCTTGACCCGCGCGGGCCGATCGCCGGATTGGCCGATTCCAAGCGGCTCACCGCACGACGGCGTGAGCGTTTGTTCGACGAGATCCTGGCCCGGGCGTTGTGCTGCTCAATCGCCGATGCTTCGGTGCAGGAGATCGACCATCTGAACATTCTGCAGGCCACGCTGCTGGCCATGCAACGCGCGGTTGCCGGACTGCGGCTGCCGCCGAACCGGGTGCTGGTCGACGGCAATCGCCTGCCCAGGCTGCCGATGCGCGTCGAGGCCGTGGTGGGGGGTGATGCCATCGTGCCCGCCATCTCGGCGGCCTCCATTCTGGCCAAGGTCACGCGCGATCGCTGGTGCGCCCAGGTCGATGCCCAGTGGCCGCAATACGGCTTTGCGGCGCACAAGGGTTATGGCACGGCGGCGCACCTGACGGCGCTGCGTGCGCATGGCGCGTGTGAACTGCACCGGCGCAGTTTTGCGCCGGTGGCGGCAGTCCTTGCTTGCGGTGGATGACGGAATGACACCGGGCGACCCATTGCACGTGCACTCGCGCGAGAACGCGCTTGTCAAGGACCTGAAACGCCTGGCACAGGACAGTGGAGCCTACCGTCGCCAGGCGCGCGTGTGGATCGAAGGAGAGCACCTGTGCCGCGCCGCGCTCGTGCGTGGCCTGCGCCCGGCGTTGGCGGTGTTTTCGCTGTCGATTTGGCCTTCAGCCAAGACTGAATATGCCAAAGCAGCTATCAAAACAATCGTATTGGATGACGAGCTGATGGCGCATGTGAGTGGCCTTCCTTCACCCGCTTCGATGGCCTTCGTGCTCGATCTGCCATCCGCGCCCGCAGTGCGGCCGGACGCTCCGACCGTGGTGCTCGACCGCGTGCAGGATGCCGGCAACGTCGGCTCCATCCTGCGCAGCGCGGCGGCTTTCGGCTTTGAGCAGGTTCTGGCCATTCAGGGCAGTGCCGGCTTGTGGTCGCCCAAGGTACTGCGCGCGGGTATGGGAGCGCATTTCGCGCTGACGCTGCACGAAGGGTTGTGTGCGGGCGATTTGCACGCTCTGGGCGTTCCGCTGCTGGTGACCAATGTGCACCGGGGCGATTGGCTGCACCGCGCGACGCTGCCCTGGCCCTGCGCCTGGGTGTTTGGTCACGAGGGGCAGGGCGTGGGCGCGGCCATCGAAGCACGCGCCAGCCAGCGCATCCGCATCGCCCAGCCTGGTGGCGAAGAGTCGCTCAATGTCGCGGCGGCTGCGGCCATTTGTTTGCACACCAGCACCTGCGGCCG
>CAZGOL010000076.1:0-12289 GCA_964527755.1 uncultured Ottowia sp.
TCGGCGCGCTCGAGCCGGTGCGCCATCTGGCCGTGATCACGCTGGCGGATCTGAAGGAAATCGATGCTCAGAAGGAGCGCATCGAACGAAACACGCGCCAGTTCGTCGAGGGCCGACCGGCCAACAACGTGCTGCTCACGGGTGCGCGCGGAACCGGCAAGTCCTCGCTCATCAAGGCGTGTCTCAACGCGTTCGCATCGCAGGGACTGCGCTTGATCGAAGTCGACAAGACCGATCTGACCGATCTGCCCGACATCGTCGAGATCGTGAGCGAACGGCCGGAGAAATTCATCGTCTATTGCGACGACCTGAGTTTCGAGGAGGGGGAAGCCGGTTACAAGGCGCTCAAGAGCATCCTGGATGGCAGCGTGGCGGCGAGTACGCCGAACGTGCTGGTCTACGCCACCAGCAACCGTCGCCACCTGATGCCCGAGTACATGAAGGAAAACCTCTCGTACGTTCACACCGACGATGGCGAGGTGCATCCGGGCGAGGTGGTCGAGGAGAAGATCTCGCTGTCCGAACGCTTTGGCCTGTGGGTGAGCTTTTATCCATTCAGCCAGGACGAGTACCTGGCGATCGTCGCGCAGTGGCTGAGCGCCTTGGGTGCCGGCGTTGCGCAGATTGACGACGCGCGGACCGACGCGTTGGTCTGGGCGCTCGAGCGCGGTTCACGCTCGGGGCGGGTGGCTTATCAGTTTGCGCGCGACTTCATGGGACGCGAACGGGAGTGACGGTCCCGCTGATCCACGCCGACGTCGGTCTGCCGCGTACCGATCGTGCAGGCCCTCAGGGACGCAAGGTGGTCGACGTGGCCGTTGGTGTGTTGCTGCGGCCCGATCGCCGTTTCCTGCTGACTTCGCGTCCCTGCGGAAAGGTGTATGCCGGCTACTGGGAGTTTCCTGGCGGCAAGCTGGAGCCGGGTGAAGGAATCGAGCTGGCACTCGCGCGCGAGTTGCGCGAAGAACTAGGGCTGGAGATCGACGTGGCGGATGTCACACGCTGGCGTGAACAACGGGTCGACTATCCCCACGCGCTGGTGCACCTGCACTTTTGCCGCATCACGAACTGGCGTGGCGAGTTGGAGATGCGCGAAGGGCAAAGTGCGGTCTGGGCGCAGCTGCCACTGTCGGTCGAACCGGTGCTGCCGGGTGCAGTGCCCGTGCTTGAGTGGCTTCGGGAGCGATTCGAAGGAGAAGACCGGCGGCTGGACTGACCGCTCATCGATCTGGAGGCCAGGCCTCGCGCCCTACGTCGAGACGATCAATTTCCTCGGCCTCGACGCGAAAGCGTTCACTGGCCCAGGCCCCCAAGTCGTGCAGCTTGCAGCGTTCGCTGCAAAACGGACGCCAGCGGTTGTCGGGGGTGTATGGACTGAGACTGCCGCAGGCCGGACAGCGCACCAGGCGCGTGGACGTTTCGCGCATCGATCCGGTCATGAGCACAAGGCCAATTCGAACGGCGCGTCCATCCGGGCGATGTGGAACTTGCCCTCCTGATCCTGGCGGGTCAGCCGCACCGATACCATCAGGCGATTGCCGCTGATCTCGGGGACCAGCCCGAGCGATTCATCCAACCGAAGCCGCAGCAGCTGGACCGCGCGGCCCTGTGGCAAGCCCATCTGAAACTGACCACCAGTGGCCATCACCATCTGCGGCTTGCCGGTGTCGCGCAAGATCTGCAACAACAGGTGGATCGCCTGCGCCATTGGTCCGAGCGAAGTGCTCCATTGCTGGAGGTCGGCGCGCCGCGTGGCCGATTGGCCCTGTTGCCACGCATGGTAGGCCGGCAGGTCGAACTCGCAGGTGCCTCCGGGGATGGTCACGCGGCTGCGGATGCTCATCAGCCAGTCGTTTTCGGTCAGTTCGTGACCGGGCTTGCCGTGCTGCCCACCGAGCTCGGCGAAGGCGCGGTCCAATCGCCCCAGCACGGCATCGAGCGACGGCTCCGAAATTGCCGGGTTGCCGCGAAGGGATGCCATCAGAGTGCGTTGGCGATCGAGGTCTTTCAGAACATCGGACTTGAGATCGGCGCGACTGGTGACGTCCATCACCTCGAAGATCGTCACCAGCGCGAAATGGTGATCCAGTGCGGCCTCTCGCGGCAGCAACTGGCCCAAACGGCCGAAGAGGTGCTCCAGCCGGAGGTACGTGCGAATGCGTTCGTTGAATGGATGCTCGTACAGGATCACGCGCGGGCTTTCGCTGGCTGGCGCGAATCATAGCCCGAAGCGCGCCGCCAACCGCGCTGCCAACACCCCCAGTTCACTCACTGTGACATCTTGACCGTTGAAGATCACCCAATCGGCGGCGCTCAGGCGCGTGGCGCGGTCAGTCTGGGCGCCCTGAATCTGCAGCACCTGCGCCCGCGTCAACTGGTTGCGCGCCATCACGCGCTGCACCTGAACCTCGGGCGGACAATCGACCACGAGCACTCGATCGAGGCGGGGGCGCCACCGGTCGCCGGCTTCGACCAGCAAAGGAATATCCAGCACCAGCAGGCGCTGGGCCGCATCGGCGGCCTGTCTGCTTTGGTGCTCGACTTCTGCGGCCACCAGGGGGTGGATGATGGCCTGCAGGCGCTCACGTGCACGGGGGTCGCGGAACACCAGATCGCGCATGGCTTCACGATCCAGCGCGCCGTCGACACCAATCAGCCGCACGCCGAAAATGGCCGCGATTTCGGGCAATGCGCGCCCATGCGGGGCTGTGAGGCTGCGCGAGATCGCGTCCGCGTCGATCACTGCGGCGCCGCGTTCGCCCATCAACGCAGCCACCGTGCTCTTGCCGCTGCCGATTCCTCCCGTCAGGCCCAGCCGAAATGGCTCCGCTTTGCCTGGCATGGACTACAGGCCGATGGTGCGCAGGATGGAGGTCGGGCTGAAAATCATCGCGGTCAGGCCGGCCAGGGCCAGGAATGGGCCGAACGGCACCACTCCACCTTCACGCAGGGAACTGCGCATCTTCATTCCGATGCCGACCACGGTGCCGATTACCGACGCCATCAGGATGATCGGTGCCAGCGCAGGCCAGCCGAACCAGGCGCCCAAAGCAGCGAACAGCTTGAAGTCGCCATAACCCATGCCCTCCTTCCCGGTCAGGAGCTTGAACGCCCAGTAGACCAGCCACAGCGAGAGATACCCCGCGACTGCGCCCCACAGCGCGACAGCGAGCGGCACCGCTGTCCAGCCCAGGTTGGAGGCAACCAGGCCACCCCACAGGAGTGGCAGGGTCAGGTCGTCGGGCAGCAGGGTCGTGTCCCAATCGATCAGAGTGAGCGTCACCAGCAAGGCTGCGAAGAAACTCCATGCGACCGCTGGCGCTGCCCAGCCCCAGTGCCAGCTGCACCACGCGAACAGGGCGCCGGTGGCCAATTCCACCATCGGGTAGCGTAGGCTGATTGAAGCGTGACAAGCCGAACAGCGCCCTCGCAAGGCCAGGTAGCTGATCACCGGAATGTTTTCATACCAGCGGATCGAGTGACTGCAGTGCGGACAGCGCGAGCGTGGTACGACCAGATTGAAGGGTGCTTCGGCGGGCGGCGGTTGTCTGGCCAACTCGGCGCACTGAATCGTCCACTGCCGCTCCATCATCTTGGGCAGGCGATGGATGACGACGTTGAGAAAGCTCCCGACAAGCAGCCCGAACACGCCGCCCAAGGCGACCTGCATCCAGACCACATCCGGCATCAGACGACCTGGCCCAGCTTGAAGATCGGCAGGTACATCGAAATCACGATACCGCCAATGATGGTGCCCAGAATGACGATGATGATCGGCTCCATCAGGCTGGACAGGCCCGCCACCATTTCGTCAACTTCCGATTCGTAAAAATCGGCAGCCTTGCCGAGCATGTGATCGAGCGAGCCGGATTCTTCTCCGATCGCGCTCATCTGAAGCACCATGCTGGGAAAGACGTTGGCGTTGTTCATGGCAGCCGTCAGACTGGTGCCCGTGGCCACTTCCTGCTGGATCTTGTCGGTTGCCAGCTTGTAGACCGAGTTGCCCGATGCACCACCGACCGAGTCGAGTGCCTCAACCAGCGGAACGCCAGCCGCGAACATGGTGGACAGGGTGCGCGTCCATCGCGCAATGACCGATTTTTCGACCAAGTCACCGAAGATCGGTAATTTGAGCAACAGCCGGTCCATGAACATTTGGACCTTTTCGTTTCGTCTCCATGCCTGCATGAAGAAATAGAAACCACCGCCCAAACCGCCAAAAATCAACCACCACCACTGGACGAAAAATTCGCTCATTGCGATCACGAACAAGGTCGGCGCGGGGAGGTCGGCGCCAAAAGAGGTGAACACTTCCTTGAACGCGGGAATCACGAAGATCATGATGATCGAGACCACCACGAAGGCCACCACCAAGACGGCCACTGGGTACATCAGCGCAGACCGGATCTTGGACTTGATCGCCTCGGTTTTCTCCATGTATGTGGCCAGACGGTCGAGCAGTTCCTCCAGAATGCCGGCTGCCTCACCCGCCTCGACCAGATTGCAGTACAAGCTGTTGAAGTAGAGTGGGTATTTGCGAAACGCGGCCGAGAGCGATGTCCCGGTCTCGACATCCGAACGAATGTCGTTGAGCAGCTTGGCAACACTCGGGTTGGCATTGCCGCGGCCCACGATGTCGAAGGCTTGCAACAGCGGGACCCCGGCCTTCATCATCGTGGCGAGCTGCCGGGTGAAGATGGCGATGTCGCGAGGCTTGATCTTCTTGCCCGAGCGCGTGCGGCGCTTCTTGATCTTGGTTGCCAGAATGCCTTGGCGGCGCAAGCTGGCCTGCACCTGGTTTTCGCCCCCGGCACGGGTTTCGCCGCGGACGACGCGACCGTTGCGGTCCTTGCCTTCCCATTCGAAGACGTATTCCTTGACGGTGCTCTTGACTGCGCTGCGAGTTGCCATGGGTGATCTCTCTTGGATGTTGTTGTGGGTTACGCCTTATTGGTTCGTGACCGCCAAGACTTCCTCAAGCGATGTGACGCCGGCCTTGACCTTGTGCAGGCCCGCTTCGCGCAGCGAGCGCACGCCTTCCGAGCGCGCCTGCGCGGCAATTTCCAGTTCGCTGCCGTCCGCGAGGATGATGCGCTGGATTTCCTCGGTGACGGGCATCACCTGATAGATGCCGACGCGTCCCTTGTAGCCATTGTTGCAGGCATTGCAACCCACTGGGCGATAAGGCGTCCAACTGCCATCGATGTCGCCCTCGGTGAAACCGGCCTCTACGAGGGTCTCGTGCGGGATGTCTGCGGGTTGCTTGCACTGAGCGCACAGTCGGCGTGCCAGTCGCTGCGCCGTGATGAGGATCACGCTGGAAGCGATGTTGAATGGTGCGATCCCCATGTTGCGCATCCGCGTCAGCGTGGCGGGTGCGTCGTTCGTGTGCAGCGTGGACAATACCAAGTGGCCGGTCTGCGCGGCCTTGATGGCGATGTCGGCGGTTTCCAGATCGCGAATCTCGCCCACCATGATGATGTCGGGGTCCTGGCGCAGAAACGCCCGGAGCGCCACGGCGAAGGTCAAACCCGCCTTTTCGTTGACGTTGACCTGGTTGACACCCGGCAGGTTGATTTCCGATGGATCCTCGGCCGTGGCGATATTGACGCCGGGCTTGTTCAGCAGGTTCAGACACGTGTACAACGACACGGTCTTGCCTGAACCGGTCGGGCCCGTGACCAGGATCATGCCGTAGGGTCGCTCGATGGCGGTGAGCAACCGCTGTTTTTCCTCGGGCTCATAGCCGAGCGCCTCAATGCCCAGCCTGGCGCTGCTCGGATCGAGGATCCGGATGACGATCTTTTCACCGAACAGTGTCGGTAGCGTGCTGACACGGAAGTCGATGACGCGCTCAGGCCCGATCTTGAGCTTCATGCGGCCATCCTGCGGCACACGCTTTTCCGAAATGTCCAGGCGCGAGATCACCTTGATGCGCGAGGCGAGCTTCTCCTTGATCGCCACGGGCGGCGACACGATCTCCTGCAATTCGCCATCGATGCGAAAGCGCACCCGGTAATGGTGTTCGTAAGGCTCGAAGTGCAAGTCGGACGCCCGCATGTTGATGGCGTCAAGCAATATCTTGTGGAGAAACCGGACGACCGGGGCATCTTCGACTTCGGTTGCCGCGGTATCGGCTTCTTCAGCGGCGTTGTCACTGGTCAGCGATGCATCATCGAACTCGAAATCGCCACCAACGATGCTGTCCATCGAGTCGGTGATCGACTTGTTCAGCTGTTCGACCACCGTCGATAGCTTGTCGAACTCGCCGATCACCCATTCCACGCCCATTTGCGTGACGAACTTGATTTTTTCTGCGGCTTCGTGATCCGACGGGTCGGCGGTCACCACCACGAGGCGGCCATTTCGCTTGCTCAGCGCGAGCAGGCGGTAGGTTTGCGCCAACTTGGCATCAAGCAGATCCCGAGGCAGGCGTTCCGGATCCAGGGCACTGACGTCGATGATGGGCACCGAGAACGCCTGCGCCAACGTGTGGGCCAACTCGCTCGCCGAGACGGCCCCCGACTCGATGAGTGCAGGGATGAACGCCCGGTGCGCCGCCTGTGCCTTGCGGTGCACGTCCTCGGCCGTGGCCTGGCTCAGCTTGCCGGCCATCACCATGGCCCGGCCGACGCCCGGCAGAGCGGATTTGGTTTCCTTGGAAATGGACTCAGCGATAGCCATCAAACAGACATTCAAACGCGGTGAATCCGACAATCATCGCTGAAGAGTGTGTTTGTGTAAATGATGCAGCGGCCCAAGTGTGTGCGGCAATTGACACATTGGAGCCCCGGATGCCCGGATGGGATGGGCAAACTGCTCAAAGTTGGTCGGGGTGAGAGGATTCGAACCTCCGGCCTCTACGTCCCGAACGTAGCGCTCTACCAGGCTAAGCTACACCCCGATGTCGCCTGCCCTCGCTCGATCACGAGCGCCGTTGCAGCAACTGAGCCGACAATTCTAGCAAACTGGCCGTGTGCGCATTGACGGGGAAACCAGTCAAGGCATCAATGGCCTGCTGTGCTTGTCGCGACGCCAGCGCCCGGGCTTCCTCAAGCGCACCGCAGCGGCGAACGACGCGCAGGATGTCCGTCAGCGACCCGGTGCTGCCGGATTCGATTGCGTCCCGCACCAGCGTCGCGTCGTCGGCGCTCGCGCGCTGCATGGTGAGGATCAGTGGCAGCGTCACCTTGCCCTCTCGCAGGTCATCTCCCAGGTTTTTGCCCATTTCCCCTGCCTCGCCGTCGTAGTCGAGGATATCGTCGATGATTTGGAACGCGGTGCCCAGACATTGTCCATATTCCGCGCATGCGGCTTCCACGCCAGGATCAGCGGTCGCCAGCACCGCAGCCAGCCGGCAACTCGCCTCGAACAGCTTCGCGGTCTTGGAGCGGATGACGCGCAAATACGAGGTTTCGTCTAGTGAAGTGTCGCGGATGTTCATCAACTGCAGCACTTCACCCTCGGCGATCACGTTGGTGGCGTCGGCGAGGATCTGCATCACGCGCATGCTGCCCGTCTCGACCATCATCTGGAATGCTCGCGAGTACAGAAAGTCGCCCACCAGGACGCTTGCGGGGTTGCCGAACACCTGATTGGCGGTGCTCTGGCCGCGCCGGAGCGTGGATTCGTCCACAACGTCATCGTGCAGGAGCGTTGCCGTGTGGATGAACTCCACCACAGCCGCCAGATTGAACCGCTGCGGATCGACGCATCCCAAGGCGCGGCACGTCAGCAGCAACAGAACCGGCCGCAGGCGCTTGCCACCTGATGAAATGATGTGGCGGGCAACGTCTCCAACCAGTGAAACTTCCGAATCAAGGCGGCGACCGATGGTGGCGTCGACCTCGCGCATGTCCTGTGCGACGAGGGCGATCGCTCGGTGGGTGGGAGTTGAGCGGTCTGACAAGAGGCGGGGTGTGATCTGGATGCGCGCGGCGAATCCGCGGGGGACCATCGTTGCGTGCTGGGCCGGCATTATAGGTTTGCGTCGCCATGGCAGACCCGGCGCGCAGGGTCAATTTGTGGGGACCAACGACTCCTCGTATAATGCCCAGTTCTTCGGAAATTGGTCCGAAGAGACATATCTTCCAAGGGTTTTCACATGTACGCGGTCATAAAAACCGGAGGCAAGCAGTATCGCGTTGCGTCCGGCGAAAAGATCAAGATAGAACAGATAGCTGCGGACGTTGGCCAGGAGATCACGATTGACCAGGTTCTGGCCGTTGGCAGTGACGGCGACCTGCAGGTTGGGACTCCCCTGGTGTCCGGTGCCACGGTGGTGGCCAGAGTGCTTGCGCACGGTAGGCACGACAAGGTGCGCATCTTCAAGATGCGCCGACGCAAGCACTACCAGAAGCGCCAAGGACACCGCCAAAGCTATACCGAACTCGAGATCGGCGCCATCCACGGCGGCAGTTAAGGAGTAACTCACCATGGCACAGAAAAAAGGCGGCGGCTCCACGCGCAACGGCCGTGATTCCAAGCCGAAGATGCTCGGAGTGAAAGTGTTCGGCGGGCAGACGGTCAGCGCCGGCGCCATCATCGTGCGCCAGCGCGGCACGAGATTCCACGCAGGTTCCAATGTCGGCGTCGGCAAGGACCACACGCTGTTTGCGCTGGTCGACGGTCAGGTGTCGTTCGCGGTTCGCGGTGCGCTGAACAAGCACATGGTCACCGTCGAGCCGGTGGCCTGAGGGGTTCGGCCCTTCCTTGAGCCAGAGCCCCGCCGAGCGGGGCTTTGGCGTTTCTGGCGGTGCCACGAGTCACGATTCCATGAAATTCGTCGATGAGGCTTGGATTGATGTCGCGGCGGGTGACGGCGGCAACGGCTGCGTGTCGTTTCGTCATGAGAAATTCAAGGAATTTGGGGGCCCCAACGGAGGTGATGGTGGGCGCGGTGGCCATGTGTTTGCTTTGGCGGACCCGAGCCTCAACACATTGATCGACTATCGCTACGCGCGCCGCCATGAGGCCAGGCGTGGGCAGCACGGCATGGGTTCGGACATGTTTGGCGCCGCGGGCGACGACATCACCCTCAAGATGCCGGTAGGCACGATCATCAGCGATGCTGGCACCGGTGAAGTGCTGCACGAGTTGCTGGCACCCGGTGAGCGGGTGATGATCGCGCGGGGCGGCGATGGGGGATTCGGGAACCTGCGCTTCAAGAGCTCCATCAACCGTGCGCCGAGGCAGAAGACACCGGGCCACCCGGGCGAGCGCTTCGCTCTCAAGCTTGAACTGAAGGTGCTGGCCGACGTCGGCCTGCTCGGCATGCCCAACGCCGGGAAGTCGACCTTCATCGCCGCCGTCAGCAACGCGCGGCCGAAGATCGCCGATTACCCCTTCACCACGCTGCACCCCAACCTTGGTGTGGTGCGCGTGGGGCCGGGGCAAAGCTTCGTCGTCGCCGACATCCCGGGGTTGATCGAAGGCGCATCCGAAGGCGCGGGACTCGGGCACCAGTTCCTGCGGCATCTGCAGCGCACCCGCCTGCTGCTGCACGTGGTCGATCTGGCCCCGTTCGACGAAGGTGTCGATCCGGTCGCCCAGGCGCGGGCCATCGCCGCCGAACTCAAGAAATACGACAAGACGCTGCACGACAAGCCGCGTTGGCTGGTGCTCAACAAGATCGACATGGTGCCGTCAGACGAACAGGAGCACCGGGTGAAGGAATTCGTGCGGCGGTTGCGCTGGAAGGGGCCGGTGTTTCGGATTTCGGCCCTCACGCGCGACGGCTGCGAACCCCTGGTGCAATCCATCTCGACGTACCTGAAGGCGCAAGGGGTTGCCGCCGAGTCCGAATCCGAGGCGGAGCGCGATCCGCGCTTTTCATCAAACTGATGTGCTCTGAAAACAATAGTACGATGGGCGCTCGCAACCGCCTCCGACAAGGTTTTCAATCGGGGAATCCATGAACGATATCCTTCGTCAGGCACACCGGATCGTGATCAAGGTCGGCTCCAGCTTGGTCACCAACGATGGCCGCGGGCTTGACGAGGTGGCGATCGAGGAGTGGTGCCGTCAACTTGCACTGCTCGCACGCGGTGGTGATGGATTGGCCGCGCGTGAAGTCGTCATGGTGTCCAGCGGCGCCATCGCCGAAGGCATGAAGCGCCTCGGCTGGTCGCGGCGTCCGCACGAGGTGAACAAACTACAGGCTGCCGCCGCCGTTGGCCAGATGGGGTTGGCACAGATGTACGAGACCAAACTGCGCGAGCAGGGTCTGTCCAGCGCGCAAGTCCTGCTGACGCACGCGGACCTGGCGGACCGGGAGCGCTACCTGAACGCGCGCTCCACGTTGCTCACGCTGCTCGAGCATCGGGTGCTGCCGGTCATCAATGAAAACGACACGGTGGTCACGGATGAAATCAAGGTCGGCGACAACGACACGCTGGGCGCACTGGTTGCCAACCTGATCGAGGCCGACCTGCTGGTGATCCTGACCGACCAGCGTGGCCTGTTCACAGCCGATCCACGGCGCGAGCCGAACGCGCAGATGGTGCGCGAGGCGCGCGCCGGGGACCCGGCACTCGAGCGCATGGCCGGCGGCGCGGGCAGCAGCATCGGCAAGGGCGGCATGCTCACCAAGATCGTGGCCGCGCGACGCGCGGCGGGTTCGGGCGCGTCCACGGTGATCGCCTGGGGACGCGAACCGGACGCCCTGCTGCGTCTGGCTGCGGGCGAGAACATCGGTACCTTGCTCGTCGCCACGACGCACAAAGTGCAGGCACGCAAGCAATGGATCGCCGATCACCTGCAACTTCATGGAGCAGTCATCGTGGACGATGGCGCTGCACTGAAGTTGCGGGGGGACGGCAAGAGTCTGTTGCCGATCGGCATGACCCACGTGGAGGGAGTTTTCTCGCGCGGTGACGTGATTGCCATCCGCGATGGCGCGGGGCGCGAATTGGCGCGGGGGCTGGCCAACTACTCGAGCACGGAAGCGCGTCTGCTGTGTCGTCGGCCATCGCGTGACATCCAGCATCTGCTGGGCTACAGCGGTGAGCCGGAGATGGTGCACCGCGACAATCTCGTGCTTACCCGGAGTGAGGCGCAGAGCCCCGACGCTCCTCAGTAGTACAGCGAGCGATTGCCGGTCCTGAGTTCACGCACCATCTCCTGCGCCGACGAGCGCATCGATGCGCCGACACAAAGTCCGTCGCGGGCAAGCTGAAACGGGTGCAGCACGCGAACACCCCCACCCAGCGCGCGCATCGACTTCCATGAGATGTCGTCGCTTTGGGTCCAGGGGCCACCCTGAACCTGACGTGCATAGACGCGGTATTCGCCGGTGGCGCAGCGGATACCCTCGTACATCGCGTTCACGGCCGATGGACCACGCGCCACGGCCACGTAACGGACGATGCCGGTCTCGACGTCCAGGCGAATCGTGTCGGGGTCGATGCCCACGTGAACCGCGGACCCGGGCGGTGTGTCGAGTTCGATCAGTCGGCTTGCATCGTAGGCGGGTGGCGGTGGAATGGCGCCTTCCTTCCAGTCGGCTCGATCGAGATCGGCGAACTGCGCGGTCGCTGGTCCAGGCACGATCCACAGCGCCGCGGCGAGCAGTGTGGGGATCAGCAGATGGACGAGGCCGTGCGGCCTGGGCGTGGTCATGATTCCTTGTGCGTTGCCAGGGGCGAACGCAGGATGCCCTCGAGCGTGGCACCGGGCGGCAGTTCCAGCGGAATCGGAGCGCTCCCGCGGTGCTCGCGGCGCCCCATCGTCTCCAGTGGCGCCAGATCGCTGTCCCGGCCACGCCCTCCGCTGCGCAAGTAGCGGTTGCGTTGCTCCAGTCGTGGCAGGAAACGCGAGAGTTCAGTCAGCGCGAGTTCGTACACCCCGCGCTTGAACTCGACCACCACGTCCAACGGGACCCAGTACTCGTTCCAGCGCCAGGCATCGAACTCGGGGTGGCTGGTCGCGCGCAAGTTCAACTGCCAGTCTTGCGCCACCAGTTGCAGCAGGTACCAAATCTGCTTCTGACCCTTGTAATGGCCACGGGCATCGCGGCGAATGAACCGGTCGGGCACCTCGTAGCGCAACCAGTCGCGGGTTCGGGCCAGGATGCGCACGTGCTCCGGCTGGAGCCCCACCTCCTCGTGCAGTTCCCGGTACATCGCCTGCTCGGGGGATTCGCCGCGATCAATCCCTCCTTGCGGAAACTGCCAGGAGTGGGTGCGGATGCGTTTGCCCCAAAATACCTGATTCTTCTGGTTGAGCAAGACGATGCCGACGTTCGGGCGAAAGCCTTCCCGGTCAAGCATAATCAAACCTCAAAATTCAA
>CAZGOL010000077.1:0-12228 GCA_964527755.1 uncultured Ottowia sp.
GCATCTTCCCGCTGTCGGGCGGCCTGCCGTTGCCGCAGCGCGCGCCGCAGCGCCAAGCCTATCGTCTGCTGGAACTCAGGCGCTTTGCCGACCACCTGGGGCTCGCGCTGAACGTGCAGCCGCGCTTCTTCCCGGTCGACGGGCACGCGGCCGCGCGGCTGATCACGGCCGTGGCCGAGGCGGACGGGCAGGACGCGGCGCTGCTGCTGGCGGGCGCCGTGATGACCGCGTGCTGGAGCGAACAGCGCGACATCGCCAGTGAAGGCACGCTGGCCGAACTGCTGGCCGAGACCGACCTGCCCGCCGAGCGCCTGCACCAGGCGCGCCTGCCCGCCGTACAGGCGCGCTACGATGCCCACACGCAGGCAGCGATCGATGTGGGCGTGTTTGGCGCGCCGAGTTACCTGGTCGATGGCGTGCTGTTCTGGGGGCAGGATCGGCTCGATTTCGTGCGCCGCGCGCTCGGGGTCTGAAGCTTTTTTGGCTGTTGGCGTTTGCCACTCTTGCCAAGAAGACTATTGTTTTAGGAGCAATCATGGGACAGTGGATCGAACTGCAGGCGCCCGATGGGCTGACTGTCAGCGCCTGGCAGGCCGCGCCGGCCGGCCGTGCGCGTGGCGCGGTGGTGGTGCTGCAGGAAATTTTTGGCGTCAACGCTCACATCCGTGCCGTCACCGAGGGCTATGCGGCCGAGGGTTGGTTGGCGCTCGCACCATCGACCTTCCAGCGCGTGCGGCCCGGCGTGGAGCTGGGTTACACGCAGAGCGACATTCAGGTGGGCATCGGCCTGAAGGCGGCGGCCGAGGCGCTGCCCGCGCCCGGCGTGCTGCAGGACGTTCAGGCCGCCATCGACCATGCCGCGCAGGCCGGCGGCGGCAAGGTGGGCGTCGTCGGGTTTTGCTGGGGCGGCCTGCTCACGTGGCGTGCGGCGTGCCTGCTCGAGCGGCTGGCGGCGGCGGTGCCGTACTACGGCGGCGGCATGACGCAGCCCCAGGAACTCGCGCGCCAGCCGTGCGTGCCCGTGCTTGCGCACCTGTCCGATCGCGACCAGTCGGTGCCGATGGAGGGCGTGCAGCGGCTGCGCGAGGCACACCCCGAGGTCGAGGTGCATGTATACGCCGCCCAGCACGGCTTCAACTGCGATCAGCGGCCCGCCTGGGACGAGCCCGCGGCCACCCTTGCGCGCCGGCGCACGCTGGAATTCTTCGCGCACCACGTGGGTTGATTGGGCGACGCAGGAGCGCGCGTAGGGTCGTTTCACGCGAATGCGCACCCAGGTTGCCACGTCAGGTGGGGGCGGCACTCTATTTAGCGTAGCGTCGCGGTTGAAACACTCGATCGGCGTCTTGCATCCAATGAGGCAGAACAGGCCGGTTGGCCCGCTCATGAGGTCGGTTGCACGAGCAACCGCAGTGTTATGGATGCAAGGAGAAACGTCATGACCAGATTCAACATGCTCAGTATCGTCGCGGCCGCCGCGCTGATGGTCTCAGGTGGCGCGTTTGCCGCGTCGGGGCAACCGGCGTCGGGCCAGCAGCCTGACGGCATTCCTGCCGCGTCGCAAGCCAGCACGCAGTCGCGCCAGGCGGTGGAAGCAGCGGCAGCCAAACAGGCGCCCGCGGATGGCGTACAGAACGCGCAAGGCGCTGCGCCGAGCGGCAAGGCATTGACGCGCAACCAGGTGCGCGCGCAAACGAAGGCGGCTGAGCAGGGCGCGCGCGGCTTTCCTGACCAAAGCGGCAATGCCAAATAACCGCGCCGCCGCGTGAGCGGCAGGCGCGCCGGATGCGCGCAATCCCAGGCACCCCGGCCGATGCGAATCGACCGGGGTTTGCTGTTTTCGGAGTGGGCTTTCGCGTCAGAGCACGTCGTCGCTGCGGGTTCTGGCGCCCAGGTAGCGATTGCGCCAAAACAGCACCAGGATGAGCGCAGCGAACGCGATCAATGCCAGCAGCGAGAACCACATGCCGGTCGAACTGTGGATCAGCGGCAGGTGTTCGAAGTTCATCCCGAAGAACCCGGTGAACAGGTTGAGCGGCAGGAACACGGCAGTGATGGCGGTCAGCGTGCGCATGATGTCGTTGGTGCGCTGGCCCTGCGCGCTGAAATGCAGTTGCACCGCGATTTCCGCCGACTGCTCGAGCCTGCGGGCATGGTGCAGCACGCGTTCGATGTGCTCGATCACGTCGCGCGCGCGCGCCACCAGCTGGTCGTGGCGACGCTGCGCCAGGCTCGCTTCGGCGGCGTGGCTGGCAAGCGGCAGCTCGCGCAGTTCATCCAACCATTCCTGCATCGCGTCCTGCTGTTCCTCGCACAGCTCTTGCAGCAGGTGCAGGCGCTGGCGCGCGCTCATCAGCGCGGCCCAGGTCCCGCGGCGCGGGCTGGGGCGCAGCAGGGCGCCTTGCGCCACCTCGAGCGCGCGCGTGAGTTCCTTGCGCAGCTCCAGGTAGCGATCCACCATGCCGTTGATCATCTGCAGCGCCAGCTCGGCCGGGCCTTGCGGCAGGCGGGGGCGCGCAGTCTGCGCGTCAACCGCCAGGCGCGCATCGGCCGCCACGCGCTCCAGCAGGCCGCGCGCTGCCGGGCAGCCCGGCGGGTGCACGCTGATCAACAGGCGATCGAACACTGCAAAACCCACCGCGCGCGAATCGATGCGGGCAAACGCTCCGGGCGCCGGCGCCGGCGTGGCCGCGGCGGCGTCCTGCCGCGCCTCGGCATCGCTCGCGAGTCGGCGAAAGATCACCAGGTCGTACACCGAGGTGGCGTCGTAGTCCGAGGGGTGCGCTTCGTTGGCCAGGTCCTTGGCGTGGACGTCCAGCAGCGGCGAGCCGCCCAGGCGCTCGGCAATGGCCTGCTGCGCCGCCAGCGTGGCGGCGAATTCGGCCTGCTCCAGGAACACCCAGACGAAGCCGTCGGCCGTCGTCTGCGCGGGCGCTTCGTCGGCAAAGCGCAGGCTGCCGGCGGTGAATTCGACGATTTGCACGGAGTTCCCGATCTGGTGAATCAAGGTGCGCGCAGCGCTTGCTGACTGCGCTTCGAACGCTATTGTTGCCGGAGCAGCCGCGCGGCATCGCGCGCGAAATAGGTGAGCACGCCGTCGGCGCCGGCGCGCTTGAAGGCCAGCAGGCTTTCCATCATCACGCGGTCATGCTCGAGCCAGCCGTTTTGCGCCGCGGCCTTGAGCATCGCGTATTCGCCGCTCACCTGGTAGGCGAAGGTGGGTACGCGAAACTCGTCCTTCACGCGCCGCAGGATGTCCAGGTACGGCATGCCGGGCTTGACCATCACCATGTCGGCGCCCTCCTGCAGATCGATCGCCACCTCGCGCAGCGCCTCGTCGCCGTTGCCGGGGTCCATCTGGTAGACCTTCTTGTTGCTCTTGCCCAGGTTGGCCGCTGAGCCGACCGCGTCCCGAAACGGCCCGTAGAAGGCGCTCGCGTACTTGGCGCTGTAGGCCATGATGCGCGTGTGCATGTGGCCCTTTTTCTCGAGCGCCTCGCGGATCGCGCCAATCCGCCCGTCCATCATGTCGCTGGGGGCGACGATGTCCACGCCCGCGGCGGCCTGCACCAGCGCCTGGCGCACGAGCTGGCCGACGGTTTCGTCGTTGAGGATGTAGCCGGTGGCGTCGAGCCAGCCGTCCTGGCCGTGGCTGGTGTAGGGGTCAAGCGCGACGTCGGTCATGATGCCCAGCTCGGGAAAGCGCTGCTTCAATTCGCGCACCACGCGCGGGATCAGGCCGCGCGCGTTGGCCGATTCGCTGCCCTGGTCGTCCTTGAGCTTGGCATCGATCACCGGAAAGAGCGCCATCACCGGAATGCCCAGCGCCACGCACTCCTCGGCCACCGGCAGCAGCAGGTCGAGCGACAGCCGCTCGACCCCGGGCATCGAGGGCACGGCCTGGCGCTGGCCTTTGCCGTCCTGCACGAACACCGGGTAGATCAGGTCGTTCACCGACAGCGCGTGCTCGCGTACCAGTCGGCGCGTGAATTCGTCGCGCCGCAGGCGGCGCGGGCGCAGGAAGGGAAAGGGGGCGGGAGGAAAGGTCGACATGAGGAAAATTGTGCCGCATGTGGGGGCACTCCGGACCGGGGGTGCATACAACAGCCTCGGTGGGCCTGCGGATGCGGTCGGGAAATGCAGGCAAATGCACACTTTTGGTATATTTCTTTCGGGCGGCTTGCCGTCCCCCGCTTTTCCTCCCTGAGCGGGAGCCTCGCTGTGTGACAGCAGACAGGCTTTCACCCCGGTCCTCACGGTCCGGGGTTTTTTATTTGTGCCAGCGCAAGGGGAGTTGCCGGGTGCGGCAGAGCCCGGCGGCCCCGCCGATACACTGGGCGGATGCTGTGGATCAAGGCCCTGCACATCGTGTTCGTGGTGAGCTGGTTCGCGGGGCTGTTCTACCTGCCGCGCCTGTTCGTCAATCTGGCGCTGGTGCCGCCCGCGTCGGCGGCCGAGCGCGAGCGCCTGTTGCTGATGGCGCGCAAGCTCTTCCGGTTCATGACCATCCTGGCCGTGCCGGCGGTGGCGCTGGGACTGCTGCTGTGGCTGGACTACGGCATCGGGCGCGGCAGCGGCTGGATGCACGCCAAGCTCGTGGTGGTGCTGCTGCTGATCGGCTATCACGCGATTTGCGGCCGGTTGCTGGCCCGCTTCGCGCAGGGGAGGACGTCGCACGGCGACGTCTGGTATCGCTGGTTCAACGAACTGCCGGTGCTGCTGCTGCTGGCGGCCGTGCTGCTGGTCGTGCTCAAGCCGTTCTGAGGCCGTCGGCGCGCACGCACGCCATGCCGCGTCACGAAAAATCGGCCGCCGCGCCGCTGATGTGGCTGTACACGGCGCTGATCGTGTATGCGAGCCTGTTTCCGTTCACCGGCTGGCGCGACCAGGGCATCGTGCCCTGGGCCTATCTGCGCGCGCCCTGGCCACGCTGGTGGACGGGGTTCGACCTGATCACCAACCTGGTGGGTTACGCGCCCTTCGGCTTCCTGCTGACGCTGGTGCTGATGCGCGGGCGCCGCGTTGCGTGGGCGGCGCTGCTGGCCAGCGTGGCGGCGCTGCTGCTGTCTTTCACCATGGAAAGTCTGCAGTCGTACCTGCCGATGCGCGTCGCGTCCAACGTCGATCTGGGGCTGAACGCGGCCGGGGGCACGCTGGGTGCGCTCGCCGTGCTGGCGCTCGAGCGTCTGGGTGCGCTCGAGCGCGCGCGGCGCCTGCGCGCTGGCTGGTTCATGGGCGACTCGCGCGGCGCGCAGGTGCTGCTCGCGCTGTGGCCGCTGGGGCTGCTGTTTCCGGCGCCGGTCGCCTTCGGGATGGGGCAGGTGTACGAGCGCGCCGAGGAAGGGCTGGCGACCCTGCTGGCGGACACGCCGTTCCTGGAGTGGCTGCCCTTGCGCGAAATCGAGCTGCAGCCGCTGTGGCCCGCGGCCGAACTGGCTTGCGTGGCGCTCGGCGCCCTGGTCCCCTGCCTGCTGGGCTACACCGTGATCGCCGGCCGGGGACGGCGCGCGCTGTTCGCGCTGCTGGCACTGGCGGCGGGCATGGGGGTGTCGGCGCTGTCGGCTGCGCTCACGTATGGGCCGCAGTACGCCTGGGCCTGGATCGATGCCCCGGTGCAACGTGGTGTGCCGCTGGCTGCGCTGGCGGCGGCGGCGCTGCTGGTCGTGCCCCCCCGGTGGTGCGAGCGCGTGCTGGTGGCCGTCGTGCTCGCCCAGTTGCTGCTGCTCAACCAGGCGCCGCAAAACGCCTATTTCGCCACCACGCTGCAAAGCTGGGAACAGGGGCGCTTCATCCACTTCTACGGGCTGGCGCAGTGGCTGGGCTGGCTGTGGCCGTACGCGACGCTGCTGTACCTGTCCAGCCGCGTGCTGGCGCGCCGGCCCGCGCCTAGAATCGAAACATGAGCATTCCATCGGGGGCGGCGCCTGCAACGCCCTACTATCAGCACCACATCTTCTTTTGCCTGAACCAGCGCGACAACGGCGAAGCCTGCTGCGCGAACCACGGCGCGGCCGACGCCTTCGCGTATTGCAAGACGCGCGTCAAGGACGAAGGCCTGGCCGGGGTGGGGCAGGTGCGCGTGAACAAGGCCGGCTGCCTGAACCGCTGCGCTGGCGCGCCGGTGGCGGTGGTGTATCCGGAGGGTGTCTGGTACACCTACGTCGACCGCGACGACATCGACGAGATCGTCGAATCGCACCTCAAGCGCGGGCAAATCGTCGAGCGTTTGCTGCTGCCGGCGCACGTGGGGCGCTGACGGCGGGGGCTTCGCGCGCACCGCGGCATTTACATGCTTTTTCATCCCCCGAGCTTGCCGACCGTGCCTGAGCAGCTACACTTTAGATAGCTGATCAACATGCTTTCCCAATCGCTTACCGTGGCCGGCCCGGCCGGCGCCATCGAGGCGCGGCTGGATGCGCCGTCGCGCGAGTCGTTTCCCGAGCCCCTGGGCACGGCGGTGGTCGCGCACCCGCATCCTCAGTTCGGCGGCACCATGACCAACAAGGTCGTCCAGACCATCGCGCGCAGCTGCGTGCAGTGCGGCTGGCGGGCGCTGCGCTTCAATTTCCGCGGCGTGGGTGCCAGCGCCGGCGGCTACGACGGGGGGCGCGGCGAGCTGCAGGACCTGCTGGCGGTGGTGGGTGCGTGCGTGCCGGCGGCAACCCCGCTGGTGTTGGCGGGTTTCTCGTTCGGCGCGTTCGTCACCAGCCACGCGGTGGCCACGCTGCATGGCCAGCGGCCGATCGCGCGCGTGCTGCTGGTGGGCACCGCCGCCTCGCACTTCGAGGTGGCGCCGATCCCGGCCGAACTGCACCCGGACACGCTCGTCGTGCATGGCGAGCGGGACGACACCGTGCCCCTGGCGGCCGTGCTCGACTGGGCGCGCCCGCAGACGCTGCCGGTCACCGTCGTGCCAGGCGGCGAACATTTCTTTCACGGGCAGCTTCCGCTGCTCAAGTCGCTCGTGCTGCGGCATGTGCGTCCGTGAGCGCACCCCGATCGTGCGGCACTCCGTTTTCTTTCTGCCTGATCTTCTTTTCCGACTCCCATGAACCGCCTGTTTCGTGCCCTGCTCGTATTCGTGCTCACCCTGGGAGCGTTCGCCGCGCAGGCGCAGGCCCCGCAGCCGCCCGAGATCGCGGCCAAGGCCTACCTGCTGATGGACGTGACGGCCGGGCAGATCCTGGCGGCCAAGGACATCGACGCGCCGGTCGAGCCCGCCTCGCTCACCAAGCTCATGACGACGTATCTGGTGTTCGATGCGTTGCGCGCCAAGAAAATCACGCTGGAGCAAAAACTGCCGGTGAGTGAGCGCGCCTGGAAGATGCCCGGCTCGCGCATGTTCATCGACCCCAAGATGCAGGTGCCGGTGGACGACCTGATCAACGGCATGGTGGTGCAGTCGGGCAACGACGCCACGGTGGCCCTGGCCGAGGGCGTGGCGGGCTCGGTCGAGCGTTTCGTCGAACTGATGAACGACCAGGCCAAGGCGATGGGCCTGAAGAACACCAGTTACAAGAACGTCGAAGGCCTGACCGAGGCGGGGCACACCACCACCGCGCGCGACCTGGCCACCCTGTCGCAGCGGCTGATGCGGGATTTTCCCGAGTACGCGCATTACCACTCGACCAAGAAGTACCGCTACCCCGGCACGCCGGCCAGCAACGACACCAACCGCAACACGCTGCTGTTTCGCGACCCCACCGTCGATGGCCTGAAGACCGGGCACACCCAGGCGGCCGGCTATTGCCTGGTGGCGACCGCCCGGCGCGACTTTCCCAACCTGCAGGGGCGCCGCCTGCTGGCCGTGGTGCTGGGCACCACCAGCGACAGCGCGCGCAACAACGAGACGCAAAAGCTCCTCAACTGGGGCTACACCGCCTACGAGGACATCAAGCTGTTCGATGCCGGCCAGCCGGTGGCGACCCCGCGCGTCTGGAAGGGGCAGGCCACCGAGCTCAAGCTCGGCCGCACCGAGCCCATCGTGGTGGCCGTGCCGACCGGCGCCTCGGCCCAGGTGAAGACCGAGATCGCCCGCCCCGAGCCGCTCATCGCGCCGTTCAAGAAGGGGCAGGCGGTGGCCACGCTCAAGGTCCGGCTGGGTGAGCAGCAACTGGCCGAACTGCCGCTGGTCGCGCTCGACGGCGTGGACGAGGCCGGATTCTTCGGCCGTGCCTGGGATGCCGTGCGCTTGTGGATCCAGTGAGTTGCCGGGTCAGGCCCGGGCGAAGAACACCACGCTCATCACCAGTCCGGTCGCGATCACGATCGCGCGCACCCAGCGCGGCGGCAGCCACTTGGCCAGCCGCGCCCCCGCGAAACCGCCCAATGTGGCGAACACCGCCATCAGCAGCGCCGGTCCCCAGGCGATCAGGCCGCCCAGCGCGAATGCCGCCACCGACAGCACGGACAGCACCGACGAGTTGAGGTTCTTCAGCGCGTTGGCCGTGTTCAGGCGCGACTCGCCCACCAGCAGGTACAGCGCCAGCAGCAAGATGCCGACCCCGCCGTTGAAGTAGCCCCCGTACGTGGTCACCGCGAGCAGTCCCGGAAGGCGCCAGGTGGCCGCCTGGCTGCCCGTCGTGCCGCCGCCCAGGCGCGCCAGGCGCGGGCCGGCCGCGAACAGCACGGTCGCCAGCAGCAGCAACCAGGGCACGACGCCGGCGAACACCGCCGGGGGCGTCACCAGCAGCAGCAGCGCGCCGATCACGCCGCCGGCCGCGCTCACCGCCAGTTCGCGCACCAGCACCGGCCGCGGCGTGGCCGCCAGTTCCTCCCGAAAGCCGGCAACGCTGCCGAAATAGCCAGGACACACCGCGAGCGCGCTGGTCGCGTTGGCCGGAATCGGCGGCACACCGGCCCACACGAGCGCCGGGAACGTCAGGAATGTGCCGCCACCGGCGATGGCGTTGAGCACTCCGGCGCCGAACGCGGCCACCGCGAGCACGACGAAGGTCAGCGCATCAGCCACGTGTAGCTACGAATACAGTAGCTGTCATGGCATGTCCCACAATCGATCTGGCCTCTTTCATTGTGTCATCAGAGCCGATGGATCGGTCTGCACCGCCTCCAGAGCGAATCGTTGCCCGCGCTGGTGGTCTTCGACGCAGCGCAGCACCAGCGGACTGCGGTGTCTCCCGCGACTCGAGCGCACCTCCTCGGCCGTCATCCACAGCGCGCGCACGATGCCGGCGTCGAGCGCGCGCCCGGGCTCGGGTTCGCTCGCGCCGCCGCAATAGGCGATGCGCAGCCAGGTGGCGGGCGTGCCGTCGCGATCGTCGGAGGCGGCCAAATACACGCCCAGCAGCGCCGCGGGTTCGAACCGGCACCCGGTCTCCTCCAGCGCCTCGCGCACCGCCGCATCCTGCGGCGATTCACCGGGCTCCAGGTGGCCGGCCGGCGTGTTCAAGCGAAGACCGGCTGCCGTGTGTTCTTCCACCAGCAAGTAGCGGCCATCGCGCTCGATCACGGCCGCCACCGTGACGCTGGGTTTCCACCGTGTCGTGTTCATCGCGCCGATTATGCTCAGCCGATGGCTGGCTCCGGGGAGTCCGCGAAATAAAGCACAATCGCCTGCAATGCCCGTGGCCCGGGTGGCGCTCGACCGCGCGGGCGCCACCACCCCGATCGAGGAGGATTGTTCATGCTGATTGGCGTTCCAGCCGAAACGGCGACCGGTGAAAACCGCGTCGCCGCCACCCCGGAGACGGTCAAGAAACTGGTGGCGCAGGGGCACCAGGTGCGCGTGCAGGCAGGCGCGGGCGTGCGCGCCAGCGTGCTTGATGACGCCTACACCAATGCTGGCGCCGAGATCGTCGATGCCGGCGGCGCGTTCAGCGCCGAGCTGGTGCTCAAGGTGCGCAGCCCCGAGCCGGCCGAAATCGCGCAGATGAAGGCCGGCACGGTGCTGGTCGGCATGCTAGAGCCCTTCAACGCCGAAGGACTGCAGCGCCTGGCCGCCGCCAATCTGACGGCGTTCGCGCTGGAGGCGGCGCCGCGCACCACGCGCGCGCAGAGCATGGACGTGCTCTCCAGCCAGGCCAACATCGCCGGCTACAAGGCGGTGATCATGGCCGCCGACAAGTACCAGAAGTTCTTCCCGATGCTGATGACGGCAGCCGGCACCGTCAAGGCCGCGCGCGTGGTCATCCTGGGCGTGGGGGTGGCGGGGCTGCAGGCGATCGCCACCGCCAAGCGGCTGGGCGCCGTGATCGAGGCGTCCGACGTGCGTCCGAGCGTGAAGGAGCAGATCGAGTCGCTGGGCGCCAAATTCATCGATGTGCCCTACGAAACCGCCGAGGAAAAGGAGGCGGCCGAAGGCGTGGGCGGCTACGCCCGGCCCATGCCGCAAAGCTGGCTCGACCGGCAGAAAAGCGAGGTCGCCAAGCGCGTGGCGCAGGCCGACGTCGTGATTTCGACCGCCCTCATCCCCGGGCGCGCGGCGCCGGTGCTGATCACCGAGGAGATGGTGCGCAGCATGAAGCCCGGTTCCGTCATCGTGGACATGGCCGCCGGCAAGGGCGCGCCGGGCGCCGACGGCAGCGTGGGCGGCAACTGTCCGCTGACGGTGGCCGATCAGACCGTGACCCGCCACGGCGTGGTCATCGTCGGCGAAACCAACCTCGCCTCGCTGGTGGCCGCCGACGCCTCGCAGCTGTACGCGCGCAACGTGCTCGATTTCCTGAAGCTGGTGCTGCCGCCGGCGGCCAAGGGCGAGCCACCCGCGAGCTTTCGCGTCGACCCGGAAGACGACATCGTCGCCGCCTGCCTCATGACGCAGGGCGGAGCGGTGACGCGCAAGACATGAGGCCGGCCCGCCGGCCCGTGGGCATCGGCACCGCGCACGACGCAATCAACGTTTCCCGAGGAGTCCAACCATGGAAATGGTATCGCTGACCATCACCAACCTGATCATCTTCGTGCTGGCGATCTACGTCGGCTACCACGTGGTGTGGACCGTGACACCGGCGCTGCACACGCCGCTGATGGCCGTCACCAACGCGATCTCGGCCATCGTCGTGGTCGGTGCCATGCTGGCGGCGGCCCAGACCGAGGGCGCATTCGGCAAGTTCATGGGCGTGGCGGCAATGGCGCTGGCCGCGGTCAACATCTTCGGGGGCTTTCTGGTCACGCGCCGCATGCTCGAGATGTTCAAGAAGAAGGAGCGTCCGGCCAAGGCCGACGCCGCAAAATAAGGAGCACCCGGCATGAGCATGAACCTCGTCACCCTGCTGTACCTGCTGGCCAGCATCTGCTTCATCCACGCGCTCAAGGGCCTGTCGCACCCCACCACGGCCATTCGTGGCAACGTCGCCGGGATGATCGGCATGGCGATCGCCGGGCTCACCACCGCGGCGCTGATCGCCTCGCACGGTCACATCGTCGGGCTGGCCTGGGTCCTGCTGGGCCTGGTGATCGGTGGCGCCTACGGCACCTGGCGCGCCAACACGGTCGAGATGACCCAGATGCCCGAGCTGATTGCGTTTTTCCACAGCATGATTGGCCTGGCCGCGGTGTGCATCGCGGCGGCCACGGTGGCCGAGCCGCACGCGCTGGGCATCACCCAGCAAGCGGGCGAGGCGATTCCGGGGGGCAACCGCATCGAGCTGGCGCTGGGTGCCTTCATCGGCGCCGTGACCTTCAGCGGTTCGGTCATTGCCTGGGGCAAGCTCTCGGGCAAGAGCAAGTTCCGCCTGTTCCAGGGCGCACCGGTGCAGTTTGCCGGCCAGCACTGGCTCAACCTGCTGCTGGGCCTGGCGGCGGTCTTCTTCATCTACGGCTTCTGGCATTCGCAAAGCGCGCTCGACTTCGCGCTGGTGTGCCTGCTGGGCTTCGTGATCGGCGTGACCCTGATCATCCCCATCGGGGGCGCCGACATGCCGGTGGTGATCTCGATGCTCAACAGCTACTCGGGCTGGGCGGCGGCGGGCATCGGCTTCTCGCTGGAAAACAGCATGCTGATCATCGCCGGCTCACTGGTGGGCAGCTCGGGCGCCATCCTGTCCTACATCATGTGCAAGGCGATGAACCGGGCCTTCCTCAGCGTCATTCTGGGCGGCTTCGGCGGCGAGGCCGCCGCCGCCGGCGGCGCGCAGGAGCAGCGCCCCGTCAAGAGCGGTAGCCCCGACGACGTGGCCTTCATGCTGAGCAACGCCGACAGCGTGATCATCGTTCCCGGCTACGGCCTGGCGGTGGCGCGCGCGCAGCACGCCGTCAAGGAAATGGTCG
>CAZGOL010000078.1:0-12057 GCA_964527755.1 uncultured Ottowia sp.
CCACCAGCGGCGCGCCCACCTGCAGCGCGATCTTGCGCGCCGCCACCTTGTCGCCCAGCGCCTCGATGGCCGCCGGAGGCGGGCCGATCCAGGCCAGGCCAGCGTCGATCACGGCGCGCGCGAACTCGGCGCGCTCCGACAGGAAGCCGTAGCCGGGGTGCACCGCGTCGGCGCCACTGTCGCGTGCCACCGCCAGCAGCTTGTCGATGGCCAGGTAGGTGTCGGCCGGGCGCACGCCGGGCAGCGCCCAGGCTTCGTCGGCGGCCTGCACATGCAGGGCGTCGGCATCGGGGTCGGCGTAGACCGCGACCGAGCGCACGCCGTGGTCGCGACAGGCGCGGGCGATGCGAATGGCAATCTCGCCGCGATTGGCGATCAGGACTTTGGTGATCATGGCGGGCCCTCTTCGACATGGAACGGTGCGACGACGCGAAAGCGCACGGTGCAGCCCACCGGGATCTGTGCCGCCAGATCCAGATGGTGGCTGGCCACGACGGCGATCACCGGGTAGCCGCCGGTGAGCGGGTGGTCGGCCAGGAACAGCACCGGTTGGCCGCCGGCGGGCACCTGGATGGCGCCGGTCACCGTGCCTTCGCTGGGCAATTCGTCCTGGCGCCGGCGCGCCAGTGGGGCGTCGCCCGCCAGGCGCGTGCCGATGCGGTTGGACTGCGGCGTGACGCGCCAGGCCTGCTCCTGCAGCATGGTCAGGGCGTAGTCGATGAACCAGTCGGTGCGCGGGCCAGCCAGCACGTCGAGCGTCACTTCGTCGCCCGCACGCGGCAGCGTCGGTGCGCACTCGCCCGCCGGCTGCGTGGCACACAGCGCGTGGGCCGGCACGGCATCGCCGACCGGCAGGCGCTGACCGGCGTGCAGCGCCGACGGCCCGAGTTGCGCCAGCGTGTCGGTGGCACGGCTGCCCAGCACGGCCGGCACCTGCCAGCCACCGCGTACCGCCACGCAGCAGCGCACGCCCGCCGCCGGCGTGCCGAGTTCGAGCCGATCGCCGTTGTCCAACGCCACGGCGGCATGACCCGGCACACGCCAGGTTCGGCCATCGGCGGCGCGCAGGGTGAGCTCGGCCTCGGCGCCGGTGACGGCCAGCGTCGCGCGGCCGTGGCAGCGCAGTTGCAGGCCGCCCAGCAGGTTCTCGAGCACCGCGGTGTCGAGCGGGTTGCCGACCAAGCGGTTGGCCTGGCGCATGGCGGCCTGGTCGAGCGCGCCCGAGGGTGAAATGCCCAGCCCCGCCAAGCCGTGGCGACCACCATCTTGCACCAGGGTCTGCAAGCCGGGCGCAATGATTTCGATAGCTGCTTGGGCTTGCTGCGCATGCCCAATCTCGGGTTTTTGTTCAAATTTCGACGACCCCGGCAGGCTGACGTGCCGCGCCGACGCGCCAGCATTGCGAAACCGCACCTGAAAGCCCGGCTGCACCCAGGCCGGTTCGGCGCGCTGCAAGTCCCACATGGGCAGCCCGGTGACGCCGATCAACTGCCAGCCGCCCGGGCTGGCGCTGGGGTAGACCGCGCTGAAGTCGCCCGCCAGCGCCACCGCGCCCGCCGGCACGCGGGTGCGCGGCGTGGGTCGGCGCGGCACCTGGCGAAAGCTGGCGTGGCCACCGGTCAGATAGACGAAGCCCGGCGCGAACCCGGCGAAAGCCGCCTGCCACGGCTGGCCGGTGTGGCGGGCGATGACTTCGGCCACCGTGATGCCCATGAATTCGGCCACGTCGGGCAGATCTTCGCCCTGATAGTCCACCGGGATCTCGACGGTGCGCCCCGGCACCGCGTCGCCGCCGGCGTGGGCCAGCGCCGCCGATTCGCGTTGGCGCAGTGCCCCCGCCAGCGCTCCGGCCGCGATGCGCTCGGGCCGGAAGTGCACCAGCAACGTGCGCGCGGCCGGTACCAGTTCGCGCACCCCAGCGATCGGCGCGGCCAGCAACGCACGGTACAGCGCCAGCGTATGCGCCAGGTCGTCCAGTTCGACCAGCAGGGCAGCGTCGCCGGCGGGCAGGATGCGCATGGTCAGTGCACAAAGGGCTTCAGGGTCACGCCTTCGGCGGTCAGGCGCTGGCGGACGCGGCGCGCCATCTCGACCGCGCCCGGGCTGTCGCCGTGCACGCAGATCGAGTCGGCCTGCAGGCGCACCGCGCGGCCGCTGATGGAGATCACCTCGCCGGTCTGGACCCAGCGCAGCATGCGCTCGGCCACCGCATCGGCGTCGTGCAGCACGGCGCCGGGCAGGCGGCGCGACACCAGGGTGCCGTCGTCGTTGTAGGCGCGGTCGGCAAAGGCCTCGGCCACCGCCGTGAGGCCGCGTGCGCGGGCGCGCTCGATCAGCGGCGAGCCGGCCAGCGCCAGCAGCGCCAGTTGCGGGTCGATGGCCAGCAGGGCGGTGATCACGTCGCCCCCCTGGCGCTCGTCGTGCGCGATGGTGTTGTAGAGCGCGCCGTGCGGCTTGACGTAGGCCACGCGCGTGCCCGCCGCCCGCGCCAGCCCTTGCAGCGCACCGATTTGGTAAATCACGTCGGCCACCAGTTCGCTGCTGCTCGGGTCCATGTTGCGCCGGCCAAAGCCCACCAGGTCGGGGTAGGCCACGTGGGCGCCCACCGCCACGCCCCGCTCGGCGGCGCCGCGCAGCGTGTGCAGCATGCCGGCCGGATCGCCCGCGTGGAAGCCACAGGCCACGTTGGCGCTGGTCACGATGGAGAGCATGGCCGCGTCGTCGCCCATGCGCCAGGCGCCGTAGCTTTCACCCAAGTCGCTGTTGATGTCCATGGCGCCCACCCGCGTGATTCGGGATTTCGATCGATTGAATGACAATCTTGCCATGAAGACGATTTCGGTTCACCCCCTCGAGTCCGCGGCTTTCGATGCGTATGGCTGGGTCCTGGGCGCTTCGCCCACCGATGCCGAGCCCTCGCGCCGCTTTCTCAGCCCCGCCACGGACTTCTGGAGCGCCCACGCCTTCGACACGGGCGCGCATGGACAGACCGAGGTCTTGTGGGTCATCT
Source organism: uncultured Ottowia sp. (assembly GCA_964527755.1). Taxonomy (GTDB): domain Bacteria; phylum Pseudomonadota; class Gammaproteobacteria; order Burkholderiales; family Burkholderiaceae_C; genus Ottowia. Next base: position 3,011 of record CAZGOL010000078.1, read on the forward strand.
ATCGCAGCGGCGAGCGTGTCGTGGACTCGCTGGAAGTGCACCACCTGACCGAGCAGGCGATCATTCCGCTGACCGGTTCGATCATCCAGATCGTGGCGCTGGGCGTAGAGGGCGACAGCCGCCCGGACCCGTCGACGCTGGCGGCCTTTCGGGTCGAACCCGGTCAGGGCATCTGCATGCGTCCCGGCTGCTGGCACACCACGCGCGTGCTTGCCGACGAGGTGCGGTGCGCGATGCTCACGCGCCGCTCGACCACCCTCGATCTGGTCGCGCATCTGGCGCATGGCGCGCCGACGGTGGAAAGCGCGATCGTGTCGATTCCGGCCCGCGTCTGGCCGGGGTGACGACCAAGGCAGGGAGTCCGGCCGTGATCGATCTGCGCGGGATCGAAACCTTTTACTGGGTCGCGACCCTGGGGGGCTTCCGTGCGGCAGCCGAGAAACTCCACGCCAGCCAACCCGCCATTTCGCAGCGCATCGGCCAACTGGAGCGGGCCCTGGGCACGCGGCTGTTCGAGCGCCATGCGCGCGGTGTCAGTTTGACCGTGCGTGGCCAGGCCCTGCTGACGCAGGCCGAGCGCATGCTGCAATTGCGCCGCGACATGCTGGCCATCGCGCAGGCACCCGACGCCATTGGCGGGCGGCTGGTGATCTCGGTTGCCGAGACGATCGTGCAGACCTGGCTGCCAACGCTGCTGGCGCGCGTGCACGACGTGTTTCCGGCACTCGCGCTGAACATCGAGGTGGACACCACGCCCTTGATGCGCACCCACCTGCTCGGCCACCAGGTTGACCTGGCCTTTCTCATGGGGCCGCTGCAGGAGCCGCAGGTCGAAAACCTCGACCTGTGCCGCTACCGGCTGGCCTGGCTGGCAGGCCCGACGCTCAGGCTCGGGGCCGAACCCCTGCAGATCGCCGACCTGGGGGCGTGGCCGCTGCTGACGTACCCGGCCAGCAGTCGCCCGTACCAGGCACTGCAGCAGATCCTGGCGCGCGCTGGCGTGCGCGATGCGCGGCTGTACGGCTCGGCCTCGATCAGCACCACCGCGCGGATGGTGCGCGACGGCATCGGCGTGGGCGTGCTCGCTCCGGCGGCTCTGCGGCATGAATTGGCCGAAGGGCAGTTGCGCCAGATCGAAGTGGCGGGCGAGGCGCTGCCGGATCTGACGTTCACGGCATCGTGGCTGCGGGGCGCCGACAGTCACGTCCCGGCGGCGGTCGCCCGCCTGGCGGTGCAAGTCGCGCGTGCTGCAGCCGAGGATTCGAGATTGTGATCGCACCCCATCCAAACAAGGAATTGGACACGGTCTGCCAATTGGGTTGAAATCGGGTCCGTGACGTGCAACGGCACGCGGTGCCACAAACCGCGACCGAGGAGACTTGAGGCATGACGCAGGCAGCGTGCACGACCGAGCCGGTCGTGATTCGAAATGACGATTGCACCGATGGTCGCTCGGTGCGTCTGCTGGCGCGATCGGGCCGGCTGCAGGGGCCGACCGCCGGCCTGGCCAATGGCTTCGTGCAGGCCAACCTGGCGATCCTGCCCAAGGCGCTGGCCGATGATTTCCTGCGATTTTGCCAGCGCAACCCCAAACCGTGCCCGCTGCTGTCGGTGTCCGATCCGGGAGATCCGCGTTTGCCGGGCCTGGGCGACGATCTGGACATCCGCACCGACGTGCCGCGCTATCGCGTCTGGAAGCACGGCGAACTGCTTGACGAGCCGACCGACATCCGCTCGCACTGGCGCGACGATCTGGTGAGTTTTGCCATCGGCTGCTCGTTCTCGTTCGAGGAGGCGTTGATGGAGGAGGGCATCGAGGTGCGGCACGTCGCGCAGGGCGTGAACGTGCCGATGTATCGCACCAACGTGGCCACGCAGCCGGCCGGCCGCTTCAGCGGGCCGCTGGTGGTGTCGATGCGGCCGTTCAGGGCGGCCGATGCGATCCGCGCCATCCAGATCACCTCGCGCTATCCGGCGGTGCACGGCGCGCCGGTGCACATCGGCGATCCGGCGCTGATCGGGATCACCGACCTGGGACGCCCCGACTACGGCGACGCGGTGCGCGTCGCCAGCGACGAGATTCCCGTGTTCTGGGCCTGCGGAGTCACGCCGCAATCGGTGGTGGCCGCCTCGCGTCCCGAGTTCTGCATCACGCATGCGCCGGGCCACATGCTGGTCACCGACCTCAAGAACCACCACCTGTCCGTCATCTGAACCCACCCTTCGAAGGAGCAACTGAAATGAACCTTGCAACCATTGCGCTTGCCGCCGCCACCGCTGCGCTGCTGGCCCTGCCCGCGCAGGCGCAGGAGCTGCCCAAGACGCACCTGAAGATCACCGGCGGGCTGTCCAACCTCACCGCCTACAACGACTACGAAAAGCCGTTCTGGACCAAGACGATCACCGAGAAGAGCAAGGGCCAGGTGACGGCCGAGATCAAGGGCTTCAACGAAATGGGCATCAAGGGGCCCGAGCTGCTGCGCCTGATGGGCAGCGGCGTGATCGAGTTCGGTACCGCGACGCTGTCGTATTTCGCATCCGACAACCCCATCAACGAAGCCATCGACCTGGCCGGCCTGGCGCCCGACGTCAAGATGGCGCGCGAAGTCACCAACGCGTTCGAGCCGGTGCTGGCCAAGCTGTATGGCCAGGGCAACGCCGTCAAGCTGCTGGGCATCTCCACCTATCCGGCGCAGGTGCTGTTCTGCAATGCCGACATCAAAGGCCTGGCCGACGTCAAGGGCAAGAAGGTGCGCACCAGCAGCCGCACCCAGGCTGATTTCGTCGAGGCGCTGGGCGGCTCCAGCGTGACCATGGCCTTCGGCGAGGTGGTGCCGGCGCTGCAGAACAAGGTGGTCGACTGCGCCATCACCGGCTCCCTGTCGGGCTATTCGGCCAAGTGGTATGAGGTGTCGACGCACCTGGTTGCGCTGCCGATCAACTGGAACCAGCAGATCCATGCCGTCAACGGCAAGGCCTGGGCCAAGTTCAATCCCGCGCTGCAAAAGTTCCTCCAAACCGAGGTCAACGGACTGGTGAACGAGATCTGGGATGCGGCGGCGCGCCAGACCCAGGAGGGCTATGACTGCAACACGGGTGCCGCCGCCTGCACGCAGCCGGTCAAGGGCAAGATGACGCTGGTGGTGCCTTCGGCCGCCGATCGCGAGTTGCTGGCCAAGATCAGGGCGGACGTGATCGCCAAGTGGGCCGCCCGCTGCTCGGCGCAGTGCGTGAAGGACTTCAACGCCACCATCGGCAAGGTGGTTGGGGTGACGGCCAAGAAGTGATCGACCGGCTGAGCGCGGCCCCGTTCGCTGCGCCAGTCACGATCAGTCAACCGACAAGCGAGTGAACCATGGGCAATCAGGTCGCTTTCCTGGAACGGCTCACCCGGCTGGCGCGCACGCTCTCGCGCGTGGCGGTGTGGGTCGGTGGCGCGCTCACGTTTGCCAGCGTGCTGCTCATCACCTTCGAGGTCATTGCGCGGCGATTTTTCGGCGTGTCGATGGGCGGTGCCGACGAGCTCTCGGGCTACGCGTTCGCCATCAGCATCACCTGGGCGTTCGCGTTCACCGTGCTGGAGCGCGCCAACGTGCGCATCGACGTGCTGTACCAGTACCTGCCGGTGCGGGTGACGGCGTTTCTCGACTGGCTCTCGCTGGTGGCGTTGGGCGTGTTCGCGGTCTATCTCAGCTATTACGGCAGCCTGGTCGCCCTGACCTCGTGGGAGCAGAACTCGGCCGCCAACACGCCGCTGGCGACGCCGTTGTGGATCCCGCAGATCCTGTGGGCGGCCGGCCTGGTGTGGTTCGTCGTCGTGCTGCTGCTGATGCTGGTGCGCTCGTCGGCGGCGCTGGTGACCGGGGATCTGGATCTGGTCAAGGCGCTGGCCGGCATGAAGACCGCGGCCGAAGAGGCCGATGAAGGCGCGGCTGAGGGCGAACGACTGATTCAGGCGGAGCAGCGGTAATGGGCATGATTTCCGTATCCCTCATCATCCTGCTGGCCCTGCTGGGAATCAGCATTCCGGTGGCGGCCGGGCTGGGCGTGCTGGGGCTCATTCTCGAGCCGCTGTATTCGTCGCTGCCGCTGCAGCGCGCCATGGGCGAAATGGCCTGGGGCTCTAGCAACGAGTTCCTGCTGGTGGCCATCCCGCTGTTCATCCTGCTGGGCGAGATCCTGCTGCGCGCCGGCTTTGCGCAGCGCATGTACGACGCCATGGCCAAGTGGCTGAGCTGGCTGCCCGGCGGGCTGATGCACGCCAACATCGGCGCGTCGACCATCTTCGCGGCAACCTCGGGCTCCAGCGTCGCGACGGCCGCCACGGTCGGGACGGTGGCGCTGCCCCAGATCAAGCGCTTCGGCTACAACGAGCCGCTGTTTCTGGGCAGCATCGCCGCCGGCGGCACGCTGGGCATCTTGATTCCGCCCTCGATCAACCTGATCATCTACGGCGTGCTGACCAACACCTCGGTGCCCAAGCTGTATCTGGCCGGCATCATTCCCGGTATCGTCGCCGCCGGGCTGTTCATGGCGGTGATCGTTGTGGCCTGCGTCGCCCGGCCGGCCTGGGGTGGCGAGCGCGTGCGCGCCAGCTGGGGCGAGCGCATGCGCAGCCTGGTGCACCTGGTGCCACCGGCCATCATCTTCCTGCTGGTGGTGGGCTCGATCTATGCCGGTCTGGCGACGCCGACCGAGGCGGCGGCGCTGGGCGTGGTGGGTGCGTTGGTGCTGGCGGCGATCCACCGCCGCGTCAACCTGCAGATGCTGCGCGAAGCCGTGGAAAACACCGCGCGCGCCACCGCCATGATCATGCTGATCGTGATCGGCGCGGCGTTTCTGAACTTCATCATGGCGGCCATCGGCTTGACCGATGCCATCACCCGGACGGTGTCGGAACTTGGCCTCGCGCCAGGCTGGATGCTGCTGGCGATGGTGATCTTCTACGTCATCCTGGGCTGCTTCATGGAGACCCTGTCGATGATGATCACCACTATTCCCATCATCGCGCCGCTGATGATCGCGATCGGGTTCGATCCGGTGTGGCTGGGCATCGTGATCATCGTGCTGGTCGAGACGGCCCTGATCACGCCGCCGGTGGGCCTCAACCTGTTCGTGGTACAGAGCCTGCGCAAGTCGGGTTCGATGCAGTCGGTGATCACCGGTTCGCTGCCCTTCGTCGTCGCCCTGTTCGCCGTCATCGTGCTGCTGACGATTTTTCCGTCCTTGGCCCTGTGGCTGCCAGACGTCTTTGGCTGAAAGGGTTTTCATGCTGCTGTCCTTCGATTTGCAATCCTCGTCAGCGCCGTCGCGCACGCTGCAGGCGCGCATCGACCAGTTCGTCATCGCCGGCTGGGCCGGGCGCGATCGCGCGGCCATCGAGCACCACATCGAGGAGCTGGCCGCCATCGGCGTGCCGCGCCCTTCGGCGGTGCCGCTGTACTACCGCGTGGCCGCCAACCAGCTCACGCAGGGCGAATCCATCCAGGTGGTTGGTCCCGACAGTTCGGGCGAGGTCGAGGCGATGGTTTTTGCCGTCGACGGAACGCTGTACGTCAGCCTGACCTCCGACCACACCGACCGCAAGCTGGAGGCGCACAGCGTCGCGCTGTCCAAGCAGATTTGCGCCAAGCCGGTGGCGCGCACCGCATGGCGCTTCGACGAGGTTGAGGGGCACTGGGACGAGCTTCAGGTACGTTCCACCGTCACCGAGAACGGCGCGACCGTGCTCTACCAGGAAGGCACGCTGGCCAGCCTGCGCAGCGCGCGCGAGTTGATCGCCGGCTACACCGGCGGCGGTCCGTTGCCCGATGGCGTGGCGATGAGTTGCGGCACCGTGGCGGTGATCGGCGGCATCCGGCCGGCGCTCGACTTTCACATGGCGCTGCACGATCCGCGCCGGGGGCTGGGCATCGAGCACCACTATCGCGTCGACGTTCTCCCCGAGATTGCCTGAATGCCCATGCCGCCACTGCCCACCCTGGAGCACCTTGCAACCGAACTGGCCGCCGGCCGCACCAGCGCCGTGCAGCTTGCGGAGGCCGCGCTGGCGCGTGCCCGCGATCCGGCGGGCGAGGGCGCGCGCGTGTTTACCCACGTCAGCGCCGAACGCGCGCTCGCGGCTGCGCGCGCCTCCGACCTGCTGCGGGCTGCAGGCATCGTGCGTTCGCCGCTGGAAGGCTTGCCCATTTCCGTGAAGGATCTGTTCGACGTCGCCGGCGAGGTCACCACCGCGGGTTCGGCGGTCCTGAAGGGCGCAACCTCGGCCACGCGCAACGCGCCGGTGATCGACCGCCTGATCGCGGCGGGTGCGGTGATCGTCGGTCGCACCAACATGAGCGAGTTCGCGTTCTCGGGGCTCGGACTCAATCCGCACTACGGCACCCCAGCCAATCCCTGGGATCGCGCGACGCGGCGCATTCCGGGTGGCTCCAGCAGCGGTGCGGCGGTGTCGGTCAGCGACGGCATGGCGGTGATCGCCATCGGCAGCGACACCGGCGGCTCGGTGCGCATTCCGTCGGCGCTGTGCGGGCTCACCGGCTTCAAGCCGACGCAGCGGCGCGTGCCCATCGACGGCACGGTGCCGCTGTCGACTTCGCTCGACTCGATCGGCCCGTTGGGCGCCAGCGTGCGCTGCTGCGCCATCACCGATGCCGTGCTGGCGGGCCAGGCGCCGGTGGCGCCCACGCCGCGTGCGCTGGCGGGTGCGCGCCTGGCGGTGCCCGAGACCGTCGTGCTGGACGGCATGGATGCCATGGTGGCCGCCGCCTTCGAGCGCGCGCTGGCGCGCCTGTCGGCCGCCGGTGCACGCATCACGCGGCTGGCCGTGCCCGAGTTCGCCGAGTTCGCCGGCCTGCACGCGCGCGGCACGCTGGCCGCGGCCGAGTCCTGGGCCTGGCACCGCCGGTTGCTGGCCGAGCGCGAGGCAGAGTACGACCCGCGCGTTTGCAGCCGCATTCGCAATGGCGACAAGATGGGCGCAGCCGACTACATCGACCTCGTGGCGGGGCGCCATCGCTGGATTGCGCAGGTCGAGGCGCGCATCGCCGGTTTCGATGCGCTGGCACTGCCCACCGTGCCGGTGGTGGCACCGCCGATCGCCGAACTGGAGGCCAGCGACGCGGCCTTCTTCGCCGCCAACGGGCTCATCCTGCGCAATCCGACGCTGATCAACTTCCTCGACGGCTGCGCGCTGTCGCTGCCCTGCCATCAGCTGGGCGAGGCCCCGGTGGGCCTGATGCTGGCAGGCGCCGGGGGGCGCGATGTCGACATCCTGGCCCTGGGTGACGCGGTGGAGCGGACGTTGGCCGAAGTTTGACCACGAATTCGGCGTTTTGGCTTGCCTGTCGTGCCGAGGCAGCTATCGTCATGTTGGTTTTTCTCGCGCCACGTCGCTCAGAAAATCACCCTGATCCGCACCGACCTGCATCCAGGCACCGTACACGCGACCGAAGTCCGCCGTGATCTGCGCCAGCGGCAGATCGTCGAACGCGCCGCGTTGGTTGACGTATTCCATGTGCCGGTGGCCGGTCGCGTCGAACGGGTGGTAAATCGAGTCGTGCACGCCATCGAAGTAGAGCGGCAGCAGCCCGAACTTCTCGCACAACTCGATGTTGAACGCCGGTGTGGCCTTGCGCCAGGCGCCATCGAGCCACAACTCGGTGTAGCCGTGCCAGATGAACAGGTCGGTCTTCATCGTCTCGCGCAGGCGCTCGGTCGACAGGTGGTTGCGCACGTCGGCAAAGCCCAGCCGCGCCGGGATGCCGGTGGCGCGCGCCACCGCCGCCAGCAGCGTCGCCTTGGGCACGCACCAGCCGTAGCCGTTGGCGATCACCGTGCTGGCACGCATGCCGGCGGGCGACAGGTCGATGCGGTAGGGGTCGTAGCGAAAGCCGTCGCGCACCGCATGCACCAGGGTGACGGCGCGCTCGCGTTCTGTGCTGCCCCGCGCGTGCTGGCGGGCAAAGGCCTGAACGGCCGGGTGGTCGCAGTCGATGGCCGGCGTGGCGGCCAGATGAACTGGGTCGGGCTGGGCGGTCATCGGAGGATTTTCGGCGAATGGGCGTTTCGTTGATCGCATGGCGTGAAACCCCAGGAGTGCAACGGTCGTGAAGCAGACCATGCCAACCATCGCCGTTGCCGGGGCTTCATCGTCCGCTGGCGAAGCCCCATGGTTGAAGGGGCGCAACATCGCGCAACGAGTGGAGCAACGGGGTGCTCCTATTTTTTCCAGAATGCGGGCGTCAGCAACACCAGCACCGACAACAGCTCCAGCCGTCCGAGCAGCATGGCGAGCGAGCACAGCCAGAGCTGCAAATGGGTGAGCGCGCCGTAGTTGCCGGCCGGTCCGACCTGACCCAGACCCGGGCCGATGTTGTTGAGGCAGGCGATCACGGCGCTGAAGGCGGTGACGACGTCCAGACCCGAAGCCAGCAGCAGCAGGGTCAGGCCGATCATCGCGCCGCCGTAAATCAGCATGAAGGCCATCACGGCGGCGACCACGTCAGCGCGCAGGGGCGCGCCGTTGAGCGTGACCGGGTGCACCACGTGGGGGTGGACGATGCGCAGCAGTTCGCGCCGGGCCAGTTTGAACAGCACCAGCAGACGCACCATCTTGATGCCGCCCCCGGTGGAGCCGGCACAGGCGACGAAGCAACCCAGGAACAGCAGGAACACCGGCACGAAGGTCGGCCACAGCCCATAGTCGGTGGTCGAGAACCCGGTGCCGGTGGATACCGACAACACCTGGAACGCGGCTTGGCGCAGCGCGGAGCCCGGATCGGCGAACACGCCGCCCACACCCAGCATTCCCGCCACCAGCAGCGTGGCACCCAGCAGCACGCCGAAATAGGCGCGGACTTCGGCGTCGCCGGTGAGCGGGATGAGTGAGCGCCCGCGCCAGACCATGAAGTAGCGCACGAAGCTGATGCCCGACAGCGCCATGAACAGCACCGCAGTCCATTCGAGCTGGGGCGAATTCCAGTAGCCAAAACTCTGGTCGTGCGAGGACAGCCCGCCCAGCCCGACCGTGGTGCACATGTGCATGA
>CAZGOL010000079.1:0-11854 GCA_964527755.1 uncultured Ottowia sp.
GGTAGGCCACGCCGCTGGTGCCGCCCGTGCCGCGCTTGAAGCCGATGATGCGCTCCACGGTGGTGACGTGCTTGAAGCGCCAGACGCGGAACGCGTCCTCCAGATCGGTGAGCTTTTCACCCAGTTGGTACAGGTCCCAATATTGCTCGGGTGCGCGATACACGGTCAGCCACGCGGCTTCGACCGCGTCGCTGGACTCGTAGGGCAGGTTCCAGTCGCGCTCCAGATGGCCAGCCGGGATCGCCAGGCCGCGGCGGGCCATCAGGCGCAGGGCTTCGTCGTAGAGCGAGGGCGCGTCGTAGTAGGCCTGCACCAGCGCCAGCCGATCGGGCTTGTGCGCGTGCACCTTGAGCATCGCGGCGTTCTTGTTGCCCAGGGCAAATTCGATGCAGCGGTATTGAAAGCTCTGAAAGCCGCTGGACGGGCCCAGGTAGGGGCGGATGGCGCTGTACTCGGGCGGGGTCATGGTGGCCAGCACGTCCCAGGCATTGACCAGCTGCTCGAAGATGCGGCTGGCGCGCGCGAGTTTTTTGAAGGCGGGCGGCAGGCGGTCGGCGCGGATGTCGGCGATGGCCGCGCCGATCTCGGTCAGCATCAGCTTCATCCACAGCTCGCTGGTCTGGTGCTGGATGATGAACAGCATCTCGTCGTGCGCGGGCGAAAGCGGGTGCTGGGCGCTGAGCACCTGGTCGATGTGCAGGTAGTCGCCATAGCTCATGCTGTGCGAGTAGTCGAGCTGGGCTTTTTCGTCGTGGACGATGGCGGCGGTGTCTTTTTGCGTCATGGAGATTGTCCTTTCAGTCATTCATCGCGGCGCGTTACCCGCGAGGCAAGAAACCCAAAGAGCCAAGAGGCCGCGGAGCAGGCCATGCCAGCAATCACAGTGGCCGGGGTTCCCCCGGTCACTGGCGATGCCCCCTTGAGGGGGCTGAGGTCTGCGGCTCCAGACCTGCCCGCGCAGGTCTGGACAGACCGAAGGGCCGCCGCCTCTGGCGGCGAGCACCGGGCGCAACATCGCGCAGCGAGTGGAGACTGGGGGGTGGTTTCATTTCAATTCCATGCGGCCAAAAAGGCCAGCAGGACCCTGGCGGAGTTGTCGGCGGCGACCTTCATGAAGGTGCCCATTTCGTTGGTGCCCGCGCCGCCGCCGGCCAGGTCGCTGAGGGAACGGAAGGCCAGAAAAGGCACGCCGTTGCTGTAGGCCACCTGCGCGGTGGCGGCGCTTTCCATGTCGAGCACGTTGGCCGAGAAGCTCTTGAAGGCCCACCGGCGCAGCGCGGCGTTGTCGACAAAGGCCTGGCCCGACACCCCCGCGCCGCCCACCATCACGCGCGGGGCGTGGGCCAGGCATTGCCGGGCGGCGTCGCAGCCGGCCAGGACGGTGCCTTCGATGCGGCGGGCGACGGCCAAGAGCTGCGCATCGACGTCAAACCAGAAGCGGTGCTCCACGCCCGGGTGGGCGGCCGAGCGCACGCCCACCGGGCGCGGCATCATCATGCCGAAGCGCGGGCCGGCAAAGTCCTTCATCCACGGTGGCGCGCGGTAGCGGCCGGGGGCGACTTCGCGCGCCATCAGCACCTCCAGGTACTGGCCCCAGCGCTCGGGCACGCTCACGTCGCCAATGTGCAGGGCGGGATTGACGCCGCCGGCAATGCCGCTGAACAGGATGTGCGTGACCTTGAAGCGATCGAGCACGAGCTGCGTGTTCATGGCCGCGTTGACCATGCTGACGCCGCTTTGCAGCAGCACCACGGGCTTGCCTTGCAGGGTGCCGGTGGTCAAGGTCACGCCGTTGACCTGGTGCGCCTGGGGGGCGTCAAGCTTGGACAGCAGCAGCGCCAGTTCCTCGTCAAAGGCCGAGACCACGGCGACGCGGGGCGTCTCGTCCAGCCAGGGAGCGGCGCGCGCCGGCCAGGCGCCAAGCGGGCCGATCGCGACGCCAAGGGCGAGCAGCAGACGGCAAACGAGGTGTTGGCAATGCATCGCGAGCACTTCAGGTCACGGCCTGGCGGCGGTTGAATTCTGATTTCAGGTACTCCCGCTCGGCCAGCACCTCGTGCAGGTGTCGTGCGGCGTGCCACACGTCGATGTGGCGCAGGTACAGCGGCGTGAAACCCAGGCGCACGATGTCGGCCTGCTGCGCGTCCCCGGCGCGAAAATCGCCGATCACGCCGCGGGCGATCAGAGCCTGCACGATGGCGTAGGCGCTGCCGGCCGGCAGCGCGTCGGTGGGCGCCAGGCACACCTGCGACCCGCGCCGCGCATGCGCGCGCGGAGTCGCCAGCTCGAACTGGCCGGGGCATCGGGTTTCGACCAGCTCGATGAACAGGTCGGTGAGCGCCAGCGACTTGGTGCGCAACGCCTGCATGCCCCCCAGACGGTGTGCGGCGTCAAACACGTCCAGCGCTGCGTCCAGCGCGGCCAGGCTGATGATCGGCTGCGTGCCGCACTGGTAGCGCGTGATGTCCATCGCCGGACGGTATTCGGGCGTGAAGGCAAAGGGCTCGGCGTGACCCCACCAGCCCGCCAGCGGCTGCCAGCAGCGCGTCACGTGTTGCGGATGCACCCAGACGAAGGCCGGCGAGCCCGGGCCGCCGTTGAGGTACTTGTAGGTGCAACCCACCGCGAAGTCGGCCTTGGCCGCGTGCAGATCCACCGGCACCGCCCCAGCGCTGTGGCACAGGTCCCACACGGTGAGCACGCCCGCGGCGTGCGCGGCGGCGGTCACGCGCGCCATGTCGTGCAGCGCCCCCGTGCGGTAATTGACCTGGGTGAGCATCAGCACCGCCACGTCGGTGGTCAGGCTTTGCGCCACCTCGTGCGGCTCGATCAGCTTGAGCGTGCAGCCGCGTTCGCGGCACAGCGCCTGGGCGATGTACAGATCGGTGGGGAAGTTGCTGCGCTCGCTCACCACTATCCGGCGGCCGGGGGCAAGCTGGCGCGCGATGTCGAGCGCGGCCGAAAGCACCTTGTACAGATTGACCGAGGTGGTGTCGGCGGCCACCACCTCGCCGGCGCGCGCGCCGATCAACGCCGCGATGCGGTCGCCCACGCGGCGCGGTAGTTCGAACCAGCCGGCGCGGTTCCAACTCTGAATGAGCTCGTTCCCCCACTGGCTCGCGACCACCTCGGCCACTCGCGCGGGCACGGCGCGCGGCAGGGCGCCCAGTGAATTGCCGTCCAGGTAGATCACGCCTCCGGGCAACTCGAACAACTCGCGCAAGGGGCCGAGCACATCGGCCTGGTCACGGGCCTCGCAATCGTTCGGCGTGGTCATCGTTGCTCTCCTTGTAATAGTGGCCGTGGCTTGTCTGGCAAGCGCGAACCATGGATATTGTCTTCAATCCCCGGACGTCAGCGCGCGCAGCACCGCCCGCACCGGCGAAGCGTCGGCAGCCGTCAGCCTGAGCGGCAGCGCGATCAGCTCGTAGTCGCCCTCGGGCACGTCGTCGAGCACCAGGTTCTCGAGCACGCGCAGGCCGCGCCGGCGGATCACCTGGTGGCTGTCCAGGCTCTTGCTGTCGGCCGGGTCGATGCTGGCGGTGTCGATGCCGATCAGCACAACGCCGGCGTCGGCCAGGCGCTCGATGGTCGCGGGGGCGAAGGCGGCGAAGCTCGAATCCCAGGCATCGGGCGGCGCGCGTTCGCAAGTGCGCACCAGCACGCGCGGGGGCAGCCCTTGCATGGCCTGCGCGATGTGTTGCCAGAAGACGAGCGGTCGCACGCCGATGGCGTGGATCACGCGGCAGGGGCCGAGGTAGGGCGTCAGATCGAGCGCGCCGACGGCGGCGCCCTGCGGGTCGTAGTGCAGCGGCGCGTCGGCGTGCGCGCCCACGTGCGGCGAGAGCGTGATGCTGCTGACGTTGACCGGGCAGCCGGGCCCGATTTGCGCGCTCCAGCTTTGCCGGTAGGGCGTGTCGCCCGGAAACACGGGCGAGCCGGCGTGTACGGGCGGTGATATGTCCCAGAGTCTGCGGACTGGCGTGCTCATGTGCGAACGTTAACGCGCCGGCGGGCGCCGTGGTGTCGGTTGCCGGCAACAGGCAAGTGCAAATCCGGTGGATTCACGCGGGCGTGCCGATGCCGTGGCGCCGGCGGGCACGGTGGCAGGCGAGGGAGCCGGCCTCGAACTCATGGCAGGGCGAGGGCCGCCATGGGTAAATGGCGCAGGCCACCCGTTCGCCAATGCGGCCGGTCAGAGCGGCGCAGCGCGGTGGCGAATGGTCGGTGCCGCGCAGGCGGCAGGTCGCGCCGGCAAGGGGCTCGGCCAAGCCGTCGGGCACGCCGCCGCCTTCGGCCTGCGTTTCCGTGATCGAGAAATCCACGCGAAAGCTGGCGCAGCAGGCGCCGCAGGTCTGGCAATCAAACACGCTGCGTGATCCGGAAGGCGACCCTCAACCTCTCAAGTCAGTCGACCGAGGAGGAGGTATTCCAGCAATGCCTTCTGCACGTGCATCCGGTTTTCGGCCTCGTCCCAGACGACGGACTGCGGCCCGTCGATCACCTCGGCGCTCACCTCCTCGCCGCGGTGTGCGGGCAGGCAGTGCATGAACAGGGCGTCGGGCTTGGCGGCGCGCATCATGGCCGCGTCCACGCACCAGTCGGCAAAGGCTGTCCTGCGCGCCTCGTTCTCGGCCTCGTAGCCCATGCTGGTCCACACGTCGGTGGTGACCAGGTCGGCGCCGGCGCAGGCCGCGTGCGGGTCGCTGAAGTCCTGCCAACCGCGCTGGCTGCTGCCGGTGCCCAGTGCGGCCAATTGCGAATCAACCTCATAGCCGCGCGGCGTGGCCACGTGCAGCGTGAAGCCCAGCAGGGCGGCCGCCTGCGCCCAGGTGTTGGCCATGTTGTTGCCGTCGCCGATCCAGGCCACGGTCTTGCCCTGGATCGTGCCGCGGTGCTCGATGAAGGTGAAGATGTCGGCCAGGATCTGGCATGGGTGGTATTCGTTGGTCAGGCCGTTGATGACGGGCACGCGCGAATACTCGGCAAAGCGCTCGATGCGCGCCTGCTCGAAGGTGCGGATCATCACGATGTCGGTCATGCGGCTGATCACGCGCGCGGTGTCCTCGATCGGCTCGGCGCGCCCGAGCTGGCTGCCCTGCGTGGTCAGGTGCACCACGCTGCCGCCCAGCTGGTACATGCCGGCCTCGAAGCTCACGCGCGTGCGCGTGCTGGCCTTCTCGAAGATCATGGCCAGCGTGCGATCGTTCAGGCTGTGGTGCTTTTCGTACGCCTTGAACTTGCGCTTGATGAGCGCGGCGCGCGCGAGCAGGTAGGCGTATTCGTCGGCCGTCAGATCCGAGAACTGCAGATAGTGCTTGACGGGCGGCGGGGTGCTCATGGCCGGCTCACTCCTTCAGGAAGGCTTCGATCAGCGGCGTCAGGATGGCCACCATCTCGTCGGCCTCGGCCGTGCTCAGGATCAGCGGCGGCACCAGGCGGATCACGGAGTCGGCCGTCACGCTGATCAGCAGGCCCGCGTGCAGAGCGCGCTCGGCCAGCGCCCCGCAGGGCTTGGCCAGCTCGATGCCCAGCATCAGGCCTTGGCCGCGGACCTCGCGCACGCCGGGGTTCCCGCCCAGGGCCTTTTGCAGCGCGGCCTTCAGGTGCGCGCCCACGGTGGCGGCGTTTTGCAGCAGGCCTTCTTCCTCCATGATGCGCAGCGTCTCGACGCCGGCGCGCATGGCCAGCGGGTTGCCGCCAAAGGTGGTGCCGTGGTTGCCCGGGCCAAAGATGTGCGCGGCCTTGGGCCCCGCCACCACGGCGCCAATGGGCACGCCCGAGCCCAGGCCCTTGGCCAGTGGCATCACGTCGGGCACGATGCCGGCCCACTGGTGGGCGAACCATTTTCCGGTGCGGCCCATGCCGCACTGCACCTCGTCGATCATCAGGAGCCAGCCGCGCTCGTCGCACAGCGCGCGCACCTGCTGGAGGTATTCGACGCGCATCGGGTTGATGCCGCCTTCGCCCTGGATGGTTTCGAAGAACACGGCGGCCACGTCGGGGTTGCCTTCGGTGGCCTTTTTGAGCGCCTCGATGTCGTTCAGCGGCACCCGGATGAAGCCTTCCACCAGCGGACCAAAGCCGGCCTGCACCTTGGGGTTGCCGGTGGCGCTCAGCGTGGCGATGCTGCGGCCGTGGAAGGCTTTTTCATACACCACGATCTGCGGCTTGGCGATGCCCTTGTCGTGGCCGTACTTGCGCGCCAGCTTCAGCGCGGCCTCGTTGGCCTCCAGGCCCGTGCAGCAGAAAAACACGTTGCTCATGCCCGATAGCTCGACCAGTTTGGCGGCCAGCTTCTCGGCATTGGGCGTGAAGTAGTAGTTGCTGCAGTGGATCAGCTTGGCCACCTGGTCCTGCAGGGCCGGCACCAGTTTGGGGTGGGCGTGCCCCAGCGTGTTGACGGCGATGCCGCCCAGGCCGTCCAGGTAGCTCTTGCCATTGACGTCCCACAGGCGGCAGCCCTTGCCATGCGACATGGCCGCTGGCAGGCGGCCGTAGGTGTTCATCAAATGGGGCTGGTCGAGTTCGGGAGCGGTGGACACGGCAGACCTCCTTGGACGGCAAATCACCAAAAGAAAGCGGGCCAGCGTGGCCCGGTCGGATTGCATTTTAGGCGCGCCGCATGCGCCGGGCGTTGCCGCTTTTGCATCACTGCCATGCGCGCGCCGCGGCCATGTGTGACCCGCCCGGTAGAATGGCCAGATGCCGCCACCCGCGTTTGCAGCGGGCTTGCGCGGCCTTTCGTTTTTTGGCGGGTTCCACCGCACCGTGCATCGATGGTCCCCAGTTCCTCCCGCAGCGAAGTCGTCATCCAGGGCGTCACCCGCGATGGGCGCAGGTTTCGCCCCAGCGACTGGGCCGAGCGTCTGGCGGGCGTGATGTCGCAGTTTCGCCCCGGCAGCAGCAGCGGCGCGCCGAGCCTGGGCGAGTACATCGGCTATTCGCCCTGGTGCGAGCCCACCGTGTTCAATGGCGTGAAGAGCGTCGTGGTCAATGCCGCGCTGCGCGAGGCCGAACCGATGGCCTGGGATTTCGTCATGAACTTTGCGCGCGACAATGACCTGCAGGTGATCGAGGCCTGTCTGCTGGGCGACGCGTCGAAACCCGGAAATTGAACAGAAATCGGCAACGCACGCTTGCTGGACGTGCCGATCCAGCTATTGATTCAATAGTCACCTTGAACGGAGTCATCGCATGAATGCTTCCCGTGTTGCCCTGCTCACCGCCGCCGGCAGCGGCATGGGCGCGGCCTGCGCGCGCCGCTTGGCGGCCGACGGCTACCGCGTGGCCATCCTGTCTTCCTCCGGCAAGGGTGAAAAGCTGGCGCAGGAGCTGGGCGGCCTGGGCGTGACGGGCTCCAACCAGTCGCCCGATGACCTGGCGCGCTTCGTCGACGCCGCGCTGGCACGCTTTGGCCGCGTCGACGTGCTGGTCAACAGCGCCGGCCACGGGCCCAAGGGCCCGCTGCTGGACATCAGCGACGCCGACTGGCAGCGCGGCATGGACACCTATCTGCTCAACGTCGTGCGCCCCACGCGCCTGGTGACGCCAGCCATGCAGCGCCAGGGCGGCGGCACCATCGTCAACATCTCCAGCGCCTGGGCGTTCGAGCCCAGCGAGCTGTTTCCCACCTCGGCGGTGTTTCGTGCCGGCCTGGCGGCCTTCACCAAGCTGTTTGCCGACCGCTATGCGGCCGAGGGCATCCGCATGAACAACGTGCTGCCCGGCTGGATCGACAGCCTGCCCGCGCAGGAGGCGCGCCGCCAGGGCGTGCCCATGCAGCGCTACGGCACGGCCGACGAGATTGCCGCCACGGTGGCCTTTCTGGCGTCGCCGGGCGCGGCCTATATCACGGGCCAGAACATCCGGGTCGACGGCGGGCTGATGCGCTCGATCTGAACGCCATCGAGACCGTCAGGCGCGCGGCGTGTGGCCACAGCGGCGCCCCGTGGCCCGCCGTCAGGCACCGCTTGTCGTGCCGGCCACCCAGCGCAGCCCGCGGCCCCGGCTGAGGTAGTAGTCGCCCTGGGGGCTGATGACGACAGCGCGCTGCGCGCTCAGGTCGGAAAAATACTGCCAGCCGTGGCCGGGCTCGTTCGGACCGGCGCTGTGGGCCACGACCTGCATGCCATGGTCGTAGCCGGTCTGGGCCGGCGCGCTGGCCTGCGGCTGGCGCTCGCGCTTGTGGTGGTGGTCGCCGGCCCAAGCGGGGGCGCCGAGGGCCGCGCCCAGCACGGCGATCGTGGCGAGAAACGTGGTGGTGCGCATGATGATCTCCTGGGTTCAAGGTTGCAGTCGAAGCTGACTGTGATTGAAGTCTGCGCGCTGGCCGGTGAATCGATGCTGAATGCCCGATTCATCGGGGGTTCACCCGCCCGGTCTGGCGGACCGTGCATCGAAGCGGCCCAGGCCCAGTTCGACCAGACCGCCTGCGCGTCGCAGCAGGAACAGCGCCTCCAGGCCCAGCCGCCGTGCCAGCGCCAGCCCTTCGCCCGGTCCGGCCACCAGCAGCGCCGTGGCCCAGGCGTCGGCGTCCATGCAGGTGGGCGCGAGGACCGTGACCGAGGCGACGTCGCCGCGCACCGGCGCGGCGCGGCGCGGGTCCATGGTGTGGGCCAGGCGCTCGCCGCCCACCTGCATGAAGTGCCGGTAGTCGCCGGAGGTGGCGACGGCCAAGTCCTGCAGTTCCAGCACGCCGTGCGCGCTGCGCAGGCCGGCGATGGGACTTTCCAGCGCCACGGCCCAGGGCTGGCCATCGCCCTGGTTGCCCAGGGCGCGCAGTTCGCCGTCGAGCGCGGCCAACGCGTGGGTCACGCCATGCTGCCGCAGCACGTCGGTCATCCGATCGACCGCGTAGCCCTTGGCGATGCCGCACAGGTCGAGCTGCAGCGGCGCGTGCTTGCGCACGCGGCCGGCGAAAGGGTCGAGCTCCAGGTTCCGATACGACGGACGATGCGTGAGTTGCGTGGCCGACCGGATGGCGGCGGCCTCAGGCGCGTCGCGTGCGGCGCCAAAGCCCCAGGCATCGACCAGCGCGCCCACCGTGGGATCGAAGGCGCCGTCGCTGTCGCGTGCGACTTCCAGCGCGCGCGCCAGCACCGTCATGATCTCGGGCGGCAGTGCCACCCATTCATTGGGCGCGGCGCGGTTCAGGCGCATCAGGTCGCTGTCCGGTTTCCAGGGCGACATCTGCCGGTCGACCTGCTGGACCGCTGCCGCCAGCGCGCGCTGCAGGGCCGGTTCATCTAGCGCGGGATCTACGTCGCACAGCACCGACCAGCGCGTGCCCATGGTCGGGCCGTGCAGGCGCGCGCGCACCAGAGGGTCAGAAGGTGTCTTCAGCATAGCGTCCATGGGCCTTGAGCTGCTGCACGCTCAGGCCCACGGTGCCCAGGATGGCGTCCAGCGCCTGCGCCACGCCGCGCGCCATGGCCTGGCTGCCGCACACGCGCACGATCGCGCCGCCCGAGATGAGTTTGCGCAGCCGCGCCGCGTCGCGCTGGAGCGCGTCCTGCACGTAGCCGCCGCCCTGGGGCGTGCGCGAGAAGCTGGTGTTCAGGCTGGCGAGGCGCTGCTCATCCAGCCAGCGCTGCAGGTCGGCTTCGAAGAAATAGTCCAGCGCCGGGTCGCGCACGCCGTAGTACAGGTGCATGGGCGCGCGCCCGGCGTTGCCGCGGATGAAGCCCGCCAGCGGCGCCACGCCGGTGCCGGCGCCGATCAGCATGACCGGGCGGCGTGTCGGCGCCAAGGTGAAGGCCGGGTTGGGCCGGATGAAGGCCTGAATGCGCGCGCCCGGCTGCAGCGCGTGCAGATAGCCCGAGCACACGCCGCCCGCGCGCCGGCGCACGCAGATTTCGACAAAGCCGTCGCGCCAGCTGCTGGCCAGCGAATACAGGCGCGGCGCGGCACCATCGGGCGGCAGCACGCCCAGCAGGTCGCCGGCGGCAAAGCGCGGCAGTGCGCGGCCGGTGATGCGAGCCAGCCAGCCTACCTGCGGCCACTTGAAGCGCAGGATGGCTGCCGGCTCGCCCGCGCCGCCCGGGTAATCCTGGCGCGACACCAGTTCGAGCGCGCTCGTGCGCGGGATGTGCGGGCGATAGCGCAGCGCCAGCGGCTCGCCCAGCGCCTGGCCGACCTGCTCGCCCCAGCGCACAAACTCCTGCGCCGATTGCTGGTGGATGCGGGCCAGCGGCAGCAGCGTGGTCCAGCCGCGTTCGCGCAGCGCCGCGTCCAGCGCCTCGGCATAGGCGCAAAAGGCGCCGAACTGGCGATCGCCAAAGCCCAGCACCGTGACGCGGGCCGAGGCGAGCGGCGTACGCGCGATGCGCTCCAGCGCGCGCGCCGCATGCGCCGGTGCCTGGCCATCGCCGTAGGTGGCGGCGAGCACGAAGACCTGCCGGGCGCTGGCCGGCACCGCAAAGCCTTCCAGGCCCGCGGTATGTACCCGGCGCCCACCCTGCACCAGCGCCGCGTGCAGCGCCTGGGCAAAGCCCCAGGTCGAGCCGTTCTCGCTGGCCACGAAGATCAGCGTGTCGGCCTGTGCGGGCGCGCTGTTGCTGGCCAGGTGCGGCCGCTGGCGGCGCGCCTGCCACCACAGCATCCCGCCCGTGACCCAGAACATCGGGATGCACAGGCCCGCCAGGCCCAGCACCGGTGCCCAGACCCAGGCGCCTTCGCCGGTGTGCAGCAGTTGGGCCCAGTCGTTGATGCGCTGGGCGGTGCTGGCCGGCTGCCAGGCCAGCGTCTGGCCGCTGTGGCGGTCGATCCAGCCCTGGCCCTGCGCGGTGGTGACCTGCCAGGTGTCGGTCGGATCGTCGGTGGACGGGAAGTTGAGCTTGCGCAGATCCCGCAGCGGCAGTTCGCGCAGCAGCGGCAATTGGGCAACGGGCCGTTCGCCGATCGTGGCGGCGCTGGATGCGACCTCGGGCTCCGGCGCCGCGTCCAGCGTGACCAGGCCGAAGGTGGCCGCGCTCAGGGTCAGGGCCGTGACCGAGGTCAGCAGCAGCACCGTCAGCACCACGCGTCCGGTGACCCCATGCAGGCGCTGCACCCCCGTGCCGCGCACGCGCCCCCCAAGTTGTCGCCAGCCCCCCAGGCGCCGCGCCAGCAGCACCAGCCCGCTGACGGCGATCAGCCCCATCGCCAGTGCAATGCCCGCCGCGGCCAGACGCCCGGCGTCGCCCAGCAGAAAGCTGCGGTGCAGGTTCTTGAACCAGCGCATCGTGGCCGAGGGCTGGTACGCGCCCAGCACCTGGCCGCTGGCCGGACTGATGCGGCTGGCGCGCGCCTGGCCGTTGTCGAAGGCGTAGACCACCACCTCGCCCGAAGGCAGGCGGCGGATTTCCTCCGCACCGGGGGTGCTGGCTGCGACGCGCTCGGCCAGTTGCGCAACGGTCAGGCCCTTGGGCGTGGGCGTGGCCTGCCAGCGCGAGAGCACCGGGTCCAGCGAGAGCACGGCGCCGGTCAGGCCCAGCGCCAGCGCGACGGTGCCAGCCACCAGGCCCAGCCAGCGGTGAATCGTTCGCCAGAGCATGGATGTCGTTTACTTCAGTTGATAGCTGAACGACTGGACGTAGGCCTTGCCGGCCTGTGCTTTGCCGGCGCCGGCGGCGGTCAGCGGCACGCGGATGTCGGATGGGCTGTCGCGCATGTCCTCGACCGCGGCGTCCACGTGGATCTCGTAGCCGGCGTCGATCAGCGCGTCGGCCAGATCGGCCGTCACCTTGAGCGTGCGGCCAGCGCCCACGCTGGCGCCGGTCACGCCCTGCAGGCGCTTGGCGTCGCCGGCGGATAGCCGGTTCCAGTCCGCCAGGTGCTTGTAGTACTTGGCCTTGCCGCCGGCCACCCACAG
>CAZGOL010000080.1:0-11723 GCA_964527755.1 uncultured Ottowia sp.
TTCCATTGGCTGCCGATCGTGATCGAATCGATCTGGGCCTGATCGATGAATCCGGAGTTGGCACTGTGGCGGAGGAATTGAATCAATGAATCGTAGTACCCCGCTTGGTTGAGCAGGCCCACCGGCTTGTCGTGATAGCCAAGCTGGCGCCAGGTCCACGCCTCGAAAAATTCTTCCAGGGTGCCGATCCCGCCGGGCAGTGCCAGGAAGAGGTCGGCGCGCTCGGCCATCAACCGCTTGCGTTCGTGCATCGTTTCCACGATCAGCAGTTCCGTGCAACCCCGGTGAGCGTGCTCGCGCACCACCAGGCTCTGCGGGATGACGCCGACCACGCGCCCACCAGCAGCCAGCGTGCCATCTGCCACAGAACCCATGAGCCCACTGCGACCACCGCCATACACCAATTGCCCGCCGTGGCTCCCGATCCAGCGGCCGACAGAACTCGCCGTGTCCGTGAAGGCCGGGTTGAATCCGGGGCGTGAACCGCAATAGACGCAAATGGAGAAAGTCGGCGATTGAAGCGAGCGTGCGATCATGGGGTCAGGAAAAAAAGCGTTGGCCGAGCGCAGCAATCCAGATGCCGGCCGCCAGCAACAGACTCAAAAACACCGCGGCTGAACCCATGTCCTTGGCGCGCTTGGCCAATTGATCCCATTGTGGGCCGAATCGATCCATCGCAGCCTCGACACCCGTGTTCAGCAGTTCCACAATCAGGACAAGCAGGACCGAGCCCGCCAGCAGCGCCGTCTCGACCCAGGTGGAACCAGCCCAGAACGACAGCGGAAGCAGGAAGGTTGCCGCGATCGATTCCTGGCGAAATGCTGCCTCGGTCCAACCGGCACGCAATCCCTGCAGCGAATAGCCGAGCGCATACCACAGCCGTGCAATACCACCACGGCTCTTGGGCGGTTTGCCGGTGGCCGATGGCCCGCGGTCTGAAGAGGTCATGGATGGGGGGTGTCGGTGCGGGGTCGGACGTCGGCAAGGCGTGTGCCGGCCCAGGCGTCGTGCCAGAACTGGCGATCGGGCTGAAACCGGCTGAGCAATGCCCAAACCACCACCCAACCGATTTCAAGGAGGGCCACCTCGGCAGCACGCAATTTGAATGGCGCCGTGATCACCAATGGCGGAATGAGCCACAGCCAACTCAGCAGGTAGCGCACCAGCGCCCGCGCTTGACTGACGGGCTGGCCATGGCGACCGACGATTCGGATCTGCCAAGTCTTCATCGCGAGCGTCTGGCCCTTGTGCCAGAACCAGACGAAGTAGATCCCGAACACCACGAACAAGAAGAACTGCAATTCGTGTCGATTGTCCAGGGCGTGGCGGGTTCCGGTCAGCACGCTGAAGAGATAGCCGGCAGCGAAAACCACGCCGAACAACAGGAGGCCTTCATAGAGCCAGCACGCCATTCGGCGTCTGAGCGATGGCGTCGGTGAAGGCCTGGTGTCTGCGAACGGCGCGCCGGTGGCGGTCATGAAACGATGGGGAACGGCTGCAAAGCCCCTGGAGGGCTCGACTTGTGGCATACGAAATTTCCACCCGGTCAGATCGCACACGGGTCGCCCGGTGGTTCTCGTCGCGCAGTTGCTATTTTCTCGCGCTGGACGCGGGCGCCTGAGGCAGCAGTGTATTGCGATTGACGGTTGCGGCTGGCTGCACGGCGCGCGTCAACGTCGCCTCGGGGGTGCGGGACGGTGTACGGGATGGTCGGGCCATCTTGCTCGGTGGCGCCGGGCGCAGTGCGGGTGCAGCGCCGACCGGCGGTTTGGGTCGGCCGGTCGCCAGCCGTTCGCGCTCTTCCGCAGGCAGCGTCTGGTATTCCTCCCATTTGGCCCGTTTTTCATCGCTGGGCACCTTGCGCACTTCACCGAAGTTCAGGCGCACGCGGGTGCGTTGCGTGGGGCTGAGATCCGCCCATTCGGTCATGCGCCCTTGCAGTGTTTCCTGCTCGGAAGGGGGCAGCCGGTTGAAGTTCTGTGCCAAGGCCAGCCACTTGCGCCGATGCTCCGCGCTCAGGCCGGGCCACAGATCTTCCAGCGGGCTGAGTGCGGTCATCTGTTCTTCGGTCAACTGGCTCCAGCGCAGTCCGTCACGCGCGGCAACCTTCGCCACCGGCGTGCTGGCGGCCGTTTGCGCAATGGATGGCAAGGCCAACGCCACTGCGAGTGCGATGAGGAGGGCCTGGCTGAGCGAGCGCATCGGAGGGCGGCGTCTACGGTTTACTGGGTGGTTGAGGGGTGCTCGCCGGTCTGATCCTTGAGAAATTGCAGGAAACCGGGATCGGCATAGGCTCGTGGCGGCAAATCGTCGGTCAACAGGTCGGCGTCCAGGTCGGCAATTTCCATCGTTCGGCCGTCTTCCTGCCAGATATTGATGGTGACCAGGCCCGCGGCCAGCACCACCACCAGCGCCACCGATGCCAGCCGACCCCAGAATCCCAGGGTGTCGTCGGTGGTGGATTTCTGGGCCATGCCTTGCACGCGGACGAAAACGTTCCGAATCGGCAGGACGACATGTTGCGTGGACGCAACTGGTTTTTTGCGGGACTCCAACGCGCGGACACGCGCTGCCTTCAGCCGCTGTTGGATGTCGTGATCGATGTCTTCGGTCGCGGCAGACAGGCGGGCAGCCACCCGCAGGCCGAAGCGATTTTGCAAGACGGCGTCATGCCGCGTCTGTTGGTTGGTGCTCATGGCAGGATCCGCTTGGCACGCAATGCCTTGGCCAGCGCCTGAACCGCTCGCGAGCAGTGCGTCTTGACACTGCCTTCCGAACAACCCATGGCAGCCGCCGTTTCGGCAACGTCCATTTCTTCCCAGTAACGCATCAGAAACGCCTCTCGTTGACGGTGGGGCAATGCCTGTATTTGTAACTCGATTTCTTTCAAAATCTCGGCGCGCCGCACCGAATCCTCCGCGCTCTCGATCAAGGTCGACTCTGCCGCGCCGGTGAAGGTTTCCAGCAGGTCGAAGCCGCTGTCCTCGTCGGCGGATTCGAAGTCGCTCATGTTGGAGAACAGGGCGTTGCGCGTCTTCTGGCGACGAAACCAGTCCAGCGTGCTGTTGGACAGGATGCGCTGGAACAATGGCGGCAGTTCGGCCAGTGGCTTGTCGCCGTAGTTCTCGGCCAGCTTCATCATGCTGTCCTGCACGATGTCCAGCGCCGCCTCGTCGTCGCGCACGTGGTAGACCGTCCGCTTGAAGGCCCGCTTCTCGGCACTCTTCAGGAAGTCGGAGAGTTCTTGTTCGGTCGCCAAGAGCGTCTGGTCGGGATAAAGCGCCAAAAAGGCGCACTGACGGGGTCTGCGAGTGCGGGACGTCGGGCAGAGGTGATTCTGGCTGGTGTTGTTCGTGCGGCGCGCGCGATTATGGCATTCGTGCATCTCCGTGAAGGGTGGCAGGCGCGCATCGTCCGCGGCGGACATGTTGCAGTGCCATAATGCAACGCTCAGTCATCGTGGCAAACGGGTTACCGTCCGGCGGGCAGTCCGAAGTTCCCGCCCATGGCGCGTGGCCTCAAGTCCTGAAGCGGCCCCATAAAGGCTGGCGAGGGGCACCCAAGGTTTTTCGTCAGAGAAATTCTCGAAAGGTTGATCGAAATGGAAATCTCCAAAGCCGAACTCAAATCGGCCGCCGCCGCATCGTCTCGCGGCGACGGGACTCGCTCCGCAACTGAACTGCGTGGCGCCGAAATTCTCGTCAAGGCGCTGCAGGCCGAAGGTGTGAAATACATCTGGGGCTATCCGGGTGGCGCGGTCTTGCACATCTACGACGCGCTCTATCTCCAAGACACCATCCAGCACGTGCTGGTGCGCCACGAGCAGGCCGCCGTGCACGCCGCCGACGGGTATGCGCGCGCGACGGGTGATGTGGGGGTGGCCATGGTCACCTCGGGCCCGGGGGTCACGAACGCGCTGACCGGGATCGCCACCGCCTACATGGATTCGATCCCGCTGGTCATCGTCTGCGGCCAGGTGCCGACCGCGGCGATCGGGCTCGATGCGTTCCAGGAATGCGACACGGTGGGCATCACGCGCCCGGTGGTCAAGCACAACTTCCTGGTCAAGGACGCGCGGCAGATGGCCGACGTGATGAAGAAGGCGTTTCACATCGCCCGTTCGGGCCGGCCGGGACCGGTGGTGGTGGACATTCCCAAGGACGTGTCGTTCAACAAGGCCCCTTACAGCGGCTATCCGCAGAACGTGGAGATGCGCTCGTACAACCCGGTGACCAAGGGTCACGGTGGCCAGATCCGCAAGGCGATGCAGTTGCTGCTCGGGGCCAAGCGGCCTTACATCTACACCGGCGGCGGGGTGCTGCTGGCCAACGCATCGAACGAGTTGCGCGCGCTGCTCGATCTGCTGGGAGTGCCGGTGACGAGCACCCTGATGGGCCTGGGTGCCGTCTCCGGCACCGACCGGCGTTTCCTGGGCATGCTGGGCATGCACGGGACTTGGGAAGCCAACAACGCGATGCAGAACTGCGACGTGCTGCTGGCCGTGGGCGCGCGCTTTGACGACCGCGTGATCGGCAACACCAAGCACTTTGCGCAGAACGAGCGCAAGATCATCCACATCGACATCGACCCGTCGAGCATTTCCAAGCGCGTCAAGGTGGACGTTCCGATCGTGGGTGATGTTCGCGATGTCCTGACCGACCTGCTCGGCATGTTGAAGGAGACGGCCGCGCGACCGGACGCGGCGGCTCTGGCCGACTGGTGGAAGACCATCGAGGGCTGGCGCGCGCGCGACTGTCTCAAGTACGACCACGGCAACCAGGACGTGATCAAGCCGCAAAAGGTCATCGAGACGCTGTGGGAGCTGACTCGCGATGCCGACGCCTACGTCACCTCCGACGTCGGCCAGCATCAGATGTGGGCGGCGCAGTACTACAAGTTCCGCGAGCCGCGCCGCTGGATCAACTCGGGCGGGCTGGGCACCATGGGCGTGGGCATCCCGTACGCCATGGGCATCAAGCTGGCGCGGCCCGACAGCGAGGTGTACTGCGTCACCGGCGAAGGCTCGGTGCAAATGTGCATCCAGGAGTTGTCCACCTGCCTGCAGTACAACACGCCGATCAAGATCGTCTCGCTCAACAATCGCTACCTGGGCATGGTGCGCCAGTGGCAGGAGATCCAGTACGCCGGCCGCTACAGCCACAGTTACATGGATGCACTGCCCAACTTCGTGAAGCTTGCGGAGGCCTACGGCCACGTGGGCATGCTGATCGAGCGTCCGCAGGACGTCGAGCCCGCGCTGCGCGAGGCGCGCAAGCTCAAGGACCGCACCGTGTTCATGGACTTCCGCACCGATCCGACCGAAAACGTCTTCCCCATGGTGCAACCCGGCAAGGGCATCACGGAGATGTTGCTGGGGGCTGAGGATCTGTAATAAATATGGCTCAACGGCAATACTGAATTGCCGTGGCAGCTATAATATTTGAAGCAAGACGAATCTATTGCCCGCCAAGCCAGCGCATTACCGTGCGCCGGGGAGGGCGGTCGGACAGCAGCCTGCGTGGGCGCCCCGAGCGACCCGCCTGCCGTTGCAAAAAGAGGAATCGAGGAATGAAACACATCATCGCCGTACTGATCGAGAACGAGGCGGGAGCGCTCTCCCGCGTGGTGGGCCTGTTTTCGGCTCGCGGATACAACATCGAATCCCTCATCGTCGCGCCCACCGAGGATGAAAGCCTCTCGCGCATGACCATCCAGACGCAAGGATCGGCCGAGGTGCTGGAGCAGATCACCAAGCACCTCAACCGGCTGATCGAAGTGGTCAAGGTGGTGGATCTGACCGAGGGCAGCTACATCGAGCGCGAGCACATGATGATCAAGGTGCGCGCGGTGGGCAAGGAGCGCGAGGAGATCAAGCGCACGACCGACATCTTCCGTGGCCGCGTGATCGACGTGACCGACAGGAGCTACACCGTCGAGCTGACGGGCGACCAGGCGAAGAACGACGCGTTCCTCAATGCCATCGACAAGTCGGCCATCCTGGAGACCGTGCGCACCGGCGCCAGCGGAATCGGGCGCGGCGAGCGTTTGTTGAAGGTTTGAGCGTGTCGCACCCGCCGATGGCGCCGAACACGCTCCGTTTTTCATAGTTTTCGAAATCACCCAAGGAGAAACCTCGTGAAAGTTTTCTACGACAAGGACTGCGACCTGAGCCTGATCAAGGGCAAGACGGTGGCGATCATCGGCTACGGTTCGCAAGGGCATGCACACTCGCAAAACCTCAACGACAGCGGCGTCAAGGTCGTGGTTGGCCTGCGCAAGGGCGGGGCGAGCTGGCCCAAGGTGGAGAAGGCCGGCCTGAAAGTGGCCGAGGTGGCCGATGCCGTCAAGCAGGCCGACGTGGTGATGGTCCTGCTGCCCGACGAGCAGATCGCCAAGGTCTACAAGAACGAGATCGAGCCCAACATCAGGCAGGGTGCCTCGCTGGCCTTCGCGCACGGCTTCAACGTGCATTACGGGCAGGTCGTGCCGCGTGCCGACCTGGATGTCTGGATGGTCGCGCCCAAGGCGCCCGGCCACACCGTGCGCAGCACCTACGTGCAGGGCGGTGGCGTGCCGCAGCTGGTGGCGGTGCACCAGGACCAGTCGGGCAAGGCGCGCGACCTGGCGCTGTCCTACTCCATGGCCAATGGCGGCGGCAAGGCCGGCATCATCGAGACCACCTTTCGCGAAGAGACCGAAACCGACCTGTTCGGCGAGCAGGCCGTGCTGTGCGGCGGCACGGTCGAACTCATCAAGGCCGGCTTCGAGACCCTGGTGGAGGCCGGCTACGCGCCCGAGATGGCCTACTTCGAGTGCCTGCACGAGCTCAAGCTGATCGTCGACCTGATCTACGAAGGCGGCATCGCCAACATGAACTACTCGATCAGCAACAACGCCGAATACGGCGAGTACGAGACCGGCCCGAAGATCGTGACCGAAGACACCCGCAAGGCCATGCGCCAGGCGCTCAGAGACATCCAGACCGGGGTCTACGCCAAGAGCTTCATCGCCGAAAACGTGGCCGGCGCGCCCACGCTGCAAAGCCGCCGGCGCCTGAACGCCGAAAGCCAGATCGAGCAGGTGGGCGCGCGCCTGCGCTCCATGATGCCCTGGATCGCCAAGAACAAGCTGGTCGATCAGACGCGCAACTGATACCGCGCGCCAGCCACAGGTCGTCCAGGCGGGGCCACCATCCGGTGGCCCCGTCTTTTTTCGGAGATGCCGTGAGGGTGCCCAGCGCGTACACTTGCCAAGCTTGTCCCCCTTGGTGCATTTCACTATCAAAAATATAGCTTGCGTGGCGCCATGGACAAGCGAAAAACACCGATTTGATCCATGAACGAGAAAGACTCGTCAGAACAGCACCCGGCGCCCTCTGGCGCCGAGGCGCCGGTGCGCGTGCGCCGCAAGGGCATCTACGTGCTGCCCAACCTGTTCACGCTGGCGGCGCTGTTTGGCGGTTTCTACGCTATCGTGATGGCCATGAACCAGCGCTTTGACTACGCCACCACGGGTGTATTCGCCGCCATGGTGCTCGACAGCCTGGATGGCCGCGTGGCGCGCATGACCGGCACGCAAAGCGCGTTCGGCGAACAGATGGATTCGCTGTCGGACATGGTGAGCTTTGGTGCCGCGCCGGCCCTCATCGCCTACGAATGGGCGCTGCGGCCCCTGGGTCGTTGGGGCTGGATCGCGGCGTTCATCTATTGCGCCTGCGCGGCACTCAGGCTGGCGCGCTTCAACGTCAACACCGGTGTCGTCGACAAGCGCTATTTCCAGGGCTTGCCATCGCCGGCGGCCGCGGCGCTGGTGGCTGGCTTCATCTGGCTGACCAGCGCCATGCTGGTGGCGCACCGCGAAGTGCCGCTGTTCAGGTCGTTGATCTCGATGTTCGGCGGCATCCCGGGCTCGCGCGACGGCCTGTCGTGGCTGATGTTCGGCATCGCCGTGTTCGCGGGACTGACGATGGTCACCAACGTGCCCTACTACAGCTTCAAGGACTTCGGCGGGCGGCGCAGCGTGCCTTTCGTGGTGCTCGTGGCCTTGGCGCTGGTGTTCGCGATCGTCAGCATCGAACCGGCCACCATGCTGTTCGTGCTGTTCGTTGGGTATGCGCTGTCGGGTTACGTGATCTACGTCTGGCGACGCGCCAAGGGCGAGCACGCCAGCATTGTCAGCACCTCCACCGACGAGCCCGATGAGCGCGGCCTGCACCAGTAGCAGGAGCCTGTGCTATAGTTTTGCACCATGAACTTTGCCCATGACGCCCGCCCGCTTGCCGCCGGCTTTGCCGTGGCGTCGCTCGCGCTGCTGGTGCTACTGCTATCGCAGGCGGGCTAGGCGCGTTCGTACATTCATCAGTCGAATACACCCAACGGCCCGCATGCTCCAGCAGCGGGCCGTTTTGCATTCGCGTTGCTGGTGGCAATAACCTCCCAAAAGGACCAACCATGATGCTTCAGCAACCCAGCTCCAAATACCGCGCATTCCCGCCGGTCGGACTCAAGGACCGCACCTGGCCGGACACGGTGCTGACCCAGGCGCCGATCTGGTTGTCTACCGACCTGCGCGACGGCAACCAGGCACTGGTCGAACCAATGGATCTGGCACGCAAGCTGCGCATGTTCGAGACTCTCGTGGCGATTGGCTTCAAGGAGATCGAGGTCGGCTTCCCGTCGGCCTCGCAGACCGAGTTCGACTTCGTGCGCATGCTGATCGAGGAAGACCGGATTCCCGACGACGTGACCATCCAGGTGCTCACGCAGGCTCGCGACCACCTGATCGAGCGCACGTTCGAGTCGCTCCAGGGCGCGCCGCGCGCCATCGTGCACCTGTACAACGCGGTGGCGCCGGTCATGCGCCGGGTGGTGCTGGGGCTGGATGAGGATGGCGTCGTCGATCTGGCCACCCGCCACGCCGAGCTGTTCAAGCGGCTGGCCGCCCGCCAGCCTGATACGCGGTGGACGTTTCAGTATTCACCCGAGATGTTCTCGGGTACGGAACTCGCGTTCTCCAAGCGGGTGGTCGACAGCGTGACGGCGGTGTGGGCGCCGACGCCGGAGCGCAAATGCATCGTCAACCTGCCGTCGACGGTGGAGCATTCGACGGCCAACGTCTTCGCTGACATGATCGAGTGGATGCACCGCCACCTGGCGCGGCGCGACTCGATCGTGCTGTCGGTGCATCCGCACAACGACCGCGGAACGGGCACGGCAGCGGCCGAGTTTGCGCTCATGGCCGGCGCCGACCGCATCGAGGGCTGCCTGTTCGGCAACGGCGAGCGCACCGGCAACCTCGACCTGGTCAACATCGCGCTCAACCTGTACACCCAGGGGGTGGCGCCGGGGCTCGATTTTTCGAACATCGACGAGATTCGCGCGACCGTCGAACATTGCAACCAGCTTCCCGTCCACCCGCGCCACCCCTACGTCGGCGACCTGGTCTACACCTCGTTCTCGGGTTCGCACCAGGACGCGATCAAGAAAGCCTTTGCTGCCCGTCGCGAGAGCGATGTGTGGGATATGCCCTACCTGCCGATCGATCCAAAGGACTTGGGACGCAGCTACGAGGCGGTGATCCGCGTCAACAGCCAGTCGGGCAAGGGGGGCATTTCGTACTTGCTCGAAAGCGAGTACGGCCTCGTCATGCCGCGGCGCCTGCAGATCGAATTCAGCCAGGCGGTGCAGCGCGTGATGGACACCGATGGCAAGGAGCTCACCGCCGCCGACATCTGGGCGCTCTTTCGCGGCGAATACCACATGGACGGCGCGCAGGGTCTGCACCACCACGTGGTCGAGGCGCAGGGCGATGGCGCCACCGCATCGGTCTCGCTGCGCGGCGAACTGGTCTGGAACGGCAAGCGCCACGTCATCAGGGGGCGGGGCAATGGTCCGATCGACGCCTTCAGCCGGGCGCTGGAGGAGGTGACCGGACACACCGTTCGCGTGCTCGACTACCAGCAGCACGCCATCGGTGCCGGGGCCGACGCGCGCTCCGTGGCGTACGTCGAGATGCGAGTGGACGAATCCAGGTCGCTGTTCGGCGTCGGGGTGGATGTCGACACCACGGCGGCTGCGTTCAAGGCCATTGCATCGGGCGTGCAGCGCGCCGAAGCCATGAACCGACCGGCGGCACAATCGCAAGCTGTCACCGAAGCGGTGGCAGCCTGAGCGCCACAGGCGCGATGCACGCGGCAGGAGCCTCACCATGACCGACAAACTGATCATCTTCGACACCACCCTTCGCGACGGCGAACAGTCGCCTGGCGCCTCCATGACCCGCGACGAAAAACTGCGGATCGCGCGCCAGCTCGAGCGCCTGAAGGTGGACGTGATCGAGGCCGGCTTTGCCGCCAGCAGCAACGGCGACTTCGAGTGCGTGCAGGCCATCGCCCGCGTCATCAAGGACTCCACCGTCTGTTCGCTGGCGCGTGCCAACGACCGCGACATCGGGCGAGCGGGCGAAGCGCTCAAGGACAGCACCAACGCGCGCATCCACCTGTTCATCGCCACCAGCCCGCTGCATATGGAGAAAAAGTTGCGGATGTCGCCTGACGAGGTGTTCGAGCAGGCAAAACTCGCCACCCGCTTCGCCCGCAACCTGCGTGACGACATCGAGTTCAGCGCCGAAGACGGCTATCGCAGCGACCTCGACTTCCTGGCTCGGATCTGCGAGGCCGTGATCAAGGAGGGAGCCACCACCATCAACATTCCGGACACGGTGGGCTACGCCATTCCCGAGCTGTACGGCAACTTCATCCGGAGTCTGCGCGAGAAGGTCCCCAACAGCGACCGGGCGGTGTGGAGCGTGCACTGCCACAACGACCTGGGCATGGCGGTGGCCAACAGCCTGGCCGGGGTGAAGATCGGTGGTGCGCGCCAGGTGGAGTGCACCATCAACGGCCTGGGCGAGCGAGCCGGAAACTGCTCGCTCGAGGAGGTGGTGATGGCCGTGAAGACCCGCCGCGACTACTTCGGGCTCGAGGTCGGCATCGACACCACGCAGATCCTGACCGCCAGCAAAATGGTGAGTTCGACCACCGGTTTCGTGGTGCAGCCCAACAAGGCGGTGGTGGGCGCCAACGCCTTCGCGCACGCCAGCGGCATCCACCAGGACGGCGTGCTCAAGGCGCGCGATACCTACGAGATCATGCGCGCCGAGGACGTGGGCTGGAGCGCCAACAAGATCGTGCTGGGCAAGCTTTCGGGGCGAAACGCCTTCAGGCAGCGCCTGCAGGAGCTGGGCGTGGAGCTCGAGTCGGAAGGGGAAATCCTGGCTGCCTTCGCACGATTCAAGGAACTGGCCGACCGCAAGAGCGAAATCTTCGACGAGGACATTCTGGCGCTGGTGAGCGACGAAAGCGTCGTCGCCGACAAGGAGCACTACGGCTTCATTTCGTTGGCCCAGCGCAGCGAGACCGGCGAGACGCCGCACGCGGAAATCGTGTTCACGGTCGGGGGCAAGGAGGTGCGCAGCCAGGCCGATGGCAACGGACCGGTCGATGCGTCGCTCAAGGCCATCGAGTCGCACGTGAAGAGCGGTGCCGAGATGATCCTCTATTCGGTCAACGCCATCAGCGGCAACACCGACGCGCAGGGCGAAGTCACGGTGCGGCTGCAGAATGCAGGCCGAGTCGTCAACGGGGTCGGCGCCGATCCCGATATCATCGTCGCGTCTGCCAAGGCATATCTCAGTGCACTCAACAAGTTGCAGAGCAAAGCCGA
>CAZGOL010000081.1:0-11637 GCA_964527755.1 uncultured Ottowia sp.
TACCTGGTGGCCTTCGGGTTGTTCTATTTTCTGGCCACGCGCCGCCTGCGTCATCCGCAGTTTGCCGCCGTTACACAACCCACGCCCTGGAGTCGGCGCGACATTGAGGACATGCTGTTCTGGGGCGTGGTGGGTGTCATCGTGGGCGGACGCCTGGGTTATTGCCTGTTCTACAAACCTGCGTTTTATGCCACCCACCCCTTGCAGATCTTTGCCATCTGGGAGGGTGGCATGAGCTTTCACGGCGGCATGCTGGGCGTGATCGGGGCCATGATTGGGTGGGCACGACGCAGCCAACGACCTTGGCTGCAGGTGACCGACCTGGTGGCGCCTTGCGTGCCGCTGGGCCTGGCCAGCGGGCGCGTGGGCAATTTCATCAACGGCGAGCTGTGGGGGCGCTTTGCTGCGCCCGATCTGCCCTGGGGCATGGTGTTTCCGCAAAGCGGCTCCATGCTGCCGCGTCACCCGTCGCAGATCTACCAGTTCCTGCTCGAGGGCGTGCTGCTGTTCGTGCTGCTGTGGCTGTACGCGCGCCGACCGCGCCGCATCGGGCAGGTGAGCGGTGCCTTTCTGGTGGGCTATGGCGTGCTGCGTTTCGTTGCCGAGTACTTCCGCGAACCCGACGCCTACCTTGGCCTGCTGACGCTGGGACTGTCCATGGGGCAGTGGCTGTGCGTGCCCATGGTGCTGGTTGGTATCCTGCTGTGGGCGTGGGCCAGCCGGCAGCCGGCTGCGGGCCAACGCACCGCGGGTTGACCGAATTTTCAAGGCATTTATGGCCTCAGTGCTTGATTGACACGCCAAAGCAGCTATGAATTCAGGAGTTCCAGACAATCTGCGCGACGGTCACCAGGCACCTGGATCGAGCATGCGGGCGCGCCTGAGCGCGATGCTCGAGCGCGGCGTCGACGCCATCGGGCCCTGGGGCACGCGCCGCATCCTGCGCGAGCTGCAGCACGTGCTCGATCCGGCGCTGAGCGAAGTCGAAGGTGGCCGGCGGGCAGCGGCGCTGGCCGCCTGGTATGCCGCAGCCACGCCCGAGCAGCGGCACGAGTGCTGGCGGCTGATGAGCGAGCAGTTCACACCCGACGTATCGGCCATTCAGGTGGCCCACGACGCGTACGAAGCCGCGCGCGGTACCGACGACGAATCGCGCGCCGAGGTGCGACTGCGGCGCGCCTTCACTGCACCGCGCACCCGATTGCTGCAGCGCTTTTCCGCATTTCCGGAAGGCGTGCAGTTCCTGGTCAATCTGCGGGCCGAGCTGCTTCGGCACCTCAAGGGCGACAAGCGTCTGGTGGCGCTCGACAATGACTTGCGCGAACTGTTCTCCACATGGTTCGACGTCGGCTTTCTCGATTTGCAGCGCATCAGCTGGAGCTCGCCCGCCGCCCTGATCGAGAAGCTGATCCAGTACGAGGCCGTGCACGACATCCGCAGCTGGGCGGACGCCAAGAATCGACTCGACGAAGATCGGCGCTGTTATGCGTTCTTTCACCCGCGCATGCCGGGCGAGCCACTCATCTTCATCGAGGTTGCCCTGTTGCGCGACATGGCGGGCGGCATCGGGCCGCTGCTGGACGAAGAGGCCGCCCCGGCGGACCTGGAGAAAGCCACCAGCGCCATCTTCTACTCGATCAGCAACACGCAGGCCGGCCTCAAGGGTGTCAGTTTCGGTGACGCGCTGATCAAGCGCGTCGTGGAGGCGCTGCGGCTCGAGTTTCCGCAACTCAAGCTGTTCGCCACGCTTTCGCCGATTCCGGG
Source organism: uncultured Ottowia sp. (assembly GCA_964527755.1). Lineage (GTDB taxonomy): Bacteria > Pseudomonadota > Gammaproteobacteria > Burkholderiales > Burkholderiaceae_C > Ottowia. The sequence goes on from CAZGOL010000081.1 coordinate 1,765, forward strand.
GTTGCGCGCGTGGTTGACCCACCACGTCGAAGCCATGTGGCAGAACACCCCGGCGCGGGTGCGCCAGACGCTGGCGACCGAACTTCAGGTGCCCCGGCTGGCTCCGTCCGATTTGCTGGTGGCGCTCGAAACAGTCGCCGAGTGGCCGGAAAAATCGGCACGTGCCCGCTGGCTGCTCGCTGCCGCGGCGCACTACCTGGGCCGTACCCTCACCGACGACGGGCGCCCGCTGGACGCCGTGGCACGCTTTCATTTGGGCAACGGCGCGCGCATCGAGCGCGTGAACTGGCTGGGCGATCCGTCCGCCAAGGGCCTGAAGCAGTCGTACGGTCTGATGGTCAACTACCTGTACGATCTCAAGCGCCTGGATCGGCATCGCGCCCAGTTGGCGCGTGGCAGCATTCCCCTGTCCGGCGCGGTCGAGGCACTCTTGAGTTGAAGGAACAAACGAGGTGATGGCGTGACGGGGCGCGTGGTGCTCGATGGAGAAGGTGGGGTCGCCGTCGTCACGCTGTCCAATCCGGACCGCTTGAATGCCATGACGCGAACCATGTGGCGCGAATTGCAGCAGGTCTTCACGCGCATCCAGGCCGGCAACGAGTGGCGCTGCGTGCTCGTGCAAGGCGCAGGGCAGGCGTTTTGCGCTGGCGGGGACATCGGCGAGTACCCGGCGTTTCGCTTCGACACGGCCAGCTTGCGCGCGTTCCACGAAGGCGAGGTGTGGGGCGGTCTGCAGGCGCTGCTCGAATGCGACGTGCCGGTGATCGCCGCCATCGAGGGGCCGTGCATGGGCGCGGGCGTCGAGATCGCCTGCGGCTGCGACATCCGCCTGGCAAGCGAAGACGCGCGTTTTGGCGCCCCGATCGCTCGGCTGGGTTTCCCGATGGCGCCGCGCGAGGCGGCACTGGTCGCGCGCGTGGCGGGTGAGGCGACCGCGCGCGAGATCCTGCTGGAGGCGGCAGTGCTTCATGCCGCCGAGATGAAGGCGCGCGGCTTCCTGCACGAGACGTTGCCGGCCGACACCCTCGGGGCCCGCGCGCTCGAGCGGGCCCGGCGCGTGGCCGCCCTCGCACCCCGGGCCGCGCGTCAGAACAAGCGCACGCTTCGGGCATTGAACAGGCGATCAACCTTTTCCATTCAAGCCCAAGATGCTCTCGAAAGCATAGTCATCGATGCCTACGACTACGCCGATTCGGCGGAGCATCGCGAAGGCATCGGGGCATTCCTGCAAAAGCGCACGCCGCGCTTTTGAGCGCTGCGTCCATCCAGAGCCGAGTTCCACCATGATCGACCAGAATTTCTTTGCCACGCTGCGAGCCGCTTTCCCCGATGCACTGGACGCCGTTGCGGTCGAAACCGACAGTGGCCTGCGCTACTCGTGGCGCGACCTGGATCGCGCCACCGCCATGGTTGCCAACCTGCTCGAGTCGCTCGATCTGCCGCCCGATCCATTCGGGATGGCGCCGCGCGTGGCGGCGCAGGTGGACAAATCGGTCGAGGCGCTGATCCTGTATCTGGCAACGTTGCGCGCGGGCTTTGTCTTTCTGCCGCTCAATACCGCCTACCACAGCGCCGAGATCGAGTATTTCATCGACAATGCCCGGCCGGCGGTGGTGGTGTGCACCGGAGCCAATTTTCCGTGGGTCAGCCAGATCGCCTTCAAGGCGGGCACCCGCCACGTCTTCACCCTGAACGACGACCGCACCGGCACTCTGCTGGAGCGGGCGGCGCATCGAAGCGATCGGCACCACCCGGCACCGCGCAGCGCGAAGGATCTGGCCGCCATCGTCTACACCAGCGGTACGACCGGGCGCAGCAAGGGTGCCATGCTCTCGCACGGCAACTTGCAGTCCAACGCCGTCATGCTGAAAGACTACTGGGGATGGCAAGCCGGCGACGTGTTGATCCATGCGTTGCCCATCTTCCACGTGCATGGCCTCTTCGTGGCGATCCACGGCGCGCTGCTCAACGGCAGCACGATGCTGTGGCACGGCAAGTTCGATCCCAAGCGGGTGATTGCCGATCTGCCGCGCGCCACGGTGTTCATGGGCGTGCCCACCCTGTACACCCGCATGCTGGCCGAACCGGCGCTCAGCCGCGCGCAGGCCGCGCACATGCGCCTGTTCATCAGCGGATCGGCGCCGCTGCTGATCGAGACGTTCAACGACTGGCGGGCGCGCACCGGTCACACCATTCTCGAACGCTATGGCATGAGCGAAACGGTGATGCTCACCAGCAACCCCTATCGGGCCGATCCGCGCCATGGCAACCAGGACGAGCGGCGCGGTGGGACGGTGGGCTTTCCGCTGCCCGGCGTTGACCTGCGCGTGCGCGGCGATGCGGGCCAGGCGCTGGCTGCAGGCGAGATCGGCGGCATCGAGGTCCGGGGACCGAACGTGTTCTCGGGCTACTGGCAGATGCCCGAGAAGACCGCCGAGGAGTTCACCGCTGATGGTTTCTTCAGGACTGGTGACGTCGGCATGCAGGACGCGCGCGGCTACGTCACGATCGTCGGACGCAGCAAGGACCTGATCATCAGCGGCGGCTACAACGTTTATCCGGCCGAGATCGAGAGCTGCCTCAACGAAATGGCGGGGGTGCAGGAGTCCGCCGTCGTCGGGGTGCCGCACCCGGATTTCGGCGAAGTCGGTGTGGCGGTGGTGATCGCGCGCTCGGGCGCCAACCCGCAGCCCGAGCAATTGCTGGCCGGGTTGAAGGCCAGACTGGCCAACTTCAAGATCCCCAAGCGTTGCTTCGTGCTGGCGGAGTTGCCCCGCAACACCATGGGCAAGGTGCAAAAGAACCTGCTGCGCGATCGCTACAAGCAGTTGTTCGCGGTGACCTGAGCGCAATGCCCGGTCGCGACGGGCCGCTGCGGCGGCGCACTACACTTGACGTTGCCGGGTGCCGGCGCACCACTGGCGGCTTTCCAAGCAAACCGTAGGAGCCTGTCGATGTCCTTGCGAGCCCTGTTTCTGCTGCTGGTCTGCGCGGCCATCGTCACGTTTGTCGGCGTCAACTGGACGGAGATGAATCGGCCGACCGATCTGTCGCTGATCTTCACCGAGGTGCGTGCGCCCCTGGGTCTGGTGCTGGTGGGTCTGATGGGCTTCCTGTCGGTGGTGTTCGTGGGGGTTATGGCCTACACCCAGGGTACCGTGCTGATGGAAACGCGCCGCCACGCCCGGGAGTTGGCGGCTCAACGCGAACTGGCCGACAAGGCCGAGGCGTCGCGCTTTACCGACCTTCGTGCGCACGTCGACAAGGAGGTGGCGCGCCTGACCGAAGCGATCGACCACCGGACACAGGAAACCCTCTCTCGCATCGACCGTGCCGAAATGGGCTTGCGCGAACGCCCGGTGGACGCCGACATCGGCCGCCTCGTCCAGGCCGTCGAAACCCACAACCGCGACCTGCACGCACGGGTCGACCGGCTCGAGATGGGCTTGCGTGAGGGGCTGGCAGGCTACATTCCGGCGCCGCCCAGCGTGCGTCCGGCCGTGTCGCACCAGCCCGCAGCCAGCGCAGCCGACGATCCAGTCGGTGGTGCGGTGCCCAGTTGAGCGCCGCGCCAAACCGGATCAGGCGCGCGTCAGCGCAACACCAGCACTGGAATTTCCGAGTGGGTCAGCACCTGTTGCGTCTCGCTGCCCAGCAGCAAGCGCGACACGCCCTTGCGACCGTGCGAGGCCATCACGATCAGGTCGGCGTCATGCTGCCTGGCGGTTTCGATCACCGCCTCGGCCACCAGATCCGATTTGCTGATGGTGGTGGTCACCTTGACGTTGTGCGCTGCACCAGCGGCCTGCACGGTATCCAGGACCTTCTGGCCGCTTTCGACCCAATGGTGCTCCACGCGTTCGATTTCCTCGGCGGACAGAGGCAGCGAGCCGTCGAAATAGCTGCGCGGGTAGCGCGGCACGACGTTCACGGCGATCACTTCGGCACCGCACGTGGCCGCCAGCCGGATCGCGTGATCGACGGCCTTGGCCGACAGTTCCGAGCCGTCGGTGGCGACCAGGATGCGCTGATACATAGATGTTCTCCTTCGCCTGATGGCGCGCCGCCCATCGACCCGTGCCGACAGGAGCCGAGCGTACGTTAACCCCGCCAAGCCCAGCAATACTTGATGTGAATCAATTCACGACACAGCCGGATCTTCTAGGGTAGACCCTCATGAATGGCGCCGACGCACTCTCGGCCTCCGGAGCAATCGATCGGCGCGAACGCGTGAACGCCCGCGACGCAGAACTGACGCTGCTCGACGAGCGCGACGAGTGGCTCGCCTTCAGCCGGCCGCACGCGAGTGTCGGCAACACGGCAGCGCGGTGGGAGTCCACGGTCGCGCTGGAGGGCATGCATTGCGCTGCGTGTGCGTCCACCATCGAGCAGACCCTGCGCGCCGTGCCCGGCGTGCTGGCGGCCGATGTCGGCGCTGCCAGCCAACGCGGCCGTGTGGTGTGGGATGAAGGTGTCACCCGTCCTTCGCAGTGGATCGGCGCGTTGGCCGGTACGGGCTACAGGGCGGTTCCGGTGCATGACCTCGAGGCGGGGGCGAGACGTCAGGCCGAAACGCGCCGCATGCTCTGGCGCCTTGGTGTGGCGGGCCTGTGCATGATGCAGGTGATGATGTACGCGGCGCCGAGCTACTTCAGTGCGCCGGGTGAGATCGAGCCCGGCATCTTGCACCTGCTGCGCTGGGCCCAATGGGTGCTTGCATTGCCAGTGATGTTGTTTTCCTGCCGGCCTTTTATGCAGGGGGCGTGGCGGGACCTGCGCCTGCGGCGCATCAGCATGGAATTGCCGGTGGCGCTCGGGATGCTGATCACGTTCGTCGTCAGTTCGCTAGGCACCTTCGAGCCGGACGGGGTGTTCGGACATGAGGTGTATTTCGACTCGCTGACCATGTTCGTGTTTTTTCTGCTCGTAGGGCGCTGGCTCGAACTGCGCTTGCGCGATCGTGCCGCCGGCGCGCTCGATGTGCTGATGCAGCGCCTGCCCGACAGCGTCGAGCGCCGGACCGGCGACGGCCAATGGGAGCGCGTGGCGGTGCGTCGGGTGCGCTTGGGCGATGTGGTGCGCGTGCGTCCCGGCGAAGCGTTCCCTGCCGATGGCCGGATCGTGCATGGCAGCACCACGGTGGACGAGGCGCTGCTGACCGGAGAATCCACGCCGGTGGCGCGAACCGAGTCCGACGAAGTCGTGACTGGGAGTCACAACCTGAGTGCGCCAGTCGACGTTCTGGTGCAGCGCGTGGGCGCCCAGACGCGCTACGCCCAGATCGTGGAACTCATGGAGCGGGCTGCGGTGGACAAGCCGCGCGTGGCCCGCCTGGCCGACCGCCTGGCATGGCCGTTTCTGCTGTTCGTGCTGTTGGCTGCTGGCGCTGCGGCCGTGTGGTGGTGGCCGCAGGATCCGGGCCGCGCGCTGATGATCGCGGTGGCCATCTTGGTCGTCACATGTCCATGCGCCTTGTCGCTCGCCACGCCAGCGGCCCTGCTTGCCAGCGCGGGCGCTCTGGCAAGCGGCGGCGTGCTGGTACGGCGTCTGGACGCGATCGAGACGCTCGCCGAGGTGGACACGGTCATGTTCGACAAGACTGGCACCCTCACGCGCGATGCCTTCGTGCTGGAGCGAATCGACGTTCGTGACGACTTCACGCGGGAGCGAGCGCTGGCCCTGGCCGCGGCGCTGGCACGCAACAGCCTGCATCCGGTGTCCCGATCGCTGGTGACCGCAGCGCAGCGGATGGGCTCGCTGCCGCCCGAGCAACCCCCGGTCGATGTGCAGGAAATCGCGGGCAAGGGTGTACAGGGCCAGATCAGGCTGGCTGATGTGGTCACGACGATCCGCCTAGGGGAAGCGGTGTTTTGTGGCACGACGCCACCGCAGCAAGCCAGTGGGTCGGTCAGTCATCTGGCGGACGACCATGGCTGGCTGGCCAGCTTTTTCTGGCGTGAAGAGTTGCGTCCCGATGCGGCCCGGACCGTGGCCGCGCTGCGCGCGCAAGGGGTTCGGGTCCGCTTGGCCTCCGGTGATGAACCCGCCGCGACGAAGCGCATCGGTCAGTTGGCTGGCATCGACGATGTCCGTGGAGGTTGCACGCCCGATGGCAAGCTGGCTTTACTGCGCCAGGCACAACAGGGCGGCGCGCGTGTCGCGATGGTCGGTGACGGCCTGAACGACGGACCCGTGCTCGCAGCGGCACACGTTTCATTCGCGTTCGGCCGTGCCGTGCCTGTGGCACAAGGGCAATCGGATTTCGTGGTGCTGGGGGAACGGCTCGAGGCCGTGGCCGACGCGCGGCGACAGGCGGTGCGGACGCTGCGCGTGGTGCGGCAAAACCTCGGCTGGGCGTTGGTCTACAACGCCACCGGCGTGCCCTTGGCGTTGGGGGGGCTGATGCCGGCATGGGCAGCGGGCCTGGGCATGGCGACGAGTTCGCTGCTGGTCGTGCTCAACGCCTTGCGCCTGAGCGTGCGTCGGGTGTCGGAGTCGGCGTGATGGACATCCTGTACCTGCTCATCCCGCTGTCGGTCGTGCTGGTCTTCATCATCCTGGGGGCACTCGCATGGGCGATCTGGCGTGGGCAGTTCGAAGACGTTGATCGCGAGGGCGAGCGCATCCTTGAGGACGATTGATTCAAGTCAATCGTAACCATGACGGAATCAAGGATACTTGCCGCGAGTGCACTGGAAAGGAAGGCCTGACATGGCATTGGGCAACGCGCAAGTGGCGGTCTACAACGACACGGTCGTGCGGCAATTCGCCATCATGACGGTGGTGTGGGGGGTCGTGGGCATGCTGGTGGGTGTGTTCATCGCCGCCCAGCTGGCCTGGCCCGATCTGACCTTCGGGATCCCGTGGCTCAGCTACGGGCGCCTGCGGCCGCTGCACACCAACGCCGTCATCTTTGCCTTCGGCGGCAGCGGCCTGATCGGCACGTCGTACTACGTGGTGCAGCGCACGTGCCAGGCGCGCCTCATTTCGGACAAGCTGGCGGCCTTCACGTTCTGGGGCTGGCAACTGGTGATCGTGGGCGCGGCGATCTCGCTGCCGCTGGGCTACACGTCCAGCAAGGAGTACGCCGAGCTCGAATGGCCGATCGACATCCTGATCACGCTGGTGTGGGTCGCCTACGCGGTGGTGTTTTTCGGCACCATCGGCATTCGCCGCGTGCGGCACATCTATGTCGCCAACTGGTTCTACGGCGGCTTCATCCTGGCGATCGCGATGCTGCACGTGGTCAACAGCGCCGAGCTGCCCGTGGGCTGGATGAAGTCGTACTCGGCCTACGCCGGGGTGCAGGACGCGATGGTGCAGTGGTGGTACGGGCACAACGCGGTGGGCTTTTTCCTGACGGCGGGCTTCCTCGGCATGATGTACTACTTCATCCCGAAGCAGGCCGAGCGCCCGGTCTACAGCTATCGCCTGTCGATCGTGCACTTCTGGGCGCTGATCTTCACCTACATGTGGGCCGGCCCGCACCACCTGCACTACACCGCGCTGCCCGACTGGGCGCAATCGGTGGGCATGGTGTTTTCGCTGATCCTGCTGGCGCCTTCCTGGGGCGGCATGATGAACGGCATCATGACGCTGTCGGGGGCCTGGCACAAACTGCGTGATGACCCGATCCTGCGTTTTCTCATCGTGTCGCTGTCGTTTTACGGCATGTCGACCTTCGAGGGCCCGATGATGTCGATCAAGACCGTCAACGCGCTCTCGCACTACACCGACTGGACGGTGGGGCACGTGCACTCGGGTGCACTCGGCTGGGTGGGGCTGATCACCATGGGTTCGCTCTACTACCTGATTCCGCGCCTGTTCGGTCGCAAGCAGATGTACAGCGTCAAGGCGATCGAGGCGCACTTCTGGATCGCCACCATCGGCATCGTCATCTACATCGCCGCCATGTGGATCGCCGGCGTCATGCAGGGCCTGATGTGGCGCGCTGTCAATGCCGATGGCACGCTGACCTACACCTTCGTCGAATCCGTGAAGGCCACCTTCCCGTTCTACGTGCTGCGTCTGCTGGGCGGTCTGCTGTATCTCGGCGGCATGCTGATCATGCTGTGGAACACGATCAAGACCGCCACCGCCGGCCGAGCGGTGCCCGTGCCCATTCCCGCCGTCGCGGCGCGTGCCTGAGAAGGAGTTCTTGAGCATGGCACAAGAAAGAATCAGTGGTCACGCCAAGATCGAGACCAACAACTTCCTGATGATCGTGTTGATCCTGATCGTGGTCTCTTTCGGAGGCTTGGTCGAGATCGTCCCGCTCTTTTTCCAGAAATCGACCACGCAGCCGATCGAGGGCCTCAAGCCCTACACCGCCCTGCAGGTGATCGGCCGCGACGTCTACGTGCGTGAAGGCTGCAACAACTGCCACTCCCAGATGATCCGCCCCTTCCGCGCCGAGGCGCTGCGCTATGGTCCCTACTCGGTGGCCGGCGAGTTCGTCTACGACAACCCCCACCTGTGGGGCAGCAAGCGCACCGGCCCCGACCTGCACCGCGTCGGCGGGCGCTATAGCGACGACTGGCATCGCGCGCACATGAACAACCCGCGCGACGTGGTCCCCGAGTCCAACATGCCCGCGTATCCATGGCTGGAGCGCACCGCCGCCGATGCCGGCTCCATCCAGGCGCACATGCGCGGCCTGCGCACGCTGGGCGCGCCGTACACCGACGAGGAGATTGCCCAGGCGCCCGAGGAACTCAAGGGCAAGACCGAGCTGGACGGCGTGATTGCCTACCTGCAGGTGCTGGGCATCCATCGCAAGTGACCACGAAAGGCATCGACATGGACATCAATCTGCTGCGCAGCATCGTGACCGTGGTGACCTTCCTGGTCTTCATCGGCATCGTGCTCTGGGCGTGGTCGACGCGCAACCGCGCGCGCTTCGACGAGGCGGCGCGCCTGCCTTTCGAGCAGTCCCAGTGACCTCCTTCGGTGTGTCCCGGACAGGCAAGGAACACGAAACATGAGCGATTTCACGAGCAACTTCTGGTCGGTCTACATCGCCGCCATCACTCTGGTGGGCATTTTCGGCTGTCTGCTGCTGCTGTGGATCAGCGGCAAGACCAAGGCCATGACCGACAGCGACAACACCACCGGCCACGTGTGGGATGAGGACCTGCGCGAGTTGAACAACCCGCTGCCGCGCTGGTGGGTGGGCCTGTTCATCATCACTTGCGTGTTCTCGCTGGCTTACCTGTACCTGTACCCGGGCTTGGGCTCGTACGCCGGGTCGCTGGGCTGGACGCAGACCGGCCAGTTCGAGCGCGAGGTCGAACGGGGCAACGAGCAATCGGCCCCCATCTATGCGCAGTTCTCATCGATGAGCACCGAGCAACTCGCCAGCGACAAGCAGGCCATGGCCATCGGCGATCGCCTGTTCATGAACAACTGCGCGCAGTGTCATGGTTCGGACGCACGCGGCAGCAAGGGTTTTCCGGATCTGACCGACAAGCAGTGGAACTGGGGTGGCACGCCGACCCAGATCGAGGAAACGATTGCCAAGGGCCGCACTGGCGTCATGCCGCCGATGGCAGCGGCCGTCGGCACGCCGGATGACGTGCGCAACGTGGCGAACTACGTGCTCAGCCTGTCGGGTGCGCCGCACGATTCGCTGCGCGCCAACTTGGGTCGAGCGAAGTTCGTGGCCTGCGCGGCCTGCCATGGGCCTGACGGCAAGGGCAACCCGGCGCTGGGCGCACCCAACCTGACCAACGGCGTGTTCACGCACGGACCGCGCGTGGAGTCCCACATCGTGGCGATGGTCAACAACGGCAAGACCGGCGTCATGCCGGCCTGGGAAAGCAAGTTCACCCCCGAACAGCTCAAGGTGCTGACCGCCTACGTGTGGGGCAAGGG
>CAZGOL010000082.1:0-11535 GCA_964527755.1 uncultured Ottowia sp.
CCAACCTCAAGGACGACGGCGCCAAGCGCGTGGTGCAGCCCGAGTACAACCAGAAAGGCGACGAAGTCTGGTTCTCGGTGTGGAGCGCCAAGGACAAGCAGTCCGCCATCGTGGTCGTCGACGACAAGACCCGCACCTGCAAGACCGTGCTGAACGACAAGCGCCTGGTCACCCCGACCGGCAAGTTCAACGTCTGGAACACCCAGCACGACGTGTACTGATCTCCGGGGCCCTCCGGTACCGCGCGCGGTGCGTCGGGCACCGCACCGGTCACCGGAATCCGCCACCTTCAGCCGGCCCTCGGGCCGGCTTTTTCATGGGCGGTCTGGCCACGCCACGCAGACTTCGCGTCGAAGACGATCCAGAAAAACGGGCGCCCGCTCGCGCGGCCAAGCCATGGCGGGTTGCGAACCGCAGCGTCCCCGTCACGCGCCACCCAGGGCTGCGGTCTTCGGCGCAACCGCCACTTCATCAATCGAATTGGCCGATATCGCTTGATGGCAAGGCCACAGCAGCTATCTATTTTATAGTGAATGCAGGACAGGAGATGCCGCCACCGGCTCGGTGTTGGCGCCGGGCACGCGCTTGCGTGCCAGCAGCGAATACATGGTCGGCACCACGAACACCGTGAGCAGGGACCCCAGGCTCATGCCGCCGACGATGACCCAGCCGATCTGCCGGCGGCTCTCCGACCCGGCACCCGTCGCCAGGGCCAGCGGCAGCGCGCCCAGCACCATTGCCCCGGTGGTCATCAAGATGGGGCGCAGACGCTGGCTGCTGGCGTGCACCAGCGCCTCCAGCATGGGTTCGCCACGCTGGCGCAACTGGTTGGTGAACTCGACGATCAGGATGCCGTGCTTGGTCACCAGGCCCACCAGCGTGATCAGGCCGATCTGCGAATAGACGTTGAGCGAGCCTCCGGTGAACTGCAGCGCGAGCAGCGCGCCGATCATCGACAGCGGCACCGAGAACATGATGACCAGCGGATCGACGAAGCTCTCGAACTGCGCGGCCAGCACCAGGAAGATGAACAGCAGCGCCAGCGCGAACACCAGCACCAGCGCACCCTGCGAGCTGCGGAATTCCCGCGAGATGCCGTTCAGGTCGGTCGTGTAGCCGCTCTTGAGCACGCGGTCGGCGCTCTGCTGCAGGAACGCGAGCGCCTCGCCGAGCGAATAGTCGGGCGCCAGGTTGGCCGTGAGCGTGGCCGAGCGCCGCTGCCCGAAGTGGTTGAGCTCGCGCGGCGAAACGCTCTCGCTCACCTTGACCAGCGCCGACAACGGCACCATCGCGTCGCCGCGTCCGCGCAACTGGATGCGGTCGATGTCGGCGGGGGTGCCGCGGCCGCCGGCGGTCGTCTGCACGATCACGTCGTACTGCTCGGCGTCACGCTGGTAGCGCGTGACCACGCGTCCGCCGAGCATGGTCTCGATGGCGCGCGCCACCGCCTCGACACTCACCCCCTGGTCGGCGGCGCGCTCGCGGTCGACCTCGACGCGCAACTCGGGCTTGGTCAGGCGCAAGTCCAGATCGGGCGCGATGAAGCCGCGATTCTTGGACACCTCGTCCATCAGTTCGCGCATCGCGGTGTTCAGGTGCTCGTAGCTGTCGGACGTCTGCACCACGAAATTGACCGGCCGCTCGCGAAAGCCCTGCCCGAGCGAAGGCGGGGTGATCGGAAACGCGCTCACCCCGGCCAACTGGTTGAAACGCGGTTGCAGTTCGCGCGCGATCTCCAGGGTCGAGCGCTTTCGCTCGCTCCAATCGACCGCCCGATACACCACGCTGCCCTGCGACACCGACGGATTGCCGACGTTGCCGAAGATGCGGTCGAACTCGGGGTATTGCCGGCCCAACGCCTCGAGTTGCCGCGCGTACCGGTCGGTGTATTCGAGCGTGGCGCCATCGGGGGCATTGATGTTGGCCAGGATCACGCCGCGGTCCTCCAGCGGCGAGAGCTCCTGCCGCATCTGCGGATAGATCATCGCGATCGCCGCGGCGCATCCCAGCATGACCAGCAGCACCAGCCAGCGCCAACTGGCCAGCACGCGCGTGAGCAGTCGCGAGTAGCCGTTGGTGACCGCGCCCAGCACGCGCTCCATGGTTCGGTCGAACACGCCCGGCTTGGGGTTGTGCTTGAGCAGCACCGAGCACAGCATCGGCGAGAGCGTGAGCGCCGTGAAGCCGGACACCAACACCGCCCCCGCGAGTGCCAGGGCGAACTCGACGAACAGGCGTCCGGTGCGCCCCGGCGTGAAGGCCAGCGGCGCAAACACCGTAGCCAGCGTGAGCGTCATCGCGACGATGGCAAAGCCGATCTCGCGCGCGCCGTGAATGGCGGCGGCAAAAGGCTGCATGCCCTCCTCGATGTGGCGGTGGATGTTCTCCAGCATGACGATGGCGTCGTCCACCACCAGGCCGATCGCCAGCACCAGCGCGAGCAGGGTGAGCGTGTTGATCGAAAAGCCCGCCAGCAGCATGAGCGCGAACGCGCCGATCAGGCTGACCGGGATGGTGACGATGGGAATGATCGAGGCGCGCACCGTGCGCAGGAACACGAAGATCACCAGCGCCACCAGCACGATCGCCTCGGCGATGGTGGCGTAGACGCTCTTGACTGCACGGTCGATGAACACCGAGTTGTCGTTGGCCACGTCGATCTTCACGTCGGCCGGCAGGTCTTCCTGCAGCCGTGGCAGCATCTCTCGCACGCCGCGCGAGAGCTCCAGCGGGTTGGCGGTGGCCTGACGGATCACGCCTGCGGAAATGGCCGAACGCCCGTTCAGGCGCACCGCACTGCGCTCGTCGGCGGCGCCCTCCTCGATGCGCGCCACGTCGCGCAACCGCACCGGAAAACCGTTGACGGTGCGCACCACCACGGCGGCGAACTGCTCGGGGGTGAGCAGGTCGGTGCGCGAAGTGACCGAAAATTCGCGCAGCGTCGATTCGATGCGCCCGGCCGGCACCTCGAGGTTGTTGCGCCGGATGGCGTCTTCCACGTCCTGCGTGGTCAGCCGGTAGGCCGCCAGGCGCTCGGCATCCAGCCACACCCGCATGGCGTACTTGCGCTCGCCGTAGATGCGCACGTCGGCCACGCCCGTCACCGTCTGCAGGCGCGCCTTGACGATGCGATTGACCAGATCGTTGATCTCCAGGCGCGGGCGCGTGTCGCTGGAAAACGCCAGCCAGATGACCGGAAAGGCATCGGCCTCAACCTTGGCGATCACCGGTTCGTCGATGGTCTGCGGCAGCTTGTTGCGCACGCGCGAGACCCGGTCACGCACCTCGGCCGCAGCCGTGTCGGCGTCTTTCTCGAGCCGGAAGCGCACGCTGATCTGCGCCTGCTCGGGCCGGCTGATGGAAGTCAGCACATCCACCGCGTCGATGCCGGCGATCGAGTCCTCCAGCGGCTTCGTGACCTGGGTCTCGATCACCTCGGCCGAGGCGCCGGCATAACGCACGCTGACCGTGACCACCGGTTCGTCGATTTTGGGATATTCGCGCACCGACAGCCGGGAATAGCTGACCAGTCCGACCAGGATGATCAGCAGCGAGAGCACGGTGGCAAACACCGGGCGGCGAATCGAGATCTCGGGCAGCTGCATGGCCGGTCGGGGTCAACGCGCTGCGGCGCAGGGGCCCGGGCCGGGCGCGGCGGCCGCCCACGGCAGCGGCGCCGGGCCCGAAGCCGCGACCGGCGCCGAGGCTGCGCGCGTCGGCTCGGGCACGCCATCGGCCGCCATCTCGGCCAGTCGCAACGGCATGCCATCGCGAGCAATGCGCTGCTGGCCCGCCGTGACGATGCGATCACCCGGCGACAGGCCGCGCACGATCTCGACCAGGCCGCCACGGCGCGCGCCGGTCTCCACCTCGGCGCGCCGGCTGCGCCATGACCCTTCGGAGTCCCCGGGCGCGAGCACGATCACGTTCTGGCGCCCTCCCTGTGAAACGATGGCCTCCTCGGGAACCATCGGCGCCTGCCGGTCATCGCCCAGGCGCATGTTCACCTTGGCGAACATTCCGGGGCGCAACTGCTGCAAGCGGTTGTCGATGCACCCGCGCACGTTCAAGCTGCGTCCGTTGGCGTCGATCTGCGGATCCACGGCCTGCACCGTGGCAGCGAACGCCCGATCGGGCAGCGCATCGACCTGCACCCGCGCGCTCAAGCCCGGGCGCACCCGGGACTGCAGTCGCTCGGGCAGGCGGAAGTCGACGTACACGGCGCTCATGTCCTCCAGATTGACGATGTCGGCGCCCTCCTTCAGGTAGTCCCCGACGCTCACGTTGCGCAGACCGGTCACCCCGTCGAACGGCGCCAGCACGCGCAGGCGCGCCGCCGTGGCGCGCGCCAGTTCGGCCTTGGCCTGCGCCACGCGCATGGCGGCGGCACTCTCGTCCAGACCGCGCTGGCTGATGAACCCCTGTGCGACCAACTCGGTGTTGCGCTTGTGGTTGGCCTGGGCGATCGACAACTCGGCCAGCGCCTGCTGCACCTGAGCCTGCGGCAGCCGGTCGTCCAACTGCACCAGCAGGTGGCCCTTGCGCACCGGCTGACCATCGCGAAAGCCCACCTGCGTCACGCGCCCGCCCACTTCGGCGCGCACCATGACGCCCTGGCGCGAACGCAGCGAACCCACGGCCTCCACGTCCTCGGTCAGGGGCTCCAGACGCACCCTGGACACCTCCACCACCACGGGCTGATTGCCGCCACCCGCCGCACCCGGGGCGGAGGTGCTGGTCTTGGCGACGGCCGGAGCCGCCTGCGGTGCGACGGGTCGCTGCCACCACCAGGCAGCGGCAGCCACGGCCACGAGCACCGCCAGCGCGACCCCCGGAACCCAGCGCCGCCTACTCATGGCAGGGCCCTGGACCACGATCGAGACGAAGGGGCGAATGCGCTGGCATGAACGAGTCGGACTGGTGTGGACAGAGTGCGTAATTTAGCCGTTGCGCGCCCGCTTCGCACGACCACGATGCGGCACAGCCGTCCTTCAGGCAGGCTTGGCGGCGGGCGACGGCTCCGTTCACGGCAATGATGGCGGGACGCCCCGATTGGCGAGCGCATCGGCGCGCTCGTTGCCTTCGTGGCCCGCATGACCACGCACCCAATGCCAGTGGATGCGGTGCCCCGCGCCACTGGCCAGCGCATCCAGCTTTTGCCACAGATCGACGTTCTTGACCGGCTGGCGGGCGGCGGTACGCCAGCCTCGCGCTTTCCAGCCGGCGATCCACTCCGTGATGCCCTGGCGCACGTACTGGCTGTCCAGATACAGATCCACGTCGCATGGGCGCCTGAGCGCTTGGAGCCCCTCGATGACCGCCGTGAGTTCCATGCGGTTGTTGGTGGTGAGCGATTCGCCGCCCCACAACTCCTTTTCGGTGGTCCCCGCACGCAACAGCACGCCCCACCCACCCGGGCCGGGATTGCCCTTGCAGGCGCCGTCGGTGTACATCTCGATCCGGTTCATGATTGCCTGCTCGTGTTGATTGGCGTCGGCACGGTTCGCCCGGTGATGGTGGCCGGGGCCACCGCGCCCGGGGCGGCTTTCTTCCAGGCCGGGCCGATCAGCCGCATGCCGCGCACGCGCTTGACCGCAACCACGCAATACGCGGCGCCGAAGATCGGCCACCAGCGTCGACCCAGGCGGTCTATCCAGCCAAAGCGCGCCAGCGCACCGGCACTGCGCACCGCCGGTTGATAACAACCGTAGTCGGTATGCTCGACCTCGAACTCCAGCAGACGCAACCAGTCACGCAGGCGCCGGGGCCCGATGAACTCCCCCGCGTCGGGGAGGTAAAGCCGGCCGCCGCCGACGCGGCGTAGCCAGCGCGCACGCCGCTGGCGCCAACCCCAGAGGCTGACCGGGTTGAACCCGCTGATCGCCACGCGCCCTTCGTGCACCAGCACACGCTGCACCTCGCGCAAGGTGGCGTGCGGATCGGGGCTGAATTCGAGGGTATGCGGCAGCACGACCAGATCCAGGCTCGCCTCGGCGAACGGCAAGGCGACGCTTTGCGCCACGAGCGCGACGCTGCGTGCAGGTGGCGGTGCATCAGCGGCCACCGGTGCAGGCACCGCCAGCCAGCGCTGCGGCATGCGGTTGGTCACCAGCGCGTCGATCTCGGGCAGCCCCAGCTGCACGGCGTTGTAGCCGAACACGTCGCCCAGCGCTTCATCGAAGCAATTTCGCTCCCACGCCAGCAGAGTCTGGCCGGGCGGGCTGTGAAACCAGTCATCGAGACCGCTCATCGCGCAAGAGGCTTTGCATAAAATGGATTGTTGATGGAACTGCTCGCACTGCCCGCTTTCGAGGACAACTACGTGTGGCTGCTGCACGACGGGCGGGCCGCGCTGGTGGTCGATCCGGGCGACAGCGCACCGGTCCGCACGGCGCTGGAGCGACTGGGCCTTCGCTTGCAGGCCATTCTAGTCACGCACCACCACGCCGATCACACCGGCGGCGTGGCCGAATTGCACGCACGGACCGGCGCTACGGTCTATGGCCCGGCCCGCGAGTCGATCCCCGCGTGCAACCACCCGCTGCAAGATGGCCAGACGATCGACGTGCTGGGCACCGAGTGGCTGGTCATCGCCGTGCCGGGCCACACCGCCGGCCACATCGCCTACTTTGCCGCGCCGGCAGATGGCGCACCCCTGCTGTTCTGCGGCGACACGCTGTTTTCGGGCGGCTGTGGACGAATCTTCGAAGGCACGCCTGCCCAGATGCTGGCGTCGCTCGATCGCCTGGCTGCACTGCCGGCCGCAACCCGGGTGTGTTGCGCACACGAGTACACGCTGGCCAACCTGCGCTTTGCGAACACGGTGGAGCCCAGCAACCACCCCCTGGCCGAGTACACGCGCCAGTGCGCGGCGCGACGCGCGAACGGCCTGCCCACGCTGCCGTCCAGCATCGGCACCGAGCAAGCGATCAACCCCTTCCTGCGCACGCGCGAGCCCGCCGTGATGCAGGCCGTGCGCGCCCAGGCGCCTGATGCAAGCGGCGAGGTGGCGGTATTCGCCGCCCTGCGTGAATGGAAGAACCGATTCCGATGAAATGGCCTCATCTGTTGGCGCTGGGCGCCGTTGTCTGGCTGGCCGGCTGCGCCGCGCCCAGCCCGCAGACCACCGACGGAACCGTCTCGGCCTCCGAGGCAACACGAACGCCCGGCACCCCAGGTGCGATGCCCGGCGTTTCGGTGACCGAACTGGAGTCCGTGAAGGTGGCGCCGCTGAGCACGCCCGCCGATCTGTGGGAGCGTATCCGACGCGGCTTCGCCATGCCCGATCTGGACGGCGACCTGGTGCAAAAGCAGCAGCAGTGGTACCTCAGCCGTCCCGACTACATCGAGCGCATGACGGACCGCTCGCGCCTGTACATCTTCCACGTGGTTGAAGAGCTGGAGTTGCGCGGCATGCCCACCGAGCTGGCGCTGCTGCCATATATCGAATCGGCGTTCAACCCGCAGGCCATCTCCAGCGCCAAAGCGGCCGGCATGTGGCAGTTCATGCCGGGCACGGGCACCGACTTCGACCTGCGCCAGAACGTGCTGCGCGACGATCGCCGCGACGTGATCGCTTCCACGCGGGCCGCACTCGATTACCTGCAGCAGCTGTACATCATGTTCGGCGACTGGCACCTAGCGCTGGCCGCCTACAACTGGGGGCAAGGCAACGTCAGCAAGGCGATCGCGCGCAACAAGGCCGCCGGCCTGGGCACGGGCTACCTGGACCTCAGCATGCCCGCCGAGACACGCAACTACGTGCCCAAGCTGCAGGCCGTCAAGAACATCGTGGCACACCCCGAAGCGCTGGGCGCGGTGCTGCCGCTCATCGGCAACCACCCGTTTTTCGACACCATCGAGATCACGCAGGACATCGACGTCGAGATCGCCGCGCAATTGGCGCAGGTGCGGCTGGACGATTTCAGGGCGCTCAACCCCTCGCATCGCAAGCCGATCATCTTTGCCGCCGGGACGCCCCAGGTGCTGCTGCCATGGGACAACGCAGCGATCTTCAAGAAGAACCTGGCCGCGGCCGATCCCGCCAAACTCGCCTCATGGACCGCTTGGGTCGCTCCGGCAACCATGTCGCCGGGGGAGGCGGCGCGCCGCACGAGCATGGGCGAAAGCGAGCTGCGCGAGCTCAACGGCGTCCCGCGCGGTGTGCTGATCAAGCAGGGTTCGACCTTGCTGGTGCCACGCAACGGCCAGGGACCCGCCGCTGTGGCCGGCCAGGTGGTGGACAACGCGCGGGTGGCCTACACGCCGGAAGTGGTCCTGCGCCGCACCCGTGTGCGTGCCCGCAAGGGCGACACCATCGCCGCCATCGCCGAGCGCTACGACCTACCGGCCGCCACCGTCGCGGGGTGGAACAAGACCGGCGCGAGTGCCCACGTCAAGACGGGGCACGCCGTCGTGCTGTACCTCCCCGTACGCGCCAGTGCCGTGGCGCCTGGCGCGGCGACGCCGCGCAACGCCAAGTCGAGCGAACCGAGCCGCGCCACCAAGAAGAAGCCGCCGGCGGCTGGCCGGGCCGGCAAGAAAGCAACCCCGACCAAGCGCAGCACGCATCGCTGAGCCTGCGGGCCAGTGCCTCAGGCCACGTACTTGATGCGGGCGCGCTCGACGAACTCGTTGGTGTAGGTGGTCCCGGGCGCCGGAGCGCGAACCACGGTGGTGCCAGCCTGGGTCTCGAACCGGGCCACGATCCGATGGGCGGTGAGTACCGCCTCCTCGGACAGCAGGCCGTCCGGCGAGAAGGCTTCGCGGGCCTTCTCGAACGCAGCCAGGTAGATCGCGCGGTCGCCAGACATCCAGGCCTCGGGAATCGCGCGCACGAGGTCGCTCGGGCCGGCGGTCTGAAGCCACTTGAGCGAGCGCACCATGGCGTTGGTCAGCGCCTGGACGGTGCGGGGGTAGCGCACGATGAAGCTCTGCGGCGCGTACAGGCTGCCGCCGGGCATGGGACCGCCGTACAACTCCTGGGTTCCGCGCAGCGACCGGGCATCGGCGACGACGCGGATCTCGCCGCGGAACTCGAGCAGGCTGATCACCGGATCGATGTTGGCAATCGCATCGATGCGCCCTTCGCGCAAGGCGGTGGCGGCGGCCGTGGACGTGCCCACGGGCACGAACTCCACCTCGCCGGCTGCCACACCCGCGCGGGCAAGCACCAGGCGCGCGAATGAGTGCGTTCCCGAATCCACGCCCGTGACACCGATGCGACGCCCCCTGAGCTCTCGCACGTGCTGGAAATCAGGCAACGCGCGACTGCCGACGCCGAAAGCAAGCTGCGGAGCGCGGCCCTGCAGGACGAACGCGCGGCAGTTTTGCCCCTGCTGCCGCAACATGATGACGTGCTCGTAAGCGCCAGCCACGAGATCCGCCTTGCCGCTCACCAGCACCTGCTTGGCGAGGCCGCCGCCCGCCTGGTCGAGCAAATCCACCTTCAACCCTTCCTGGGCGAAGTAGCCAAGCTGATCGGCCAGCGCGACCGGCAGGTGGTACAGACTGGTGCGGCCACCCAGCGCCAGCGTGACATCCGGTCTTTCCAATCGTTGCTGTGCCCACGCACGCCCGCCGATGCCCGCCAGGCCAAGCGCCGGGAGCGCCGCCAGCAGGCCGCGACGCGTGCGAACAGGGGATGCAAATCGCTTTGACACGAAACACCGCAGAATCAGCAGACTGCAGTGACCATAGCCGACGATGCTGCAGTGCACATCGGGACGTGCCCGCATCGGGTTTCCCTTGATGACGGGATGCAGGCGCCGTGCCCGAATCCGCGATCGGATCATCCAGATTCAAGCCAAACAGGGTTCCATGGCTTTCCTGGAGCGCCACAACAGCTCCTGAAAACAGAGCAAACGCGCTCAGCGGCGGTCGACCAGCGCATGCGCGATGGTCACCAGATCGACGTATTCCAGTTCGCTGCCCGCCGGCACGCCGCGCGCCAGCCGGGTCACGGTCAGGCCCCGGCTGCGCAGCGCCCGGCCCAGCACGTGCGCGGTGGTTTCACCCTCGGCGGTGAAGTTGGTGGCCAGGATCACCTCCTGCACCACGCCGTCGACCGCGCGCTCGATGAGCTTGCGCATGCCGATCTGTTCAGGGCCCACACCGTCCAGCGGACTGAGTTTGCCCATCAGGACGAAGTACCGCCCCTTGAACGCACCGGTGCGCTCCAGTGCGGCCTGATCGGCCGGGGTCTCGACCACAGCCAGGCGCGTGGCGTCCCGCCGAGAGTCGCTGCACGTGGCGCAGACCTCACCCTCGGTGAACGTGTGGCACAGCGAACAGTGACGCACTCGCGTGACCGCCTCGTGCAGTGACCGAGCCAGCAGCGCGGCTCCATCGCGGTCGTGCTGCAGCAGGTGAAAGGCCATGCGCTGCGCCGAGCGCTGGCCAACCCCGGGCAGCCGGCGCAAGGCCTGCACCAGGGTGTCGAGGCTGTGGGTGTCGTTCACCGCAGCCCGCGCGATCCGGCGCGGCACCCGAGCTGGCTCTGCGCGCTGGCGTGATCGCGCCTGCGCGGCATTCCCCCCGGCCAAGTTGCCGGTGTCGTCATCAGAACGGGAATTTCATGCCTCCCGGCAATCCCGGCATGCCAGCCGGCATGAGCTTGCCCATCTTCTCGGCCGACACCTCCTCGGCCTTGCGCACGGCGGCATTGAACGCAGCGGCCACCAGATCTTCCAGCATGTCCTTGTCGTCTTCGAGCAGGCTCGGGTCGATGCTGACGCGCTTGACGTCGTGCTTGGCGGTCATCAGCACCTTCACCAGGCCGGCACCCGATTCGCCCTCGACCTCCAGCAGCGCCAGTTCATCCTGCGCCTTCTTCAGGTTGTCCTGCATGGCCTGCGCCTGTTTCATCAGGCCGGCGAGTTGTCCCTTGTTGAACATCCGAGTTTTCCTTTGTCACGATGGAGAAATCACGGGAGCGCGTACGCGACGTCCCTGGAAAAACGAGGACCAGCCGATGGAGGGCGCGCCGGCATCCCGTTTGGAGCAGCACGAATCAATCGGATCGCTCACAGCGGCTTGATCGTTCCGGGCACGATTTTCGCCCCAAAGTCGCGCATCATCTCCTGCACGAACGGATCAGCCAGCAGCAGGGCTTCGGCCGCTTTCAGGCGTCGCGCGGCGTGAATCGCGTTTCGGCGTGCCGGGCTGTCGGTCACCGGGCCGATCTCGATCGTCAGGTGCGCCGGATGCCCGGCCTCGCGCAGTGCCGCCTGCAGACGCTCGCGCACACCGGACTGGCCCAGGGCCTCGCTGTCCACCCGCAGCGTCCAACGTTCGCCCGCGCGCGCCACCAGTTGCGATTGCAGGGCCAACTCGCGCACCAGCGCCGTTACCGCCTCGCGCGCCACCAGTTCCTGCACCAGAGCGTGCCAGAAGTCCCCCTGTACGTCGGGATCGACCGGCGCCAACTCGGCCGCCACCGGGCTCGGCCGGCTGGCCGGCTCCACGCTCTCGCGCACCGGCAGCACCACGATTTCGGGAGCGGCTCGCGGCTGATCGATCGCCGACGGCGGTCGA
>CAZGOL010000083.1:0-6467 GCA_964527755.1 uncultured Ottowia sp.
GTGAGGCGCCACACCTCCAGTGCGCGCTGGATGCGCTGGCTGTCGCCGGGCGCCAGACGCGCGGCCGTGACCGGGTCGATCCGGGCCAGCTCGACGTGCAACGCCGACCAGCCGCGGTCGCGGGCCTGGTCGTCGATCTGCCGGCGCACGCCGGCGTCGGCGGGTGGCAATTCATCCAGGCCTTCGAGGAGCGCCTTGAAGTACAGCATGGTGCCACCCACCAGCAGCGGCGTGCGGCCGCGCGCGCGGATTTCGGTGATCAGGCGGGTGGCATCGCGTGCAAACTCGGCGGCGCTGTAGGCTTCGGTCGGGTCGCGGATGTCGATCAGGTGATGCGGTACGGCGGCCCGCTCGGCGGTGCTCGGCTTGGCGGTGCCGATGTCCAGCCCGCGATAGACCAGCGCCGAGTCCACGCTGATGATCTCCAGCGGAATGTGCTCGGCCAGCGCCAGCGCGACGGCACTCTTGCCGCTGGCCGTGGGCCCGGCCAGGCACAGGGGCGCCAACGGTGTTTCAGCCATGCCGCTCGGGGACTTCGCCGTGGCGCTGGACCAGGGTCCACGCGACCAGTGCGATCACCGTGCACACCACGCCATAGGCCAGCCCCAGCGGGCGCGGCGTGCCGTCCATCACGCGTCCCAGCCACAGGCCGGTTGCGAACGCGCCCGCCATCATGATGAAACCGTTGAGGGCCGAGGCGGCCCCCGCCATTTGCGGAAACGGTGCCACCGTGCCACTCTGGCCGACCGGCTGGTGCACGCCGTGCGCCGTGATGAACAGCGCCTGCGGCAACACCACCGCCCAGGCGCCGTACCACGGACGGCCCCAGCCGAACCAGGCCAGGCCCGCCATCAGCACGCCCGCGGCAAAGGTCAGAACCCCCGCGGCGCTCACGGTGCGGCGCAGACCCCAACGGACCAGCAGGCGCCGGCAGATCACGGTGCCCGCGATGTACAGCGCCGACTGCGCCGCCATGATGCTGCCGTAGGCCAACTGGCTGAGCTCCAGGGTTTCGATCAGCACGAAGGATGAGGTGGCCAGGAACGTGAACAGCGCCATGTAGGACGCCGTCGAGAGCAGGCAGTAGGCGATGAACGTGGGGTGGCGCGCGATGTGCGCCCACGAGCGCACCAGCGTGCGCGGCGCCAGCGCCTTGGGGTTGGTCTGGAGGTTGGTTTCCTGAAACCGCAGCGCCACCATCGCCAGCGTCCCCACGCCGAACAGCATCAGCACCGCCAGCGCCGCGCGCCAGTGGATCCACTCCGTCATCAGGCTGCCCAGCGGCGCGCACAGGATGGCGATCACGCCCAGGCCCGACAGCCCGCGCGACATCGTGCGGGCCCCCTCCAGCGGCGAGTACAGGTCGCGCACGATGGCACGCGCGCACATCACCGCCGCGCCCATGGCTGCGCCCTGTGCCAGCCGGGCCGCCAGCAGCAGCGGCATGTTGGGCGCCAGCGTGCAGACCAGCGAAGTGACTGCGTAGGCGGCCATGCCCACCAGCAGGACCGGACGGCGTCCGAACCGGTCCGACAGCGGCCCCCACACCAGTTGCGAGCACCCGAAGGCCAGCAGCAGGCCAGCCAGAATCATCTGCACGTCGCTCATCGGCGCCAGCAGGTCGCGTTGCAAGGTCGGCAGCGCGGGCAGGATCACGTCGGTGCTGACCGGCTGGATGCCCAGCAGCAGCGCCAGCAGCACGACGATCACGAAAGGGGACATGGCCGCGCCCGCACCCGGTGGCGCAGCGCTGGCCCGGGGCAGGTCGGACACATGGGCGAGCGTAGCAGACAGGCAAGCGCGGCTGCGCCGAATTTCCGCGGTCGCAGGCAGCTGATCGATGCGGTCGGGCGCTTCCGGCGTGCGCCTGGCACGGCCGGGCCCAGGTGGCCGCGGCGGCAGGTGGGAGGACGGCCGGCGCTGGCTGAAACAGGCGGGACGAGCCGACAGCAGTCCTTGGAGATGGGAAGCGCGGGTCAGCGGCAGCGGCTTGCGTGCGTCGTCGTGCTAGCGCGTCCCACCAATGCAGGAGCGCAGGTCCGTCAATCCTGAGGACGAGACCGGGCATCGGCGGTTGGTGCCGCGCCCTATCTCACTTTGCCGGTCGCTCCCATGACCGTCAACGCGACCGTGGTTGCGACCAGCGGCGCCATGATCGCCGCTCCGCCGAGGAGCAGCAACGAAAGAGTGATCAATTCACCCCCCGCCGCATGCTCGAGCTCCGCATCATCGAGCTCGCGCACGGTCGTCGCGCCGCGTTGGTCTTGCGCGTCCAGCATCAGGCCTTTTTGTCGCGCTGCGCGCTGGATCAGTTCGGCCGCCTGCCGGGCCGATTGCGCGGACTGCAGATCCTGCTGGAGCGCAGGATCGGCCTGAACGAGCTGTCCGATCTGGCGCATGGCCTCGATGGCCTGAGGCAACCGGACGGTGTCCAGTGGCAGGCCGTGCCGACCGGCCGCATCGGCGAGTGCGGCGACGATCTGCGCCGTGTCGTGCTGCGGCTGCAACGTTTGTTTCAGCTCAGGCTCGGCTTCGAGCAGACGCTGCAATTGAACCGGCAGGGAAGTGGCATCGGACATCATGGGCTCCGTCAAGGTGAGGCAAAACTGCCAGTACCGCCAATGTACGTGGCACCTGCGCCTGGACCAATGGCTCTTGTGAGCCATGGACCCAGGTGCAACCAAAGCGCCCGGCCATTGACGAAACCGGGTGACTGCGCATGTATGCCATGGAACCCGTTCGTTGCCCAACTGACGATCGGCCGTCACCTGAAGTAGACCGACAGTGCCGACAGCAGCCCCTCGGGGTGGGACGCGCTGGTCAGCGGCACCAGCTTGTCCACGGCGTAGGTTTGATCGTCGTGAAAGGATGCCCAGTAATTGTCCTTGGCATTCCACATGCCGAAGGGGCCGGTTTTCGATGAACACAAGGTGCCACCATAGGCATTGATGCCGAAGGTGCTCTCGGTGTTGTCGGCCGTGCCGCCGCGCTTCCAGTTGGCGTTCTGCCATTCGAAGATCGCGAAGCCCTTGACCATGGAATCGGGATTGGCGTCTATGTATTCGCGCACCGCGCTCGCCTGGCCCAGCACCGCGTCCACCTTGGCATCGACCGAGCCGATGGCCACGCTGTTGGTGCCCAGCTCGGTGATGACCAGCGGCACGCCCAAGTTCAGGTCGTCATAGGCCTGGAGGATGTTGTTCTTCAGGTCGTCGCCATTCTTGAGCTTGAAGGTCTGCACCGAGTTGTAGAAATGGCCGTTGTAGATGTCGGCGGGCAATTGCTCGCGCAACTGCTGGTAGAACGCCTTCTCGTTGGCGTTGCTGATCGGCACCGTCATGTAGTGGTCGGGCGCGAGCTGGTGGATCAGCTTGGCCACCTGTACCGCCTTGGGGATCAGCGTGTCGGCGGTCTCGCCGTCCTTGGGCAAATCCAGCTCGTTGCCGATGCTGAAGGAATGCACGGCCGGGTGGATCGCGCCGTTCTTTTTCACGCTCTCGATGATCTGCGTGACGGTGAGCTCGATGTTGTCCCAGGGGCGGTTGGCGCCATCCTGATTCTTGAAGTTGTAGTTGGAGATCGGGATGATGACCTTGATGCCCAGCTCCTGCGCTTTGTCGAGGAAGGGGATGTGGCCATTGCCGGCGGTCATCCACTTGTCAGAGCCACGCTGATAGTTGTAGTCGTACAGACGCACCAGGTTCACGCCCTGCGCGGCCATGGCCTCAAGGTCGTTGCGCCCGCAGCCATCCTTGCTGCCCCACAGCGCCTGAAAGGCGGCTGCGGTGGTGTCCGAATCGAAAAAGGCGCCCGTCGGTGCATTGGTGAACTGGGCCGGAATGGCCGAATACGCCACGCCGCGCCAGGTCTTGGCAAACACGCCGGGCGCGGCGCCCATGGGCGGCGGGGTGGCGCCGGGCGGCGCGCTGTCCGGCGTGTCGCTGCCGCCGCCGCAGCCGGTCAGCGCGATGGCGGCCGTGATGCAGGCAATGTGGAAAATTTTCATGGTGTCTCTCCTTCTCGGGGTGGATGGTTGGGGGGTGCTTCAGATGGGCGCACGCACAAAGCGGCCGCGCGCCAGGTCTTCGCTGAAAAGCTCCAGCGTCAGGGTTTGATCGGCAAACTGCACGCCGCAGCGCGAACCCGGTGGTTCGTTCTCGCCCTGCATGTCAAAGGCAAACAGCGCGCCATCCCAGTGGCGCAGCGGGTAGCGCAGCGCGGCCGGCCCGATCACCAGATCGAGCGCATCGCCCGCGGCGTTCAGCGACACGTCCGCGGCGCCGTAGTACGCATTGATATAGCGCCCGGTGTAATGAGTCAGCGGTTGCGAGGGCGCGGCCGCATCCGGCGGCACCTGCCGGGCCAGCCGCCCCAGGGGCTGGTAGAGATCGCGCATCTTTTCCTGCATCACCATGAGCCAGTCCCGGCCATCGTCAGCCCGCCCCCAGGCCTGCCGGGCAAAGCCCAGGGCGATGGCCTCGGCCACGCCGCGCGGCTGGGCGTTGGTGAGCACGCTGATGCCCAGCCCCGCCTCGGGCCAGAGCAGGAAGGCGGTGTGCGCGCCAAGCAAGAAGGCGCCTGAATGCGACACGCTGGCCTGGCCCCACGGGTCCGGCCCGACATTGAAGCCGTAGCCATACGCGCCACCCGGGCGCGCCGTCATCGCGCGCGCCAGCGCATCGGCATTGGCCACCTGCTCGCCCCGCCAGCGACCTTGACCCAGCACCAGCTGCATCCAGCGCGCCATGTCGGCGGCGCTGGCACTGGCGCCGCCAGCGGGTGATTGGGCATCGGGCTGGCGGGGCGGCTGCTGCACCACATAGCGCGCGGGGAAGGCGCCATAAGCCGCGAGGCTCGCGTCCTGCGGCACATGGCCCCAGGCCCGGTTGGCGCGCGCCGTGAAGTCGTCAAATCGCGAACTCGCCCTGGTCATGCCCAGCGGCCGGTACAACGCCGCTTCGCACAGCGCCTCCCAGGTCGTGCCACGCGCCCGCGCCAGGGCCTGTGCGGCCGCCGTCAGGCCGAAGTTGGTGTAGGCATAACTGCCATAAGGATCAAGGGCCACGAGGCGCAGGCGTTGCAGGATGTCGGCGCGGCCCCAGCCCAGGTCTTCCAGCCTGTCGCCCGCGTGGTCGGGCAGGCCGCTGCGATGCGCGAACAGGTCGCCCAGGGTGAGGCGGGCGTTGTCTTGCGCGTCGGGATAGGCCAGCTCGAAATCCGGCATCAACTGCTGCACGGGCGTATCCCAATCCAGCCCCGTGCCGCCCATTTGCGTCGCCATCACCGTCGCGGCCAGCGATTTGGAGAGCGAGGCGAGCTGAAACACCGTCTCGCCATCGACGGCGGCGGCCTCATCAACGCGGCGCACGCCAAAACCGCGCAGCGCCAGCACCTGGTCGCGCCACACCACGCTCACCGCCGCGCCGGGCACGCCGGTGCGCACCAGCACCTCTGGCACGATCGCATCGAGCCTGCCTGCCGCAGCGCGCACACGGCTCTCATCGAGCACGCCACCGGTCTCATTGGCGTTGCCACCGCCGCACCCGGCCAAGGCCCAGGGCAGGCTGGTGGCGAGCGTCAAACGGGTCAAGGCGGTGCGGCGCAGCATGATCGGTGGCAAAAGGAAGAAGTTCTGGGCTCGAATATCGGTGCGAACGACTGGCTGGCCAGAAGCTTCCTTGCGTCAAGGCGTTCCAGGCTGCGGCCTGGCGTCCCGAATCTCTGGTTCAGGCGGAAAACACCTCATCGAGCCAATCCATCGAAACCGCCGCCGAATAGCCCAGGTTGGCGGTCTGGCAGTGCCCCTCGGCACCTTCCTGCATCGTGAACACATGGCCCGCTTTCGGCCCCGCAACGGTTTGCAGGAAATGCCGGTGCTGCGCCAAAGGCTCCTGGCCTTCGCCCTCGCCCACCAGGGCCAGCGCCGGGCAGCGGATGCGCGCGAGCAGCGCGTCATCCACCCGGTAGTCACGCAGGCGCTGGTAAGTCGCCTTGAAGCTGGGCTCGCCGATGCGCAGCATCAGGTTGCGCAGCATCTCGCGGGTTTGCGCGGGCATGGCCGAGGGCGGGATGTGGTCGATGTCGGCGAGGCGGATGTCCTGCTCGTCGGGCGCACTGGCCGGATCGAAGCCGACGAAGGAAACCATGTAGGCGTGCAGATCGACGATGGGCGAATTGGCGATCAGCGCCCGGATGCGCGGCTCATGCGCCGCCATGCGCGTGGCAAAGTAGCCGCCGTAGCTGATGCCCATCAACGCCACCCGCCGTGCATCGACGCCGGGGCGCGCCAGCACGTGATCGAGCGCCACCCTGGCCACGCGCTCGTACTCGGGAATGAAGGCCATCTCCGGATAGAAGCGCAGCGTGTCCATCTGCCCCGGCCCGGCCAGCAGCAGCAGGTGGTAGCCACGCTCCAGCGCCGCGCGGCCATAGGCGATCCAGGTTTCTTCCAGCGTGCCGTCATAGCC